>CAZPWB010000030.1:0-30825 GCA_964590425.1 uncultured Lishizhenia sp. | reverse complement strand
GATGAAACAATGAAAGCTCAAAGAAAAATCAATGAGCTCTCTATGCGTTTACATATGAAAGAAGAAATTATTTTTTCTTCTTGTGGCGATTTTTTCTAAGTCTTTTTTTACGCTTGTGCGTCGCCATCTTGTGTCTTTTTCTTTTTTTACCGCTTGGCATAATGAGTATATTATATGTTTAGTACTTTGTTACAAAAAAAATGCACCCCCGCAAAGGGAGTGCAAAGGTAATACAAATTTCAGTAAAAAAGAAATCTTATTTCACCTGAACCTTGTTCTTAACCTCGTCAACGAAGGTTTTTGAAGGCTTGAAAGAAGGAATGTTGTGCGCCGGGATGATGATCGTGGTGTTTTTTGAGATATTGCGACCTGTTTTTTGAGCGCGTTCTTTCACTACGAAACTTCCAAACCCACGTAAGTACACATTTTTTCCGTCAGCCATAGAAGCTTTGATGTTGTTCATAAAAGCCTCTACTGCACGAAGTGCCTCTGCTCTTTCCAATCCGGTTTCTTCTGCAATATTTGCAACGATATCCGCTTTTGTCATATCTCTTTGGTTAATTGATTAGGTGATTAATAGCGGCGCAAAAATACTTCACAGAAACATTATATGCGTAATTTTCCACGAATTTTTCTGAAATATTATGCACGCACTTAGTCAGATCTTGATCAAATGGTATGAAAATCACCAGCGTAACTTGCCTTGGAGACACACCAAAGATCCTTATCAAATATGGCTTAGCGAGGTTATTTTACAACAAACGCGGGTCGACCAGGGCTTGCCTTATTACAATAAATTCGTTGCTGCCTTTCCAAATATTCATGTATTAGCAAATGCTAGCGAACAAGAAGTTTTGAGTCTTTGGCAGGGTCTTGGTTATTATAGCCGCGGGAGAAATCTGCATAAAACGGCTCAAATTATCAGCAAAGCTTATCGGGGGGAATTCCCAAAAAGCTATCAAGGCCTTCTTCAGCTGAAAGGAATTGGACCTTATACTGCAGCAGCCATTGCCTCTTTTGCTTTTGATTTACCACATGCCGTTGTAGATGGCAATGTTTACAGAGTGCTTAGTAGATTTTTTGGGATTGATTTAGCCATCAACTCTACGGCAGGAAAAAAGGCTTTTGAAAAAATTGCAGAGGAAATGTTGGACCCCAAACAAGCGGCTCAACACAACCAAGCCATCATGGAATTTGGTGCGATGCAATGCAAGCCGGTTTCGCCAAGTTGTGGGGGTTGCCCGCTGAATGCCTCTTGTGCTGCTTTTTCAGAAGGAAAAGTTCAGGTTTTGCCCGTCAAAGAAAAAAAATTAAAAGTAAGGCCGCGTTTTTTTGTGTATCATATTGAACAGGATCAACAGGGCAACCTTGCCTTTGAACGACGAGGCGCTGGAGATATTTGGGAAGGTTTATATGAGTTTCCACTTGTGGAATTAGACACCGAAGAATCGCAATCTGCTTATTTGGAGCGTTTTACAAGTGTTTGGCGCTCGGCTCCTTTCAAACATATATTGACGCATCAAAGGATCAAAGCGTTTTTTATCCGCGCTCCGTTTGAGTCTAAAACGAAGGAGCTTAACTATTATCCTTTTGAGGAAATTTCCAGTTTGCCATTGCCCCGCTTGATCGATAAATTTCTTGAACAACATCGGGAAGATTTAACGAAATAGCAGTCGCTTTCTTGTTAACTTTGTAAAAAAAGATCAATGCTCTCAATCAACTACCAATCCAAAGATAAGCAGCCTTCAGTTTTACGTTTCGTGCCTAACCAGCCAGAAGCCAAAGACTTTGACTACACCAAAACCAAAACGCATTTTGAATTCGAAATCAAAGCGGGTCAGGATGCAGAGGCGCTGCGCATTCTCGCCGACAAAGTCGAGAAGTACTTACATGACGACGTAGTTTGTCTAAAAATTGAAAACGGAGACAACGCCGACCTTTATGCTTTTTTAGAAGGTCTGCTTTTGGCTAATTACCGTTTTTTACAGCACTTTAGTAAACCAAAATCAGGAGTTTTTGCCGAAGTCATTGTGCCAAAATCATTTGGCAAAGCACAAATTCAAGAATTGCAGCACATTGCCAAAGCAGTTCACAAAACACGTGATTTAGTCAACACGCCGGTGTCTCATTTGAATGCCGAGCAACTTGCACAAGCGGTTGTAGACTTAGGTGAAGAAGCAGGTTTTCAAGTTCAAGTCCTTGAAGAAACTCAAATTGAAACCCTCAAAATGGGTGGCTTACTCGCTGTAAACAAAGGCTCAATAGACCCGCCTACATTTACCGTTGCCGAATACAAACCAAAAAATGCCAAAAACAAACAACCAATTGTGCTAGTTGGAAAAGGTGTTGTTTACGATACAGGAGGGCTCAGTTTGAAGCCCACACCAGGTAGCATGGACACCATGAAAGGTGATATGGCAGGGGCAGCAACAATGGCGGCAGTCATTTATTTAGCAGCGCTTGAAAAACTACCGGTTCATTTGATTGCACTTATTCCAGCCACTGACAACCGACCAGGCGGAAACGCTTACACGCCAGGTGATGTCATCACGATGTTTGATGGCACCACCATTGAGGTACTCAATACAGACGCTGAAGGTCGCATGATTTTAGCTGATGCTTTGGCTTATTCTAACAAATACAATCCGCAATTAGTTATTGATGCTGCCACACTTACAGGTGCAGCTTTACGCGCTATCGGAACAGAAGCAAGCATCATTATGGGTAATGCAGAAGATGCTATTTTCAAACAACTAGAAGAAAGTGGTTTTGCGGTGCATGAACGCGTCGTTCGCTTCCCTTTCTGGGACGACTACAAAAAACATATGAAATCTAAAATTGCCGACATGAAAAATATCGGTGGACCAAACGCAGGGATGATTTCAGCAGGCAAATTTTTAGAGCATTTCGTAAAAGCACCTTATATTCACATGGATATTGCTGGCCCAGCTTGGCTAGATGCCCCTGAAAACTACAAAGGAGACGGCGGCACCGGAGCTGGTGTGCGCTTACTCTATCATTTTCTTAAAAGACTACACAACTAATGGATAAAGATCCTCAAATTGCAAATAAAGAAAAGGAGCAGTCTCAAAAGCCCTTGATTAAAGTTGGTCTTACTGTTGGTGACATCAACGGCATTGGCCCTGAGGTACTAATTAAAGCACTTAAAGACAACCGCATTTTAACCGATATCATTCCGGTTATTTACGGCTCGAACAAGGTTGTTTCATTTTATAAAAAACACCTCAACCTACAAGACTTCAATTACCAAAGTTGTAAATCTGCAGATGAAGTATCTGCTAAAAAAATCAATGTTGTCAATGTTTGGCAAGATGAAATTGAAATAGAGCCGGGGCAATCAAATGCCAACGGAGGCAAATATGCATTGCTTTCCTTAGAGGCGGCTACCAAAGACCTCGCTAGCGGCAAAATTGATGTCATTGTTACAGCGCCTTTTTCTAAAGAAAACGTAGCAAAAGCTGGTTTTGAATTTGTAGGTCACACCGAATATTTAGCAGAAATGTCTGGCGCCAAAGAAGCTTTGATGGTTTTGGTTTCAGGATCGCTACGCGTTGCGTTGGTCACTACTCATATCCCGATTAAAGATATTTCAAGTAAACTCAATAAAGAACTCATCGTTCAGAAAATCGAAGCATTCGAACAGAGCTTGAAAAAAGATTTCGGTATTGTCAAGCCAAGAATTGCGGTTTTTGGACTCAATCCGCATGCCGGCGAAAACGGCAAAATTGGCGAAGAAGAACAACACGTCATCACACCCGCCATTCAACAAGCACGTCAGAATGGGGTTTTGGCCTTTGGACCTTACCCAGCTGACGGATTTTTTGGCTCTAAATCTAGACAACAATTTGATGGCGTTCTAGCCATGTATCACGATCAAGGTCTTGCAGCATTCAAAGCACTCTGCTTCGAAGACGGTGTCAATTTTACAGCAAGTTTGCCAATCGTCAGAACCAGCCCTGATCACGGCACCGCCTTTGACATCGCTGGCAAACAACTTGCCGACGAACAAAGTATGCGCAGTGCTATTTACCTAGCCGTTGATGCCTACCGAAATCGCAAAATTTACAAAGAGATTACAGCTAATCCATTGGCATTTTCTAAAGAAGAAAAAGGGCGAAAAGACCAAGATTAAGTGAAGAATGCACGTAAGTGTCTTTTCGGATTTTAAAAATCCAAATTAATTCCTTAATTTTGCCCTTCGTTTTTGTTAGTGAAACTTTCAATATGAATAATCCCTACGCCATACCGTTTGTCGGCCTCAAGCTCGGGATTCACGAATTTGAATTTGACATTGACAAGTCGTTCTTTGAAACTTTGCCTTACTCACTCATAGAAGATGGCCGTTTAATCGCCTATCTAGAGTTAGAAAAAAAGGAAACCATGCTCATTGCCAACATCGGTATAGACGGTTTCATTTTTTCAGACTGTGACCGCTGTGGCGAACCGATTAACCAAGAAATAGATGGTGAATTCACTATTTATTACACTTTTGGGCACGAAGAGTCCGAAGATGAAAACTTAATCGTTATCGCACCCGAGAGCTATCAAATAGACCTCACACAGCCCATCTATGAGCTCATCACACTATCCTTGCCCTCAAGAATGGTCCACGATGAAGGAGACTGCAACGAAGAGATGGTTGCCTTAATTGCTAAATATCAGCAAGTAGCACCAGATCCAAACAAAAAAGACGACGACGACATAGACCCAAGGTGGTCCGCATTAAAGAATTTAAATTAAATAGCTATAAATTAAAGAAAAATGGCGCATCCTAAACGAAGAATATCGACCACACGTCGTGACAAACGTAGAACGCACAAGAAAGCTACTGCGAATCAAGTAGCAACATGCCCAACAACAGGTCAGCCGCACCTTTTTCATCATGCGCATTGGCATGAGGGAAAACTCTACTATAGAGGGAAAGTTGTAGCTGAAAAAGCTACAGACTCCATCGAGGAGGTACAATAAGTTCTAATTTTCTCCCATGAAGATTGGGCTTGATGTCTCCGGTGGCGATTTCGCTCCGCAAGCGACAATTGATGGTGCATTATTAGCCAGAGAAGAATTGGCTAATGATGTGACTATTGTATTGCTTGGAGACGAACTTGTTATTCAAAAAGAACTAGCTGCACGCGGCAAATCGCCAGATCTTTTCGAAATCGTGCATGCACCAGAGGTCATTACCTACCATGATCATCCTACACGTGCTTTGCCTAAAAAACCAAATAGCTCTATCGCTGTTGGTTTTGAAATGCTTGCCAAAGGCTTACTAGATGTCTTTGCAAGTAATGGCAATACAGGCGCTATGCTCGTTGGTTCCATGTACAAACTTAATACGATTCCGGGTGTAATTAGACCCTGCATCACCTCAACCTTGCCTACAATTAATGATGGTAAGTCAGTGCTGCTTGATGTCGGTTCAAATGCCGATTGTAAATCTGACGTGCTTTATCAGTTTGCAGTATTGGGTTCTGTGTATGCTGAAACCGTATTAAATATCCCGAATCCAAAAATTGCCTTATTGAATATCGGTGAAGAAGATTCCAAAGGGAATCTGCTTTCTATTGCTGCCTATAAGTTGCTTTCCGAAACCGATGAAATCAATTTCATTGGGAACATTGAAGGTCGTGATATTTTTACAGGCGTTGCAGATGTCATTGTCTGTGACGGATTTACCGGAAATATTGTATTGAAAGAAGCGGAAGGTATTTTTACCCTCATGAAAAAACGCGGCATTAAAGACGAATATTTCGACCGTTTTAATTATGAGAATTACGGCGGAACACCTGTTTTAGGAGTCAAAGGAAACGCCATTATTGGACACGGAATTTCAAATGATATTGCAGTCAAAAATATGTTGCTGCATGCACACGAGGTCGTTGTATCTGATCTTGCTGTAAAAATTAACGAAGCATTTAACTAACCATGGGCAAAATTACCGCTGCCATTACCGCAGTTCAAGGATACGTTCCTGAACACATCTTATCTAACGAAGACCTTGCTAAACTCGTTGACACCTCTGACGAATGGATCACATCTCGCACAGGAATCAAAGAGCGTCGCATTATGAAAGATGGTGCCAGTTCTGATATGGCTGCTGCAGCTGTAAAAGCACTACTCGAGAAAAAAGGTATTGACCCACTTGACATCGAACTTGTCATCGTAGGTACCGTTACCCCTGACCATCCCTTCCCAAGTACAGCAAACATTGTTTGTGACAAAGTAGGTATGAAAAATGCCTGGAGTTATGATGTCAATGCTGCTTGTTCAGGTTTTTTATATGCACTTTCAACAGGGGCTCAATTTATTGAGAGCGGAAAACATAAGAAAGTTATTGTGATTGGTGTTGATAAAATGACGTCAATCATTGATTATCAAGACCGCACCACTTGTGTTATCTTTGGAGACGGCGCAGGTGCTGTTTTACTTGAGCCAAACGAAGAAGGAAATGGAGTTCTCGACTTCATCCTTAGAAGCGATGGTTCTGGGAGACAATACTTACAACAACCTGCCGGTGGTTCAGCGCAACCTGCATCTATTGCAACAGTTGAAAACCGTTTGCATTATGTAAAGCAAGAAGGTCAAGCAGTTTTCAAATTTGCCGTGACTAACATGGCCGATGTTTCAGCTGAAATCATGGAGCGCAATAACCTTACTAGTGACGACGTGAGTTGGTTGGTGCCACACCAAGCAAACCTCCGCATTATCGATGCAACAGCGAACCGCATGGGTCTGACCAAAGAAAAGGTCATGATCAATATTCAGAAGTACGGAAACACAACAGCTGGAACACTTCCTCTTTGCTTGTGGGATTACGAAAAACAACTTAAAAAAGGAGATATATTAGTGCTTTCTGCCTTTGGCGGCGGATTTACTTGGGGTGCTATTTATTTGAAATGGGCCTACAATTCATAATTAAATTAACTTTGAAAAAAATATAGTCATGAATCTAGAAGAGATCAAAGACCTCATCAAATTAGTATCGAAATCAGGTCTCGGTAAAGTAGAGATTGAAAGAGAAGGTTTTCGCATTTCAATTAAAGGAAGCCAATCTGAACAAGTATTAGTTCAAGCTGCACCTGTTATGGCTGCTCCAGCGCCAATCGTTGCTGCTCCAAGTAATACAGGTGATGCTGCACCAGTTGCCGCTTCAGATGACAGCAAATACATCACTGTTAAATCACCAATGATTGGAACTTTCTACAGAACACCAGGTCCAGACAAGGATGCTTTTGTTAATGTAGGCGATAGCATTCAGCCGGGCATGAAACTTTGTATCATTGAGGCCATGAAA
This sequence comes from uncultured Lishizhenia sp., assembly GCA_964590425.1. GTDB lineage: Bacteria > Bacteroidota > Bacteroidia > Flavobacteriales_D > Crocinitomicaceae > UBA952. Next base: position 23,510 of record CAZPWB010000030.1, on the reverse strand, counting down.
ACTTTCAATGAGATTGAGTCAGAAGTTTCTGGTAAAATTGTTAAAGTACTCGTGGACAACGCAAGTCCTGTAGATTACGACCAGCCATTATTCTTGGTTGATCCAGCTTAAAAACAGCACTATGTTTAAGAAAATTTTGATCGCCAACCGCGGTGAAATCGCGTTGCGCGTAATTCGTACTTGCAAAGAAATGGGCATCAAAACAGTGGCAGTTTATTCTACCGCTGACAAAGACAGCCTTCCTGTTCGCTTTGCCGATGAAGCCGTTTGTATTGGTCCGCCTGTAAGTTCACAGTCTTACCTTAGCATTCCAAATATCATTGCAGCAGCAGAAATTACTAACGCCGATGCCATTCACCCAGGTTATGGTTTCCTTTCAGAAAACGAAAAGTTTTCAAAGGTTTGCCAAGAACACGGCATTAAGTTTATCGGTGCTTTACCAGAGCAAATCGCTGGTATGGGTGATAAAGCTACAGCAAAAGCAACCATGATTGCTGCCGGAGTACCATGTATTCCTGGTTCAAAAGGCTTGCTCAAAGACCTCGATGACGCTTTTGTTACGGCAGAAAAAATCAAGTACCCAGTCATCCTCAAAGCTACCGCAGGTGGTGGAGGAAAAGGGATGCGTATTGTCTGGAAAGATGAAGATATGGAAGCCGCTTGGGATTCTGCACGTCAAGAAGCCGGAGCTGCTTTCGGTAATGACGGTATCTACATGGAGAAATTCATTGAGGAACCACGACATATTGAAATCCAAATTGCTGGTGACCAATACGGAAATGCCTGCCATCTTTCAGAACGCGATTGCTCTATTCAGCGTCGCCATCAAAAATTAGTGGAAGAAACACCGTCACCATTCATGACCGACGAACTACGCGAGCGCATGGGTGAAGCAGCCATTAAAGCAGCCAAAGCTGTTAAATACGAAGGTGTTGGAACCGTTGAGTTCTTGGTAGACAAAAACCGCGACTTCTATTTCATGGAAATGAATACGCGTATTCAGGTAGAACACACCATTACTGAAGAAGTCATCAACTTTGACCTCATCAAAGAGCAAATTAAAATTGCTGCTGGTGAAAAAATTTCGGGTAAAAATTACTACCCAACGATGCACGCCATTCAGTGTCGAATCAATGCTGAGGATCCTTATGCTGATTTTCGTCCAAGCCCAGGAAAAATCACAGATTACCACTGCCCAGGCGGTCACGGTGTTCGCATTGATGCGCATGTATATGCAGGCTACTCCATTCCGCCGCATTACGACTCCATGATTTCCAAACTGATTGTAGTTGCTCAAACCCGGGAAGAAGCAATTCTTAAAATGAAAAGAGCCCTCAGTGAATACGTTATCGGAGGCGTTAAAACAACCATTCCATTCCATCAAAAACTCATGGAAAATCCGGACTTCAATGCCGGTAATTTTACCACCAAGTTCATGGAAACATTTGAATATTAAAATTAAGGCTTCTTCGGAAGCTTTTTTTTCGATTAAAGGCAACCCTGTACTAGAATTTCCGTTCTTGTTTTGCTATCTTTAGCACCACTAAACTTGTACTATATTCTAAACATGCGTTATTGCTTAGCGTTTGCCGTTTTTATTATGCTCTTGAGTCAAAACTTAAGCGCACAATATTGTACACCCCCGACTAGTATAACGGCCATCACACCGACGACCACAACCCAGTTTACAGCTACCTTTCCTGCTGGCACCGCTCCAGTATTCACCTTTACTGCTACGGCTGGTTGTACCTACACTTTTGCAACTTGTGGACTAAGTAGTGTTGACACTTACCTAAGAATTTATAATGCTGCTGGTGCATTTGTTCAAGGCTGGGATGACCAATGCGGTTTTTTACAAACCAACGCCATTTGGCTTTGCACAGTAAGCGGTGCATACAGCATACAGCTTTCACAGTTTTTTTGTAATCCACTCTTTGGGCCCTCATCTGTATCGTACTCTACCACATGTCCTACCACTTCATGTACCAACCCGATTGTCAATGCAGGTATTGACCAAGTATTATGTGCAGGAAGCTCCGTACAATTGGCAGGCCTTGCCTCAATTGGAAGCGGTTCAGGAAGCACTGCGCCACTTACTTTTTCCTGGAGCCCTGCAACAGGCCTGAGTGCTACTAATATCCTCAACCCGTTAGCAACGCCAACCACCACCACCACCTACACATTAACTGCAACCCAAGGAAACTGTACAAGTCAAGATCAAGTTGTAGTGACCGTCAACCCAACACCAACAGTTACTGGTGCCGCACAAACGTTTTGTCCAGGATCTGCTGTCACGCTGAGCGCAACGGCGACACCAGCCAATGGTGCCTTCTTATGGACTCCTGGTGGTCAAACAACCAATTCAATTACGGTAAACCCAAGCTCAACAACAACTTACAATGTTCAGTATACGCTTGGCGCTTGTAGTTCAAATACGTCAATTACTGCCACACAAATAAACGGCATCGACTGGGCAAACACCCAATGGCCAGGAACTAGCAATATTTGCGAAGGTCAAAGTGTAACGATATATGGGCAAGTTTTTGAAGCTGGAATTACCGAAGCTACCGGACAAGGAACTGGCATTACAGTTCAATATGGCTTAAGCACTACCAATACGAATCCGTCTACCTGGCCAGCAAGTGCTTGGACATCAGCAAGCTTTAATTCATTGGCAAGCGGAAATCCAAATAATGACGAATACATGGGTACGCTGACTAATTTAAGTCCAGGAACCTACTATTACGCATTCAGTTACACCTACAACGGCTGTACAGTTTATGGTGGCTTTAATGCCAATGGTGGTGGTTTTTGGAATGGCACCTCAAACGTCAATGGTGAAATCGTTGTCAATGCCAACATAACACCAACTTTTTCGCCTGTTACTGCTATTTGTGCAGGAAGCACCTTTCCTACACTGCCAACTTCTTCAACAAACGGCATCAATGGAACATGGTCACCAACACCAAATAACTTACAAACCACGACCTACACCTTTACTCCTAATGTTGGGCTTTGTGCTTTGCCAACTACTTTAACAGTTGTGGTTAATGCCTTGCCTACCCTAAGTATCATCAATGCGGCAGGATCTACCATTTTAAATTGTACCCAAACCAGTATTTCATTAAATGCCGTTGGTGCAGGAAGTTTTGCATGGGCTAATGGAGTTATTCCTATTTCAACCGGATCATCCATAAATGTCACTACACCCGGCACCTATACGGTCGGAATCCTTGACCAAAATGGTTGCACAACCACTACGAGTTTGGTTATTACGCAAGATATAACCGCTCCCGTTGCCGTAATTACCAACAACACAAGTACCAATGTACTTACTTGCAGTACTACAAGTATCAGTTTGACTGGTTCGGGTGGCACTACTTTTGCGTGGTCAAACGGCACGAGTAATTTTGCAAGCACGAGTACGATTTCAATTACAAACCCTGGCACATACACGCTCTCAACAACTGGCGCAAATGGCTGTATTGATACAGAAATCATTAATATCACTCAAAATATCACCCCGCCCGTTGCTGGCATCAGTAGTAGTGTTGTCAATAATACGCTCAATTGCAATACCACAAGTATAACCCTTACAGCAAGTGGTGGCGTAAGTTATAGTTGGGCCAACGGAGCCACAATCCTGGGTACTTCAAATACATTAAACGTAAATACCGCGGGGACCTACACACTTACCGCTACAGGAGCTAATGGTTGTACAGATACAGAGAACATTACCATCACTTCTCAAGGTAATACTATTCCAAACTTTAATGCTATTGCACCAATTTGTGCCGGTGGCTCATTCACCCTGCCAACTAACTCACTTAATGCCGTTCTTGGTTCTTGGTCGCCCGCCCCAAATTTTTTCAATACTACCACTTATACATTTACACCAAATGCTGGGCTCTGTGCTAATCCAGTTACATTAACAGTTGTTGTTAATCCTTACCCAGTAATCAGTGCTTTCAATGATACAATTTGTGCTGGGCAAACCGCTACCATTGCTACTCAAGTTACCATTCCTGGCGGTACTTATACTTGGGCCGGGACAACAAACACAACAGCTAGCTTGAGTCTTGCTCTGAATTTTTCCAATAGCTATCAAGTTATTTATTCCGTGGCAGGATGTGCCGATACAGCCAATGCCAGTATTGAGGTCAAGCCAGTACCGCAAGTAACGGTTCAAAATTCAACAATTTGTTCAGGGCAAGTAGGAAGTGTTTCTGCCTCGGCAAATTTGCCAAATGGTAGTTGGCAGTGGTCAAACGGAAGTACAGCTAGTTCACAAGCATTAAGCCCAGTTGCCACCACAAATTATAATGTTGTCTATTCCTTAAATGGCTGTAATTCTATTCCTGCAACGGCTACAATTACTGTACTCCCTGTGCCAAGCATTACTGTGAACAGCCCAACCATTTGTCTAGGAGATCCAGCATTGCTGATTGCTACGGCCAACCCGGGTGGCGGAAACTTTTATTGGGGGCCAACAGCCAGCGTAGGAAATAACCAATTAACAGTTACCCCTGCCCAAGATACAATTATTCCAATTTACAATGTTCTGAATGGCTGTTACAGTGACACCATTTTCTCTCAAATTACTGTAAATCCTCTTCCAATCAGCAATATAAGTGCGTCTATCAACCAAGGTTGCGTACCTATCTCAGTTGTTTTTACACCAGATATTACCACTTATGATACTTATTCTTGGGAAAGTAACAACCAAAATATTGGTACAACAAACGCTCTCGCTTTTGATTTTATTAGTGCAGGGACTTACAATATCACACTGACAACCACACTGAATGGTTGTACAAGTACGGCTACTTTAACCAATCCAATAATTGTAGATGCGTATCCGATTGCAGCCTTTGAACCTTCATCGGACATGTTTACTGAGCCAGGTCAAGGATTGTCATTTTGGAATAATTCAAGTGGCGCTCAAACTTATCTTTGGGACTTCGGTGATGGCAGTACTTCAACAGACTTTGCGCCTTTTCATCTTTTCAATAATGGTGAAAACGAAGAAATTACAGTTACTCTTGTTGCAGCATCAAATCTAGGATGTACAGATACAACCGAATTTCTTATTGAATTTGACCCAGGTCTCACTTATTATATTCCGAATTCATTTACTCCTGACGGTGACCAATACAATCAAGTATTTCTCCCGATTTTTACTTACGGAATCGATCCTAGTAATTACTCACTCGAAATTTATAATCGCTGGGGCGAATTAATTTTTGAGTCAAAAAATCCGGCTATCGGATGGGATGGAACTTATAGTACAAATGGCATCCAATGCCAAAACGGTTCATATCTTTACAAGATAACAATCAAAGTCCCTTCTCGAGATGAAAGAAAAGTCTTTGAAGGTCACGTAAATCTGATTCGCTAATGGTAAAAAAACTACTACTACAACTCTTCATACTTTTAGGCCTTCAAGTCAGTGTTTTCTCCCAAGGAACGCCAATTAGTGTGGGTACCCAGGTTGCCACATTTACAAGCATGATCCGGGGTTATCACTTTACTGCTCCAACTAGTTTTACCATTTGTGGTTTATACATTCCACCAGATGCTGCACCTACCGGTACGCAAACCATTCGTGTAGTCAAGTTTACAGCAGGCCCACCGCCAGCATTTGCCGGCACAACAAATAATTTCATTCAATTATTCACTATCAGCAATGCCCCAGCTACCCAAGTCGTGGCTTGCAATATTCCTGTGGCTGCAGGTGAAATTATTGGTGTTTATGGTGCCCGTGGACCAAACTGCGTCAATAGCTACGGCCCAGCAAATTTCGTAACAAGTATAAATGGCTTCAATGCAACACTTCAACGAAGTGGCATGCAGTCTTGCCCAGCTGGTACAGGAGCTCCGATGGCCAATATATGGTCTGAAGTTAATTTCAACATTGGCAGAATCAACATGTATATCAATTGCTGTGTAACTCCTACTTTAACAGCAAGTAATACAAGTCCTATTTGTAGTGGCCAAAGTCTAAGTTTTGGCGCAGTACCGAATCCAACTGGCAACAACTACACCTACAGTTGGACGGGGCCAAATAATTTCACTTCAACTTTACAGAATCCGACAATACCAAGCCCTACTATTTTAGCTGCGGGTACTTATACGGTTACACTTACTGTACCGAACTGTGGTACGTCTAACGCAACCACAACCGTAACTGTTAATCCCGGGCCTGCCGTAAGTGCAACACCTGCAACAATTTGCGTAGGTGGCTCCACAACCTTGACTGCAAATTCAACAATAACTGGTGGTACGTACAACTGGCTTTTAAATGGTGCCTCTATTGGTTCTGGAGCAAGCGTAACGGTTTCACCCACAACTACAACAACCTACACCGTTGAATACACCGCCAATGGTTGTACAGGTACAAACACAGTTACTGTAACCGTAGAAGCAACACCACAGCCCACTGTAACAGTTGACTCTGTTTGTATTGGCTCGAGCGGAACCTTATTTGTGAATAATGTAAGTGCCGGAGGTTCGTATTTATGGAACACTGGTGCAACTACCTCTAGCTTAACTGCTGCGCCATTGTCTACTACGAATTACAGTGTTGTTTTCACAAGTGCAAATGGCTGTGTAAGCCCGAGCGTAAGCGGAACTATTGTGGTTAAACCTTACCCGGTCATCACAAGTTCTAATGATACCATTTGTATTGGTAGTTCTACCACTTTGGCTACACAAGTAGATTTACCTGGTGGAACTTACTCCTGGAGCCCGATTGCGGCAAGCAGCAGTTCAGTTACTGTAGCGCCAACAACAACTACAACCTACACAGTTGTTTATGACCTACTTAGTTGTCAAGATACAACGCAAATGACCGTTTTAGTGAATCCTATTCCTGTGGCTTCGACAGCCAATGGTGTTATTTGCTTTGGAGATACAATTAGCCTTATTGCTAACGCGAACTTACCAGGTGGAAGCTTTTTGTGGTCAAATGGTACAACAATTGACACCAATACCGTTTGGCCAGCTACAACTACCAGTTACACCGTGACCTACACGTTAAACAACTGTACAAGCCCTCCTGCGACTGCTCAAGTAACAGTAAATCCGATACCAGTTGTGACCCTAAATAGTGCAACCATTTGTGAAACTGATCCTGTAACCATCACCGCAGTTCCTGATTTAATCGGTGGAAGCTACTCTTGGGGGCCAAATCAAATTGCGGGTGGTGCCATTCTAACATTAACACCGCTTCAAGATACTACCCTGAGCGTCATCTACACACTAAATAATTGCCCAAGTTTACCGGCTTTTAGTACTGTAATAGTAAACCCATTACCAGATGTTACATTTAGTGCAAGTCCGATAGAAGGTTGTGCACCATTAAGTGTACAATTTACAGCCAATGACCTCACAAACGCCACCTACAGCTGGAGTACAAGTAATGCGCTCAGTGCTTCAGGTGCCACACCAACTATTGTATTCCCTGCTGGCGGAACTTTTGATGTAACACTTGCTGCGACCACCGTACTTGGTTGTTATGATGTCCTTACGGAAACAAACTTCATCTACGTAGAAGATTTACCAGTGGCTGCTTTTGAATCACCCATTTCTGTATTTACCCAAGAAGCTCAGTATGTCATGTTTGACAACCTCTCTTTAGGTGCAACAAACTACGTTTGGGATTTCGGTGACGGACAATTGGCATATGATTTTGAACCTTCACACGTATTCCAAAATACCATGAACGGTTACACCATTACCTTAACTGCCCTCACTGATTTGCTGTGTTCAGATGCGACCACGGTAAGTATCGGTTACCAGTATAATGAATTGGTTTATATCCCGAATACTTTTACACCAGATGGCGACCAAAACAATCAGGTTTTCTGCCCAGTCTTTTTCTCTGGATTTGATCCGGCAAATTATGAATTGACTATCTACAACCGTTGGGGTGAAGTGATTTTTGAAAGCCATAACGCACTTGTTGGCTGGGATGGCACCTATGGCCCAGATGCCATTGAAGTACCTTCAGGGTTGTATCAGTATCGTATTATCTACAAAAATCCAGATCTCGACGAACGCAAACTACTGACAGGCCATGTCAACCTATTGCGCTAATCTATAAAATCCTATCTTTGAGGCTGACCTGCTGATCAGCACATGAAGGAACGCAGCTTTTATTCCAACCTCTTTTTTTCTTTAGGCCTCAACCTTCTGGTCAAGCCTGCAGCAATTTTTATTATTGATGCTGCGGTTCAAAATCGTGTGGGAGACGCTTATGGAATCTATTTTGCTTTTTTCAACCTCAGTTTAATACTTTCCATTCTTTTTGATTTAGGCATTAATAACCTCAACATCAAGCTGGCCGCACAAGATTTAGAGCAAGCAAAAAAAAGAGTGTCAAGTATCCTGGCATTGCGCATGCTCTTACTTGTTTTATATATCTCAACGCTGGTTGCGCTGAAATTTCTGACCTCCATCAGCTGGCTAGAATATAAACTCATTCTCATTTTTGGCATCAATCAATTTTTAATTGCGAACATCGCTTTTTTTAGAAGCTATTTTGCAGGATTGCACTGGTTTCGGTTTGAGGCATTTATTAGCGTCTTAGATCGTTTACTACTAATAGGGACGATGGGTTACTTGCTTTACGTTGCCCCACTTGGATTGAAATTCATTGATATCGAAATATACGCCATCATCCAACTTCTTTGTTATGCGCTTACCTTTTTAATTGCCGGAATAGGACTGGTCAAGAAAGTAAACCCTGCTTTTTTAAAACCTGACTTTCTGTTAATGAAGTCCATGATTAAAGAGGCCTTCCCTTATGCCTTATTGATTATTCTAATGACGCTCTATACACGAAGCGATGCCCTCATACTTAAGAATTTTGCGCAAATCAGTGAAGTCAGTTTCTACGCTCAAGCATACAGGTTGATTGACGCGCTCTATATGTTTGCCATGGTTTTTGCGGGCTTGCTTTTTCCGATGTTTGCCAAACAAATTAAAAACGATCCCAAACAAATCGAGGTGCTCACACTTCAAGCTAGTCAATTATTACTCGGGGCAAGCATCATTTTTGTGGTATTTGCACTACATAGCGGAAGTGCCTTTCTAGAATTAATCTATGAAAACACAAGCATACTATCCGGAGAAATCCTCTTCTATCTTTCCCTTGCTTTTTTCGGGATGGCATCCAATTTAATTTACGGTTCGCTACTCACGGCCAACGGTTCGCTTAAAATATTAAACCTGAGTTCAATAGGAGGTGTCGTGTTAAATCTGCTACTCAATTATTGGCTCATACAAAATGTACATGAAGAAATGGGTGCCTTAGCGGCAGCTAAAGTTGCAGCCATCACTCAATTAACTGTTGCATTGATACAACGCTATTATTGCTATCGCCTCTTTCATATTAGGCTTCCAAAATCATTGATGCTCAGATTTTTTGGTCTTTTATTTATGCTCATTTTATTCTACGTGGGGGTTTGGGTTGTGCTCTTTTCGAGTAGTATTTCATTAAGCTCAAGCTCAGTAATCGTTTTGTATGCTATCGTAAGTATCGCTCTTTTATTTCTATTTGGTTTTGTTGATCTGAAAGAAATAAGAAAACTCTTGCAAAAACGCGAAGCCATGAAATAAATATGGAATTTCGCAGTTAATGTCATAGCTTTGAAAAAAATTCGGTACCGCGCATCATATGGAAAATCAAAACCTGACTGAACAACGAAATGCACTCATGTTATTCCTCTGGAATAATAGAAAATCTCTCATGCTGTTTACTGGAGCAGCAGCAGTTATCTCCATCATCATTTCTTTTTTAATTACTCCACTTTTTCTATCTACGGCTATCGTTTTTCCGGCAGCCTCGAGTAACGTTTCCTTCTCAGAACAACGCAACGTCAAGGCAGCAGCCATGGACTTCGGAGAAGAGGAACAAGCAGAACAACTCGTTCAGATTTTATCGTCATCACGTATCCGCGATCGCATTGTACAGAAATTTGACCTTTTTGCGGCCTATGACATCGACAAAAAAGACCCCAACAAGAACTATAAACTCAACAAAGCCTACAACGAGCACTTTTCTTTTGCCAGAACACGCTACGGATCCATCCAAATCGATGTGTTAGACGAAAGCCCCCAGCGCGCAGCCAATATGGCCAACGATATCGTGGACCTCATCGATACCATTAAAAATGAAATGATCCGAGAGCGTACCATGCCGGCTTTTCAAATCAACTTGCGTAAGAAACAACAAATGGAAAAAGAGCGCGATTCCATTTTGAGCAAACTAGAATCATTGGCGGCACTTGGCGTATTGCCTAACGATGCCAGGGCAACACTTTACCAAGCGCTCGTTGACTCAAAAAGCCCTGCTGAAAAAGACGAAATCCGCAAGAAAATAGAACTCAATAATAAATACGGTTCAGTGTATGATGGTCTAGAGTACCAACGCAATGAAAAAATTGTCAAGATTGAGGATTTCCGTGTTTCATACGAACAAGCTGAATCAGATGCCAATGCCAATTTCACGCACAAGTTTGTCGTGGAGCGCGCTGTAGTTGCAGACCGCAAAGAAAAGCCAAAACGCATGATTATCGTGTTGGTCGCTACAGTAGGTGGTTTTCTTTTTGGTTTATTCTTCCTCTTAATCAGACAACGCATCGCAGAGCTCAAACTGAATGCATAAATGGTGAAAACCAAAACCCTTTTTATTGTTGCTGCACTGCTGCTTTTTTTAGCATTAAGTGGTCTTTTTATTTGGCAAGACCTCGCTGTCCTGACCTTATTCCCGTTGGGTTTTTTAGGCATTTACTTTGCGCTATTTGAAACAGAGAAGCTCTTTTTGAGTTTGGCTTTTTTAACACCGCTTTCGATTAATATTGAAGAATATACGAATGCTTTTGGGCTTTTCGTGCCAACTGAACCATTGCTTTTTGGCTTGATGCTTTGGCTCAGTGCCTTACAGATCAAAAAAGCATTTCTACCAGCGCACCTTTGGAAAAGCCCTTTGATTTGGGCTGTACTTATCTATTTTACTTGGTTGCTGGTCTCTACAGTTACAAGTTCGCACCCTATCGTTTCACTCAAATTTATTCTTGCCAGGCTGTGGTTCATTGTGCCAATGCTCTTTTTTGGCAGCTACTTTTTTCAAAAAAGAAAGAACCGCTTTGTATTCATTTGGCTTTTCATTATAGCCAGCGTCATCGTTATTTTATATACTTTAATCCATCACTCGTTTTACGGTTTTGGAGAAAAAGAAGGCCATTGGGTGATGTCGCCCTTTTTTAAAGACCACACGATTTACGGCGCCATTGTCGCACTTATTCTTCCGCTTGCGGTTGGTCTATATGTCTATAAAAAACATGATCCCTTGTTGCAATTGACGCTTATCAGTTTAATTACCATCATCCTGATTGGCTTGGTTTTGTCTTATACAAGGGCGGCATGGCTGAGTGTGCTTGCAAGTGTGGGCGTTGCATTTCTTCTTTATTATAAAATTTCATGGACGCCCCTTGCAGCTATTGCAGTGCTCGGTATTGGAGGCGTGCTCTATAAATGGGATAACATTCAGATGGAGCTCGAGCGCAATAAATATGAACACACTACCGAAGCCTTTGACGAACGCTTACAAAGCGCGGCTAATATTTCAACAGATGCATCAAACTTAGAACGCATCAATAGATGGAGCTGTGCGATGGAAATGTTCAAACAAAGACCTATTGTTGGTTACGGTCCCGGCACCTATGCATTTGAATATGCTCCTTTTCAAAGACCCGAGAATTTAACCATTATTTCAACCAACTTTGGCGATATGGGAAATGCCCATAGTGAGTATTTAGGCGCCTTGGCTGAAACCGGAAGCATTGGACTATTGACCTTTCTAAGCCTGGTCTTTTTTATCTTTTATACAGGAATACAGTTGTATTATAGGATCCCAAAAAGCTACAAAGAAGACCGCATCATGATCATGAGTAGCATCATGGCATTAAGCACCTACTTTATTCATGCTTTTCTAAATAACTACTTAGATACCGACAAAGCAGCCGTGCCTATCTGGGGCATCTGTGCAATGTGGTTGGTTTATGAAGCTGAATTAGGGCCATCAACGGCCGATCCAAAGTGACGGATTCAAGGTAACAGGGTTCACCCCAACTACCTGATGTACCTCAAAGTGGCAAATAGAAACGCCGCCGTCATTTAATAAAGACCCTATCACTTGTTTGGTTGAAACTTTGCTGCCTACACTCACATAGGTCTCAGCCAAATTTCCGTAAACAGTTCGGTAAGCCCCGTGTTTGATGATCACGACCTTGCCAGCTCCTGGAACAGAAAATACGGTAGTTACTTCGCCTTCAAAAACGGCGCGTACTCTTGAGCTACGGTTACAAGTAATATCGATACCATTGTTGTTCCATTCAACACCACTAAGTGTCGGGTGATAATTGCGGCCAAAACGTTCAGTAATACTGCCGTTATCGACTGGCCAAGGTAAGCGCCCACGATTCGCTTCAAAACTGCGCCCGATTGCCGCACCTTCAGTTGAAACAGGTGTGGCTATTACTTTAGGAGCTGGTGCTGTTGTAGTTGTAGACTTTGGCGTGGCTGGTTTGGTGCCTGTAGCTGAAGTTGTTGTTTGCGTTGCAGTTTGCTCGGTTGGTTTCGCCTTAGCCGCTTTTGCAATTTCTGCCTGGCGCGCAGCCTCTCTTGCTTTTTCTCTAGCTATATCGGCACGAATAGCCGCATCTATTTGCTTTTTAAGCTGAATTTTCTTCTTTTCGTCTTCTTTTAGCTGTGCAATAAGGGCTTGCTCTTCCTTTTTAAATTTCTCGTAAGATTTTTCTTTCTTGGTCTTGTCTTTTTCTATAGCTGCTCTTTCTTGCTTCTTTTCTTCAAGTGCTAATTCTTTAATTTGCTTTTCATCTTCAATCTGATTGATTTCCTTCGAGATGAGCTCTTGATGTTGTTTAATGAGGGCCACTTGTTTCTGCTGAATGGCCGCCACTTTCTTGAGATATCTGTTGCGGCGGAGCGCCTCGTTGTAATCATTTGAAGAAAGCAAGAACATGACTTTGTTGTAATTCCCGCGGTGTTTGTAGGCATACAAGAACATTTTGCGATACTGCTGCTTGAGTTGTTGCAAACGGGCAACTAACCGCTTGACCTCCATTTTTTTCTGAACCATTTTGATTTCAGCACTACGTACTTGGTTATCAAATAAATGTACCAATGCTTCGCGGGTCTTGATCTGATTTTCAATGAGCCTGATTTCGTTTAAAGAAGCCTGACTATTGTTCTTGACCTTATTGAGCAACTTTTTCGTGTTCGAAATGCGCTTCTCTAGTTTTTGCTGTTCTTTTTTGAGTGTCTGCTGATCTTGCTGTGCAAAGGTCAGGTTACTCAGAAGGAGAATTAAGCATAGTTTAATCACATTTTTCATAGCTTTCTGGTATGACGATGATTAATTCTTGGGGTTCATTGACTTCAGCTTTGTCGTAATACAATAAAATCGCCATCGTTTTTTTGGGTGTTTTGATGTCAATTTTAACTTGAAGCGGAATGTCAAAAGCACCAATTGTTTGTCTTTCTTGGTACGCAACTAATACCTCAGTAGAATCTTCAATGCTTAGAATCCGTGTTTGCTTAAGGTGCTTAGCATCTGGGGTAAGCTGATACTGAATCATGAGGTCATCACGCTGCTTTCTTTCTGGTTTTTTGCGATCGCGTTTTTTGTGTGTAGAAATGCTGTAATTGAAAGGGTCATTGTCTACAAAATACTTTTGCTCTTGGCGGTAATCAAGCGGTTTGCCTAACAGGATTTCTTCCAAATTTTCATAACTAAAATCGACCCCGAACATTTCTTTGAGGTAGTCGAGAGATGTAACCGAATAACAGCGGTCGCGCTTATTGACAACGCTGACCGAATCTTTGGTTACCATGGCTGTTACAACTGGTATTTTAGCATAGGTAATGATTGCATTGACGGCGCTGTCAGAGACAATTTTAAGTGAGGTCTTCAAAGAAACCTCTTTGTCTCCTTCCTGATAGGTGACATTGAGTTTTGAATAAAAGGTGCGTGGCTCAAGATGAGACAAGCTATCAATTCTGTCAATGAGCTCCTTGTCTTTGATTTTTGGCAGCTTCAAGGCAGCTGTATCTTGGGTAAGCACCTCAGCTGGCTTACAGGCCGCCAAAAACAGCAGCATACACAGTGCTGAACTATATTTAAAAAGGATTGACATACGATTTTTTCAATATTTTATCGGCTAATTGCAGGCTGCCTTCGCCAAAAGTTTGAGCGAGTTCCCAGCATTTGAGTGCTGCTTGACTTTCACCTAATTTAAATTGTAAATCTCCCATTAATTCGTGGTAACTCGACGATTTCAATACATTTTGATTTTGAACCGTTCTCAATACGGCAAGGCCTTGCTGATAGTTTCCTGCTTGGAAATGCGCAAAAGCTTCTTCTTGTTTGTATAGGTCGTTGTCAGGTGACAATTGTCTGAGCTCAAGCAAGCGCGCCATTGCACTCTTGACTTCTATTTGATGCGTAAATAATTGGTGAAGGTATTGCAATTCAACCGCCGGATTCGACTTACTGAGTTCTAGTGCTTTTTTGAAATGCGCTAAACCATCAACAGTTTGCCCAAGGCCCAAAGCTGCTTCGCCGCGTTGTACCCAAACCTCAGCCAACAAGCCCGGGTCATTGACTAACACATTGACACATTGATCAAGGTGCTCAAGTGCAGCTTGGAATTGCTTCGCTCTATTATTACTAAGCGCTAAAAAGAAGTAAGGCAACGGTTGGTTTGGAAATACAACTGCAGCAGCCTCAGCATCTTTTTGTAATGAAGTCCATTGTTGGGTTTCGTATTCGAGCAATAAAATTTGATTCCAGACCGGATATAAATTAGGATCAATAGACACCGTGTTTTGATATGCCTTGATGGCTTTTTGCAATTGCCCAGCTTTGTAATAGTAATCGCCTGCAATTGAATAAGATTTAGCTTCGGTAGGGAAAGCTTCAGTCATGAAGTTTACTAATGGCTCCAGACTTGGGTCAGGAGTTTGAGCCTGCTCATTTAGAAGCATAATGAGAATATTCATTTTTTGATCTAGGCTCGGACCTTCTAATAAAATACCGGCTTGCAAAAATTTCTTGCCCTGAGCGCGGTCACCAGATCGATACAGCATTTCGCCGTACATGAGTGTAGCTACTCCATTGTTTGGATCCGCTGCAACTAAATCTTTGAGCAATTCAAAACCCTTGTTATAGTTCTGTGTTTTAAAATAATGGTCAACTAAGTTAGCCAAGATCATTGGTTCTTTTGGGTAGGATTTTCTGGCATTTTCTAAAACCTCAACACCTTCTTTTTCTTTACCCATTTGAAGTAAGAGCTTGAACTTTTCGAGTTCAGTATTGGGGTTGGCACCAAGTGCTAGCTCCATTTTTTCGATAAGCGCCAACGATTTAGCTGGTTTTTGAAGTTGCTGATAAGCTTGCAAACCACCGCTATAAAAATCTAGGTTTTTTGGATCTGCCTTCAAAAGCGCTTCAAATACAGCAGCAGATTCTGCGTATTTGCCCATCTGGCCATACATAAATGCGAGTTCTCTTTGGTAATGTAGGTTTTTTGGGTCTAGTTCAGCAGCCAGCTCAGTATGATAAACCGCTTCTGTATATTTTTCTTGTTTGAGATAGGTTTGAAACATGGCATAATGCAAGGCCGCATCTTTCGGATTCTGTTGTAAACAGATTGTGAAAGCAGTAATGGCTTCCTCATGCTGTTCATTTAACATCGCTCGAACGCCTGTATGAAATTGCTTAATATAAGCAGGGTCTTGAGTGACCGGTTGCTCTTGAACTTTACAAGAGAACAGGGTAGCTAAAGCAAGAAAAATGTAGAGCCTATTCATGAATTGTGCTGAAATCTCCGAGGCTTAAGTCTTGAGACCTGCCCGCATAATTGGCATTTGAACCAATCATAGAAGCGCTAAGTTGTGCCTTGCTAAGTTTTGTTTTCTCGCCGATGATGGTATTGCTAACTATGACTTCATGGAGTACACTACCTGCACCAATAGAGACATGCGGGCCAACGATAGAATTGGAAATTTGAACGTTAGGTCCAATATAGCAGGGCTGGATGATAACACTGTCTTTAATGTCTGAAGAAAGATGCTGTAAGCGCCCCGCTTCTTGGTCATGTTCCAAAACACGTTGGTTGGTTTCGACGGTTACCTCCTTGTTTCCGCAGTCAAGCCATTCGTCTACAGTTCCTGGCTTGAAGGCTACTCCTGCTTCTGTGAGTCTGCGCAAAGCATCTGGCAACTGGTATTCGCCACTTTTAATCACGTTGTTATCAATGAGGTATTCAAGTTCGGTGCGCAAGCGCTTGCCATCTTTAAAATAATAAATGCCGATCATGGCTAAGTCAGAGACAAAAGTTTGTGGCTTTTCAACGAAGTCAATGATGTGCCCGTTGGCATTAAGTTTAACCACGCCAAAGGCGCTAGGGTCTTCAATTTGCTTCACCCATAAGATACCTTCATCTTCTTGTGAAATTTTGAAATCAGCCTTGAACAATGTATCAGCAAAAGCAACTACAACTGGGCCTTCAAGTTTTTCAGCAGCGCATAAAACAGCATGTGCAGTTCCAAGCGGTTGCAATTGATAATGTATAGAACCTTTCGCACCAAGGCGCTCTGCTACTGCCAACAGTTCTTTTTCAACTGCCTCACCAAACTCACCAACAACAAATGCTATCTCTTCAATAGGTTCTGCACAAACTCTGGCAATGTCAGCAACCAAGCGGTGCACAATCGGAATGCCTCCGACAGGGACAAGTGGCTTAGGGATGGTTAGGGTGTGGGGTCTGAGTCTGCTACCGCGACCAGCCATAGGTACTACTACTTTCATTTGAATTATTTTAGACCCGTACTTCCAAAGCCGCCTTCGCCGCGCTCTGAAGATCCGAGTTCAGTCACTGGGATTAAATTAACTTTTTCAACTTTGCAAAACACCAATTGGGCAATGCGTTCTCCGTCTTCTATGATAACCGTTTCTGATGACAGATTGACAAGAATTACACCTATTTCACCGCGATAATCTGCATCAATAGTTCCTGGGGTATTGAGTACGGTAAGCCCTTTTTTGAGTGCCAAACCACTTCTTGGGCGAACTTGACATTCTAGAGAAGGATCCATTTCTAAAAACAAGCCCGTTTTGATGAGGGCTCGGTGCATTGGCGCCAAACTAACAGGCTCGGATAACAGCGCTCTGACATCCATCCCGGAAGCGCCAGCAGTCTGGTAAGCAGGCATTTCATGATGCCCCTGATTGACAATTCTTACTTCATTGAAACTCATCTTTCAAAAATAAAGTAATTCTTCACGCTAATTTGCTGCGTTTTCTAGGATTAATCAACAGCTTAGTATGGACAACATCCTTAGTTTTTAAGCTCAATTGCTTACTTTTGTTTCACAATTCATTGATTATGTTAGAAATTCAGCGCATCAGACAAGAAAAAGACGCCATTATTGCCGGTTTAGCCAAAAGAAATATTGATGCAAGTAGCACCCTTAACGAAATTTTAGCTCTTGATCAACAATGGAGATCAGCTAAAACCTCACTTGATCAAGTTGCTGCTGAAATGAACCAATTAGCCAAATCAATCGGAGAGCTTTTCAAAAGTGGCAAGCAAGAAGAAGCCGCTACTTTAAAAGCAAAAACCACCGAACTCAAAACACAAGAAGCTGGCCTCAAAGAAGAAGTGAATCAACTTGAAGAAGCCCTTCAGAAATTACTCTATACCCTGCCCAACGTACCCAACGAAATGGTTGTAAAAGGAAAAGATGCCAATGACAACCAAACCGTTCACGAAGCCGGAACCATTCCAACGTTCAACTTTGAAGCACAAGCCCACTGGGACCTCGCTAAAAAATATAAACTCATCGATTTTGAACTAGGTGTTAAAGTAACCGGTGCTGGTTTTCCATTTTACCGTGGAAAAGGTGCGCGTTTACAACGTGCACTTATTCAGTTTTTCCTTGATGAAGCCATCGCATCTGGCTATGAAGAATTCATCTCTCCACATGTTGTCAATGAGGCAAGTGGCTACGGAACAGGGCAACTCCCGGACAAAGAAGGACAAATGTATTACATCCAAGAAGATGATCTTTACCTCATCCCGACTGCAGAAGTTCCCTTGACCAATATTTATCGCGATGTGATCCTTCCTGGCCCTGATTTCTCAATTAAAATGTGTGGCTACACACCGTGTTTCAGACGCGAAGCTGGTTCTTACGGTAAAGACGTTCGCGGGCTCAATCGTTTGCACCAATTTGACAAAGTAGAAATTGTCCGCATCGAACACCCAGACAACACAGCCAAAGCCCTTGATGACATGATTGCGCATGTTTCTAACTTACTAGACAAATTAGAATTGCCTTATCGCATTTTGCGTTTGTGTGGTGGCGATATGGGTTTTGCCTCTTCCATGACCTACGATTTTGAGGTTTTCTCAGCTGCTCAAGAAAAATGGCTCGAAGTGAGCTCTGTTTCTCGCTTTGATACCTTCCAATCTAATCGCTTAAAATTGCGCTTCAAAGACGACAAAAAAACCACACTTTGTCATACCCTGAACGGCTCAGCTTTAGCCTTACCTCGTATCTTGGCTTCGTTACTTGAAAACCATCAAACGGAAAACGGCATTGCTATTCCAAAAGCACTTCAAGCCTATACCGGATTTAGTGTTATTGACTAACAATTCTTGGGCTAAATTTGCGTTAATGAAGGGCTTGTGCCCATGAAACCGACCTTTATCAAGTTTCTATTCCTGTTTTATAGCGCCTTAGCGGTTTGCTTCAGTGCTGCTGCACAATTGAACCCGAAGTTTAAAACACTCGAGCCTACTTTAGCACAACAATTTTTAGATAGCCAAGCTATTTACTTGCCGTCTTTGTCTTTTTATAAAGACCGACAACAAACACAGCGCTTTGAGGTCAGTCCAGACCATTATGTCATTCAATATGATAAAAACATCTTTGTTTGGTTGACGCCACCGACAGATACACTTTACTTGTTTTATCAGGTCTTTCCTTTTGCGCTCAAACAAGTATGGCAACCCTATCCGTTTCGCAGTATTCCGACCGATGCTGAGGCAGCAGAACGCGCTAAATTTCAGATTAGCAGCACCAATTCGCAAGATTTTTTTGGCGGCAACAGCATCCAAAAAAATGGAAGTTTGGCAAGAGGGGTTGGGTTTGGGAATAACCAAAGTTTGGGTTTGCAATCTTCATTGAATTTGCAGCTCAGTGGCCAAATAACGCCAAATTTAACTCTCACTGCGGCACTTTCTGATGCCAACATTCCGTTGCAAGCGTCTGGAAGCACCAATCAACTCAAAGAATTTGATCAAGTATTTATTCAGGTACACAATGAGCAACTAAAAATCATTGCTGGAGACTTTTGGTTGCAAAATCCAAACTACAGCGACTTTCTTGTTTATAAAAAACGCGGACAGGGTCTAACCGGTTCTTATCAGTGGAAAGTCAAGCAAGGAAAGGTCTTCACACAAACTACAGTTGGACTTTCTAAAGGGAAGTTTCAGCGCCAAATTATTCAGGGAAAAGAGGCTGTACAAGGGCCTTACCGACTCAATGGCGCCAATAACGAACCTTATATCAGTATTTTATCCGGAACCGAAAAGATTTACATTGATGGTAAACTGCTCACACGCGGTCAAGAATTCGACTACATCATTGACTACAATACTGCTGAACTTACTTTTACATCTAGGCAATTGATCACAAAAGATGTGCGCATCGTGGCAGAATTTCAATATGCCGATCAAAATTATAGCAGGAGCTTATTACAACACACTTCGCGTTTTGAAAATGACAAAATTCAAGTTTGGGCAGCTGCCTATCAAGAACAAGATCTGAAGAATCAACCACTTCAACAACTATTGTCAACAGAACAGCAACAAAGTCTGAGTCAAATCGGGGATCAGCTCTCTAACGCAAGCGTTCCTGGCTTCGATAATGTAGGGTTTTTAGAAAACGCCAATATGTATCAAATGATAGATAGTTTAGGTTTTGACAGCATTTTCGTACTCAGTGTGAACCCACAATTAGCTACTTATCGTTGCACGTTTACGCAAGTTGGAGAACACCAAGGAGATTATGTTCAGGCTGGTATCAATGCTTCGGGTGTATTCTACCAATGGGTCAAGCCTGAAAACGGGGTTCCTCAAGGGAATTTTGCCCCGATTCGAAAAGTTGAAACACCTCAGCGCAAGCAAATGCTAAGTACTGGTTTTTCGTATCAACTCAATTCAAAATGGCGCCTTTATACCGAAAATACACTCAGCGAAAACGACCTCAATCTCTTTTCAAGTAAAGACGACCAAAATAACCTGGGTTTTGCTTCCAAAGGTGGGCTCGTGCGCAAACAAGAAAAATGGCAAGATAGTACTCAGTTTATTCGCGAAAGCGCTATTCATTACACCTATCTCGGACAAAGATTTATTCCAATTGAACAGTTTCGAGCCGTTGAATTTGACCGAGACTGGAATATTAGAGGACAGCAGTTGAATGGGGCACAATTACAACTGGCACTTGAGCAAAAATGGCTAAATAGTCAGAAAGGGCAAGTACAGCTCAAATTGGAAAATTTTCAAATTGACACCAATTTTAGTGGGCAAAAATTTTATACGGAGGGTACCTGGAAAAATAACGGCTGGAATGCCAAATGGGACGGCTTTGCCATGCAAGCGAAGCAAACCAGTTTACAGAATACATTTATCAGACATCGGGCTAAGGTGAGTAAGCAACTTGGGGTTTTTCAAGTAGGATTCACCGATGACCACGAGTGGAATATTTTTAAGAATCAGCAGCAATTTACTCCTCAGTCGTATCAATTTTTTGATGCCCAAACCTACGTCAGTTATCAGCCAAAAAAAGGCCTCGATCTTAAAGTATTTTACAGAGAACGCTATGACTGGCGACCAGATTCTAGCGCGCTCAACACAGCAGCAAAGGCCCGAACCAGTGGCCTTGAACTCAAATGGGACGGCAATCCAAAGCACCAACTCCAAACTATTCTCGGGACCAGACAGCTTTTTATCTTGGACTCAACACTTATTGCGCAAAGTCCTGAAAATAGCGCCGTAGGACGCATCGATTACAATGGTAAATTTTTCAAAAATGCACTCGTGATCAATACGTTCTAT
The DNA here is from genome assembly GCA_964590425.1 of uncultured Lishizhenia sp. Lineage (GTDB taxonomy): Bacteria > Bacteroidota > Bacteroidia > Flavobacteriales_D > Crocinitomicaceae > UBA952. The sequence goes on along the minus strand of CAZPWB010000030.1, from coordinate 2,298 downwards.
GAATTAGGTTCCGGCCTCGAACAGAAAAGACGTTTTCAGTATTTAAGAGTCAACGATGGGCAGGGTATTTATGCCTGGATTGACTACAACAATGACGGCATCAAGGACCTCAATGAATTTGAAATTGCACAATATATTGACCAAGCACAGTACATTCGGATTTTCGTTCCAAGCACTGATTACGCGGCTGTTTATGCCAATGAATGGAACCAAAGTATCTTGTGGAGACCCGAACAACTATTGCGCAATCGAACAGGGGCGATCGGTTTGTTGGCGAAGTTCTCGAATCAAACTAAAATTCGAATTCAGCGCAAAATCAACGAAGCTAATTTAGCACAATGGATCAATCCGTTGGCAACTCAAATTGACAACAACACCTTGCTTTTTGCCAATTCTCAACTCTCCAACTCCTTGTTTTTTAACCGCAACAGCCAAGTCTTTTCAGCGGCTTATAACTGGAGCCATAACCAAAGTAAAAACCTCTTAGCCAACGGTCAGGACGCCAGGGCAAACCTCAATCATCAACTCAATTTGCGTTGGAATATTGGGAAGGCCTATGCGCTAGAGACCACAATGAGTAAAGGACAACTTACAGCGCTTGCAGACTACACCGCTGGGCGAAATTACCAGCTAGACATTCTAGATTTCAAACCACAATTGATTTATCAGCAAGAAAGCAAACTGCGCTTGAGTTTAACAGCCGGGCTTACCCAAAAACAAAACAATCCAATTTACGGTCCCGAAAAAAGTTTAGCGCGCTCAATTGATTGTTCTTGGAAAATCAATAAATCTGAACAGTCTAGTATTACTGGTAATCTAAAGTATATTTATTTTGATTTCAGTGGCTCACAGCAATCGGCGGTAGCCTATGAAATGTTAGAAGGACTCCGGGCCGGATCAAACCTGACATGGGGGCTCAATTTCCAGAAAAATCTTGGTAAAAATCTGCAGCTGAGCTTACACTATAATGGCCGAGCGATGCAAGATCAACGCAGCATTCATAGTGGCGGCATGGAATTGCGGGCTTTCTTTTAAGCTTAATGTGCAATTTGGGCTTTGACGTATGCACGGGCTTGTGCATCGGCTGCTACAAAATCTTCATAGCGTGGATTGAGCACATTTGAAATATTGCGCATGCACTGTTCATTGAGTTGGCCAATTTCTAAGAAGGCAATTTTTCTTTCCAAAAAGGCGGCTACCGCTTCTTCATTTGCCGCATTCAAGACACAAGCAGCTGTACCTAATTCATTCATCGCTTGGTAGGCTAAATCTAGATTTTTAAAAACCTTTCTGTCTGGCTGCTCAAAAGTAAGTTGCGGATAATCCATGAAGTTGAAACGTGGAAAATCTGTTTTGAAACGCGCTGGATAGGTCAAGGCAAATTGAATAGGTAACTTCATATCAGGGAGGCCCATTTGTGCTTTCATACTCCCATCTTCAAATTGTACCAAACTATGCACAATTGACTGCGGATGCACAATGACATCAATTTGTTCGGGCTGTAAGCCAAAGAGCCATTTCGCTTCTATGACTTCCAAACCTTTATTCATGAGGCTCGCTGAATCAATGGTGATTTTAGCGCCCATACTCCAGTTAGGATGCTTGAGTGCTTGCTCAAGGCTAACTTGATGCAATTGCTCGAGTGTAAAACCGCGGAATGGCCCGCCAGAGGCAGTGAGGTAGATTTTCTCAATTGGATTATGAAATTCACCCACTAAGCACTGAAAAATCGCTGAGTGTTCGGAGTCAACGGGGTAAATATTCACCCCTTTTTCTTGCGCTAATTTTGTAATAAGTTCACCCGCAACAACTAACGTTTCTTTGTTGGCAAGCGCAATAGTTTTGCCAGCTTCTATGGCATGAATGGTTGGCTTAAGGCCTGCATAACCGACCAAAGCAGTAAGCACTGTATGCACTTCTTTGGATTCAACCACTTGGCAAAGCGCTTCCTGGCCTGCATAGACATGAATGTCTTCGGACCACAATGCTTCCTTCACCTTTTGGTACTGGGTTTCGTCGGTAATTACAACCGAATTAGGCTGAAATTTCTTGGCTTGTTCAATCAGTAAATCAGCATTTTTACCTGCTGTCAATACCTGTAAATCAAAATAATCTGGATACGCCTCAATGACGTCTAGAGCTTGTGTCCCAATCGAACCTGTCGAACCAAGTATGGCAATGCCTTTCTTTTCTTGCATAGACAAAGGTAACAAATGTGAAAGAAGAAAGGTTCGCTTTACTCCACCGTCACCGACTTCGCTAAGTTGCGGGGTTGGTCTACGTTGCAGCCGCGCATCA
>CAZPWB010000029.1:0-32331 GCA_964590425.1 uncultured Lishizhenia sp. | reverse complement strand
TTCTCAACTTCTCCATTACCTGCATCAATAAGTCGGTTCCGTCAATATACTTTCTGAAAGAACGATGGTCTTTGTGACCCGAAATCATCATTACCAATGATTGATCAACCCCCTTTGATAGTAAGGTAGTAATAGCGGTTTTACGGGCTTTATGCCACGAGATCTCTTGATGTAAAGGAACCATTTTATCTATGGTTCTTCTACTACCGACTTTGCTTGTTATTCTAACCTTACGGTTCAACCCAAGTTCTCTGAATGCTTTTTTCAACTGTACTCGCCCTGAAGTGATGCCGTACGATTTAAAATCGTAGTTATATTTTTCTAAAATCTGTTTTGCCTCAGCTATTAGAGGGATCTTCAAAAGTTCATCGGTTTTTATTCTTCTCGTGTGAATATGTTCACCCTCAATTTTATCTTTTGTAATATTGACTATGTCTGAAATTGATAATGCCGTATAACAACCTAATAAAAAAATATCTATATGCTTCTGTAAGGCTGGGGTAAGTTTAGCGTTTTCTAAAATTCTAAATTCATCTTCAGTGAGAGCAATAACATCTTTAACCGGCTCGGAAAATTTACCAAAATCAATTTCATTAACCACCATTGAAATTCTCTTTTTTTTCAACCAATTGAGAAAAGACATTATGGATTTTCGGTAATTATTTTTTGTGGAATTTTCATTTCCATCACGAAATAACATTGCCTTGTATGCGTCTATTTTGTATTCATTTAGTTCACTGACAACCGAGTTATGACCACAAAACTCTAAAAATCCCTTGAGGTGATTTTTTTTATACTTCAAAGTTCCGTTTGCCAATCCTTTTACTGAACTCGTTTCATTTTCTAAAATGAACTGATCAATTAAATCTGAAAGAAAAATAGAATTCTCAACATTTCTTTCTCCTATTATTACGGACTTACAAAACTTGGTTAGCTCACTTTTGTTAGGTAATCTATTTTGATTTTCAATTAGATCAGTTATACTTTTATCAATTTTGACCTTGAAGCTGGTAAGTAATGATCGTATTTCAGTTGTAGCAACTGTTTTTTTGGGAAAGCCCGCTGACCAATCTTTTTTGTTGATTTTTAATCCTGTTGTACTCTTAATCTTCCCATAACCTGTTGAGAATAGGAAATGGATAACACCTTGATCGTCACCTGATTTACTTCTTAAAAAAAATGTTGTTGTCATCTGATTTTAAATTCAATTAGTTTTTTGTGGATTGAAGGTTTAATTTTTGAAGGAGTTTTTCTACTTCAGTTGCAGGAATTAACGGTTTGTTGCCTGAATACACTCTCTGTATAGTACCTCTTCTATATCTACCTTTGATGCTTGACTTGGATAGTCCTGTGATTTCTGATACTTCTTCCAATGAATAGAATTCTTTTTTCATCGGTCGTGAAAATTCTATTCTCAATACACCAAGTATTTCACGGATAATTTCATCCTTTAATTCATCTAATAACGCTACAAATGATTTTTTCATAATTTCTCTTTTTTTTTTACGCAAAGGTATTTGGAGGATAAATGGGGTATTAGTTTCCCCAACCTTGCGATTGAAGATCCTATAACTTTGTGTAGTACCCATTTTAGTACCCTTTACGAAAAGAGAGAATTGTTAAAACCCTTATTTACTGAAGGTTTAGGAGGTTTTATAGTAATCCCAGCGGAATCACAAGAAAAAGTCCACTTCGAAAGAAGCGGACTTTTTTTGTTTTAAGACGTTTGAAATTCATTTCAAAAAGTCTGAAAATAAAAAAGGCCGGATTTGCGCAGCAAAGGACTTTTTCTTATAAGATGGAGGACCGATCGCGCGATGAAAGCGCGCGAATCCCAGCAAATGAAGCTCGATTCAATTTGTAGTGGCCAAATGAATTATAATGCGCAGCATTTATTCAATAAAAAGCAACAATTGAGTGCTTTTATCCACTGCACGTCGGTTCAATGGGATCTTTAATCCCAGCAAAGGACTTTTCTACTCCACCTCCCACACCATAAACTGAAACGGCGCTAAGCTTATTTGTTCGACGTATTTTGACGTTTTAGCATCCAATGCTTTTGCCTTTTTGATGCTGGCATCAAAACTTACTGTTTGCGCTTGATTCGAAAGGTTGACTGCTACCAGTACTTTTTGCTTCCCGTATTGGCGAAAAAAACTAAAAACTTCAGGATTGTTGTTTGTGGCTTGTTCATAGTTACCCACAGCTAGTGCGGCACTGCTTTTTCTGAGCGCAATGGTGCTTTTGTAAAAATTAAACAAAGAGTTGGGGTCTTTGCTTTGTTCTTCGAGGGAGATGCCATCGTTGGATTGCTGATTGGCGTTGTCCCACCATGGGCCTGAATTCTTGTACCAAAAAGGTAGTCCTTCCCCTACTCCTGACGCATACCAATCGAAGGCCTCTCGTCGGCCAATATCGTTTCCGTCTGTATTGCCAAAAGCATAAGCGGTGCCCTTCATACCAATTTCTTGGCCGTAATAGATGGACGGCACACCTCCAATGAGCAGCATGAGTGCAGCCGCAGCTTTCTGTTTGTCGAGAGCAAAATCTAAGGAAGCAAAGCGGTCAATGTCATGATTCTCAATAAAAATGATTTGCTCTTTGCCCGCTGGTGTTTGTCTGAGGATCACCTCAGCATTGTCAATAATTTGCTGCTTTTCAAAAGATAGTATTGCTTTTTGCAGGCCAAAACCAAACATGCGATCTACCGTTGCTTTCTCAAAATATACAAAACCGTAATCGGCCCAATCGGCTTGTTCAGCTACAATCTTGACAGCCGGATTCACCTTTTTAACAGCAGAAATTAAAGGTTTCCAAAATTCAGCAAAAAGGTTGGAAAGTGTTGGTTTGCCATCGAGGTGATCCATGGCATGATCCAACCTGAAGCCATCCACACCGTCATCGAATTTTCCGTCTTTATTCGGATCTAAAAAGTAGGAGAACAAAGCAATGTTGTAATCCAAGACTTTTGGGCTTTTTAAATTGACAGTGGTTACATTAATGATTTGCCCATCGTAGCCTTTCAGAAATCGGAGGTCAAAAACCATGGTAGCTGGTTGCAGATGTGCCGCATCATCGAACAAAAGGTAGTCAGCGTAAGGTGAATTAAGGTTTCCCACTGCATCTTGCCACCACAAGTGCTTGGAAGTGACATATTGGGTTTCCATATCGAGATAAACTTTCATGCCCAAACGATGGATCTCTTGGACTAGCTCAATGTAGGCTTGCATGCTGCCAAATTCAGGGTCAATGGTTTCAAAATTATTTGCAAAATAGTTGTGGTAGCAATCCGACTCATAGAGCGGAAAAAGTAAAATAGAACTCACCCCTAAATCTTGCAAATAAGGTAGTTTTTGACGCAGACCATTGAGGTCACCTTGTAGGTCGCCATCGCTGTCATAAAAACTTCTTTGACAAACATGATACATGATTTCACCACTTGGGGTCACACTTGCTTTTTGTGCCCAAGCTGTGCCTCCGAGAAGCATCAAACAGATGAAAAATAATTTTTGCTGCATAATTGAAGTTACTTAAATTGAATGAATTAGTGTGCCGTCATGTTAAATTTCAAGACGCTACCCTTCATGATTTCCATATAGTTGAGTTCAGGAGTTGACAATACTTTTTGATTCAAAGTAGGCTGCTCGTTGTAAATATTGCGCTTTGAAAAATGAGCGGCTTTCATGACGAATTGCTTTTCTTCTCCTAGTTGAATACTTGCTTTTCTAACTTGTGGGCTTCCGAGTACAAAATTCCCGCTTGCCGCATTTACCGGATAGAAACCGAGCGTTGACAAAATATACCAAGCACTCATTTGACCGCAATCATCGTTGCCAATCATGCCATCTGGTGTATTATTATGAAAATCCTGTACCACCTGATGAATGTACTTTTGCCCTGTTTTAGTCTGATTTGTATAAGCATATAAATAAAGAATATGGTGGCTTGGTTCATTGCCATGCGCATATTGCCCAATCATGGCTTCTTGACCAAGAAACTTATTTGGGTGCAGTGCTTCAGTTGTGAAAAAAGCATCTAGTTTCTTCGTAAAGTTTGCTTCTCCTCCTAGCAAGTGTTTCAGACCAGTAATATCGTATTGTGCGGGGGTCCAGAAGTACTGCCAAGCATTGGCTTCGGTGTAATCGCCAGGGTTATTTAGAGGCGAGGTGGCCATCAGCGGGTCAAAAGGCGTCCGGAATTGACCGCTTGTATTTTTCCCACGAAAAAATGTGGTTGCAGGATCATATAAATTTTGGTAGTACTTCGCTCTTTTTTCAAAAGTCAAATAAATATCGGACCTACCAAGTTTCCTTGCCATTTCAGCCACGCACCAATCGTCATAACCACTCTCAAGCGTTCTGGATACCGACTCATTGTCTAATTGATCAAAAGGATAATAACCATATTGATTGTATAGCTCCCAATTCGAATTGATATGACTTTTGGTGCTTGTTTCCAGCATGGCTTCCAAAGCGGCATTGGCATCAAAACCAGTAAAGCCATTTTGATAAGCTGACAAAATCATGGGTATGGCGTGGTTGCCAATCATGCAATAGTTGTCTTGCCCCCATGCTGTCCAGATCGGCAAAAACCCTTTAGCTTGGTGATGTAAAAGCATTGATTGAACAATGCCATCTATCTTTTCCGGAGCAATGATTTGTAACAACGGAAAAGCCCCACGATAAATATCCCAAATGGATAGCGTAGAATAATAGGCTTTATTTGGCGCTAAGCGAATGCTGTCAATTGCATTGCGATAACGACCATCTACATCGGCAATATTGGAGGGTTGCAACAACAAATGATAGAGCGCCGTATAAAACAGTTCTTTCTTTTTGTGAGGTGCTTGAATATCGACACGATTCAGGTAGTGATCCCATTCTGCTTGATTTTGAATAGTTACACGTTTGAAATCCCAGTGATTCAATTCGGCTTCCATATTCTGTTGAGCGCCTGCTACATCAACCGATGAAAGCGCAATTTTAACCTTCAGCACCTTTGAATCAGCTAACTGAAAGTCTAAAAGAAACCTAGGCGCCTTTTCATTGTCTTTTTTCAATAGTTCTTTGGAACTGATGAAGGGTTGATCAAAGGTAAGCGTGAAAAAATACTTGCGCTTGACCCAATTATCAGTTGAACAATAGCCTGAAATGGTATGGTCATTTTCTATTTTTACACTGCTTTCAATGACCAATCCTTTCGCAGCGCTTGGGTCGAATACAAAACGCAAGCCGTGCTGTAAATCCACTAAAACTTGAGCGCCGCTCTCTGGGAAGGTATACTGATGAAACGCAACGCGCTGGGTGCAGGTCAATTCAACCTTAACACCATCGTTTTTAGTTACCGAATAATAGCCCACTTTGGCTGACTCTGTAGTTTTATCGTAGCCATTTTTACCTTGTTCTTTTTTCGGATTGATGGGCAAGAGCAAGACATCGCCCATTTCATTGATGCCGGATCCACTGAAACGCGTCTGCGAAAACCCCATTAGAAAAGTATCTTGAAACTGGTAACCACTGGTATGATTCCAGCCGTAATCGCGGTTGTCAGGGCCTGGCTGCACCATCCCAAAAGGCATAGAGGGCCCAGGAAAGGTATGGCCTGTGCCATCGGTTCCGATAAAAGGCTTGACAAAGCGGCTGTGCTGTTGCGCCTTGATTGCGGTCAATGGAAGCAGCAAACAAATAAAGCCGAATAAAAATGGTTTAATGATTCCCATGGACTTTCAGTTGTTTTTGCAAATATGCTTTCATTTCCAAATTGATTTGCTGCTGATCTGCGGTAGGTTCCAAAGTAAATGGCGCGCAAGGCATATATGGTACGGGACCAAACTCAGGTGTAATCGTGAAAAATGGTTTTTTAGTTTTGCTTTGAAGGTCAATGATTGCTTGCCACCAAGCCAAGTAAGTATTTAAATGTGTGTTCCATTCGGGTGCAAAAGGATGCGTGACCTGAGCAGCTTGCGCTGAACCTACTCTGGCATGGACATGAACGATGTGCGGATAAATTTTAGAAAGCAAGTCCTGCTGATCTTGCAAGGTGCTTTCTGAAACCACACAAAAGTGAGAAAAGTCAGCAATCAGCTTCAGCGCTGGAAGCGCCTCTAGATAACTCAATAAGGTCTTTAGATGAAAAGAAAAACGCCCGCGATGTATTTCATGCCATATCGGAATGCCGCTTTCTTTTGCCAAATTTTCTGTTGCTTGCAAAATGGCAAGGTTTGAAGAAAAATCAAAAAAATCTTTACCCGTATGCGAATTGATGGCGTCGGGTTGAAGCCCTATTAAAAATTCAAGGCGCTTGAGGAGGCGTTCTTGATATTGGGCTACTGTTTCTTGTTGCAGATCCAGCACTTGCTGAGCAATAAAAACGAAGTCTGGGTGGCTTGTTGACCTAATTTCTTCGATGCGCTTTAAAAATTCTTGTATAAAAACAGGATCATCAGGGAAATTGATTTCTACACCATCGTAGCCCTCTTGTAGCACCTTATTTAAAAAGTCCGTGGCGTTGAGCGTTTCACTGCCCCAAAACGTACACAAATACTTGAGCTGCATATTTACTTCGAATAAAGTACCGGATTCAAAGGGGTGTCAATTACGTCCCCAATAGTTGCACCTGGGCACCAAGTGTGCCAGTCGTTTTCTTGATTGGCGTTGTCAGGGGCCTTGAGCAACATGTCTTTGTCCATGAAAATGATGGTCATGACTTTTCGCATCTCGTTGGTAAGGTTTGCTCCTGCTCTGTGAAAGATCCAACCTGAATGAAAACTGATTTCACCGATATCAAAAGGTTCAATGATGTGCTCAAAATCAGTTACACGCAATCTTTTTTGAATCAGGGCTTCACTTTCGTCTCCAATTTCTAATTCACGGCCTTCCACAATAGTATGACTTCCGGCACTAAATTCCAAGGGCCCCATTTCTAGTGGAGTCGCTTGCAACGGAATCCAGGCTGTAACGGTTTTATCAGTGGCTAGGGGCCAATAATATTGATCGGCATGCCAAGGTGTGATGCCTCCTCCACCTTCTTTGAACAAGGCCTGATCATGGTATAAACGCACGCCGTTTACCTCCATCAAATCTGAAGCTATTTGCGCAATGCGTTTACTAAAAACCAATTCTTTCACCAGCGCATTTTCTCTCCATAGATTAAAAAGCTGTAAAAATGCCTTTCCGTATGTGCTGCGCTCTTCCAAGGCAAGATCTTCTTTATTCATTAGCGCCACTTGCTCTGAAATAACTTCATTGAAATATTGAAGCGTTTCCTCAGAAAGGACTTGTTTAAGCTTGATGAACTGATGCTTTTTGTAGAAAGCAATCTGTGCGGAAGTCAGGTGATAAGCGTTATTCAGATCGGCTTGGGTATGAACTGGTAAGTTGATCATGTTGTGATAATTATTAGGCAGCTGAAATGCAATTAAAAATCAAAAATAGGCTTTCAAGCTTAATTTGGTTAATCATATTTTATTAATTAATAATACCATATTGAATTATTTTTAAATTTATTACTTTACACAGGTTTATAATATACCATGAAAGCATTTTTAGAAGATATCCCTTCCAAACAAGGAGGCGCTAGTTTTTATAAAGCAAGACTCAAAGTAGCTTCTTTTGAGTTCAAGTGGCATTACCATCCTGAATATGAATTGACCTATATAGTCAAAGGGAATGGCTATCGGATAGTTGGAAATTCGCATGAACCCTTCGCCGCCGGAGATCTCGTTTTGTTGGGCAGCAATCTGCCACATACTTGGCACAGCAAAGCAGAAGATTTCACTCCTTCTGAGGCAATCGTCATTCAATTTTCAAAGGCATTCATTGCTCCCTTTTTAACGCTCAATGAAGCAAAGCCAATTGAAGCATTGCTTGTCGCTGCAAAAAAAGGACTGCATTTTGAAGCAGATCCTTCGCTAGTTCTAGAACTCTTGAACATGATAGAAAACCAAGCTTTAGAAAGTGTACTGGACTTACTAAGGATTATGAATACATTGACTTCAAAAAAGTACACAACACTTGCTAGCACTGAATTTCACAACGTGAGTTCCAAAACCTTCGAGCTGCGTATCAATAAAGTTTGCACGCATTTACAAAAGCATTTTGCAGCACCTATCACACTTACTCAAATTGCTGAGCTCGTTCATATGTCGGAAAGTAATTTTTGCAAGTTTTTCAAAAAAGCCACTGGCGCCACCTTTTCAGATTATTTAAATGAGCTGCGCGTGAATGAAGCGTGCCACTTATTATTAACTACCGAGGATAAGATCAGTAAAATTGCCCACGACTGCGGATATGATTCCTTGAGTTATTTCAATCGGGTCTTTTTAAAAAAAATGAAAGCCACGCCTTCTGTTTTTAGAAGGAAAGTTTAGAAAGATCTGTTTTTAATCAAAATAAAAGACCAAATTCCTTTCTGAAAAATTTACAAATCACAACCAATTCAATTTAGATGACAAAATACTACATGCCAATAACTTGAAAACTATTTTATTATATTTGATAAACTTAAAACAAAAAATATGACTAAAAATTTTCTAAAAGTTTTCATCGCTTTAGGGATGATTGCAACTGGTTTTAACCAACAAACATTTGCTCAGGCGGTAGAAGAAGAAGACATCATAATTGAAGGCTACTACGGATTTCCTAATCTTTATACTGCTGTTTTTAAAGCAGCTTACGCGAGTACCGGAACAGAATTAGACCTTTCAACTGGAGGCATTGGCCCTTTAGGAGCAAGATTTGAGTATATGGTTACCGACAAAATTGGCTTAGGACTTGACATGAGTTTCACCAACTCTTCAGTGAACTTCAACGATGCTTCAAGCGGCACAACATACAATTACGATTTCACAACATCTAGAACTGGTGTATTGGTATGCTTCAACTACCACTTCTTAGATAACGATGAGTTTGATTTATACTCAACAGTAGGAATTGGATATGCGAAAAGAAACTTTGATTTCACGAGTACAGAACCAGGATATGAGCCTCTTTCAGTTGAAAGTCTGATACCTGTAGGTGTAAAAGCAGGTCTAGGTATGCGTTATTTCTTTACAGACAATATTGGGGCTAACTTGCAATTTGCATTTGGTCCGGGTGGGCTCGTCAATGCAGGCTTGAGCTTTAAACTCTAATTGAAAACAATTTCAAAGCCAAAGCCCTTCTTCGGAAGGGCTTTTTTTATGCTTTTAACCCTTAGGCTCCTCTACCCGACCATCGGCATGCTTGGCAAAGCGGCCCAGCTTCGGGTCATGAACTTGGTCGTAGCGACCCCAAGGCCAGCCGCCAAATTGAGTTTGTTGGTAGTCTTGGAAGGCTTGATAAATTTCTTCTTTCGAGTTCATGACAAAAGGCCCATGCTGCACAACGGGTTCGTTGATTGGTCTGCCCTGCAATACAAGTACTTTTGAAGCTTCTAAACCATTGACCAATATGCAAGTTTGACTTGCATCGACATCGGCGGCATGATAGTGCGCTATTTCTTGATTTCCTACTTTCAGGCCATTGCCCTCATAGTAGTATATACTGCGATTGACGCCCACAGCTGTTGAGGGAAGCTCAAAGGTTGCGCCTGGTTCTAATTGAATGTTGTAAATAGCAACGTGATTATTGGTATCTGCTGCCCAAGAATTTGGTGGCGTTACAGCGGCCTTATAAGTACCAAGTTGACCTACCAAGACTTCAATATTAGCTGTCGCACCATTGGCTGTAGCACTAAACTTTGGAACCGTTTCTGCCCACAGCATTTTAAAATGAGGCTCGACCATTTTACTGCGCTTTGGCAAGTTGAGCCAGATTTGAAAAAGCTCTAAAGGATTTTCTTTGTCTCGATTGAGCAAGGGAAACATTTCAGCGTGCTGCACCCCTTTACCTGCGGTCATCCATTGGACATCACCATTGCCGTAACGGCCTGCTGCGCCCATGCTGTCGGCGTGGTCAACCAAACCGGTTCTTACAACAGTGATGGTTTCAAAACCACGGTGAGGATGCCCAGGAAAACCAGGCACTGTTGAGCCATGGTACATTCTAAAACCATCTTTCACAATAAAATCTTGGCCCATGTGTCTGCCTTCAAAATGCTTTGGATCAGGGCCCAACTGAGCATTGCCCTTCGGAAAATAATCCTCGTGGTGAACACAGAATAAAAATGGATCGAGGGTTTCCCATTGAAAACCGAGTGGTCTGATTTTTTGAATGAGTTGTGGCATTTCTTGCGTTTTGGTTTTCCCCCATTGATTGAAGGGAATGAATAAAGCCCCACCTAGCCCCAGGCCAAGTCTAGAAAGAAATGATCGGCGTTCAAGTTTTGAGCTCATGTGCTAATTTTTGACTAAAGTATTTCAAAATTAGCTTTTGGCCATTGATTTACATCAAGAAATTAAGACTGCTCTAGTTTAAAGGCTGAAGTTTGATGGAATTTGAGATCCGGGTAATCTTGTTCGGCCATTTGCAACAAGAAAGGTGTCTCTGCTAAAAATACAAGGTTTTCATCTTTGTCGAGGGCCAAATAAGATCCTTTCGCGCGTTTGAACGAAGCCAATTGCTCGTCGTTGTCGGTGGTAATCCAGCAGGCTTTGTAGTAGTTTCTTGGAACGAAACGACAATTGGCACCGTATTCATGAATGAGGCGGTAATTGATGACTTCAAACTGTAATTGGCCAACAGTTCCGACAATTTTTCGGTTACCTGGTTGTTGGATGAAGAGCTGTGCTACGCCTTCATCGATGAGCTGACGAATGCCCTTGTCGAGTTGTTTGGACTTGAGCGGATCGAGGTTTTCGAGTTCTTGGAAAATCTCTGGGGAAAACGACGGAATGCCTTTATAGAGCATCTTTTCACCGGTGGTGAGTGTATCGCCAATTTTAAAACTTCCGGTATCGTACAAACCAATGACATCGCCAGGATATGCGTCGTCAATGACGCTTTTATCTTGGGCCATGAAAGAGGTTGGATTCGGAAATTTCATGTCTTTATTGAGGCGCACATGGTGATAAAACTTATTGCGCTCGAAACGCCCCGAAACAATGCGTAAAAAGGCAATGCGGTCGCGGTGCTTTGGGTCAAGGTTGGCATGTATTTTAAAGACAAAGCCACTGAAACGCTCATCTGAGGGTTCTACCATACGGGTATCGGATTCTCGACCTCTTGGTGACGGCGAAATTTCACAGAAAGTATCTAGCAATTCTTTTACGCCGAAGTTATTGACTGCTGAGCCAAAAAATACAGGCGCCACCTCTCCTGCCAAATAACGCTCGCGATCAAAAGCATCGTAAACACCTTCGATCATGTCGAGTTCTTCTCTGAGTTCAGCGGCAGGTGCTTCACCAATGATTTGATCGAGTTGAGGGTCTGCTAAATTGGCAATAGAAAGGACGTCCTCGGCAATTTTCGTTTTATTAGCAGAAAACAAGTTCAGGCCTTGCTGATAAATGTTGTAAACACCCTGAAAGCGATCACCCATACCGATAGGCCAAGTTAATGGGCGCACACGAATATTGAGCTTTGACTCGAGTTCGTCGAGCAAATCAAAAGCTTCTTTACCATCGCGGTCCATTTTATTGACAAAAATGATCACGGGCGTATTGCGCATGCGACAAACCTCCATAAGTCTTTCCGTTTGGGCCTCAACCCCATTGGCGCAGTCTATAACAAGAATGACGCTATCTACAGCAGTGAGCGTACGAAAGGTATCTTCAGCGAAGTCTTTGTGACCTGGTGTGTCTAGGATGTTGATCTGCTTGCCGTTGTAACCAAACGCCATAACAGAGGTAGCAACGGAAATCCCACGTTGCTTTTCAATCTCCATGAAGTCAGAGGTGGCAGACTTCTTGATTTTGTTGTTTTTCACAGCGCCCGCCGTCTGGATCGCTCCTCCGAAAAGCAATAATTTTTCAGTGAGTGTCGTTTTTCCGGCATCCGGGTGGGAAATAATCCCAAAAGTTCTGCGGGTTTCGATGGCTTCGTTGAATCTCATGTGGCGAGGTATTGAATATGGGTGGCTATGAATGCAAAAAGACCGCAGTGCGGTCTTTTAAAGTTTTATTTCAGACAGAAATTAAAATACTTCTGCTGCAGTAAAATGGAATTTACCTTCGATTTCTGCATTCTCGTCTGAGTCAGAACCGTGAACTGCATTACGACCTTTGCTTTCTGCATAAGCCTTACGGATGGTTCCGTCAGCAGCCTCAGCAGGATCTGTAGCACCAATTAAGGCACGGAAGTCAGCAACTGCATTTTCTTTTTCGAGGATAGCAGCTACGATTGGCCCGCTTGTCATGTACTCAACAAGCTCTCCGTAGAACGGACGCTCAGCGTGTACTGCATAGAAAGCTTTCGCTTGCTCTTCAGATAAGCGCGTGTATTTCATTGCTTTGATGCTGAATCCAGCATTGATAATCATGTCGATGATTTTACCCATGTGCCCGTTTTCGATTGCATCAGGCTTGAGCATTGTAAAAGTTCTATTGGTTGCCATTATTGATAAATTTGGGTGCAAAGATACCACTTTTTTAATAATGTAAACAAAGTCTTTACTTGCTTTTCTTTGTCACAAACTCTACAATTATTCCGATTGTTGGCTGGACAATACCCGAAACATTTTCGATGAGTTTTGTTTGATAACGACTTGGATCATTAGGATCAATAACAGGCTGATTATTGGCATCTGTTTCAATTAAAAGTATAGGAGCAAGCGTTGCTTTATAGCCGTATAAGTTTTGAATATCTAAATAGAAGTTCATGTTGAACTGCTTCAAATATAGTTTTTTGTCTACGCGAATATTAAGCTGATGAAAACTACTTTCGCGCTGGGTATTGAGTTGGTTGTAATCAAGTAAACCAACCCCGTTGATATTCCAATTTGTTATTAGGCTTGAAGTAGCAATGTCAAATGGCGTGTACGGTGCACCGCCTGAAAACAACCAACGCATACCAAACTCCCAACCATTTTTAAAACGCTTACCACCAGTTAGCGAGACAATATGACGGCTATCCCATGATGTAGGTACATACACATTGTTTTTATTGAGGAACTCAGAACGCACCCATGTGTAGGCTAAAACCGCATAAAAACCTTTGTATAACTTTTGTTGATATAGAAACTCTGCACCATAACTACGGCCACTAGATGTAGAGCTAACTGCTTCGTTTCCGATTACACCGAAATCTGAACCAATATTCGCTAAAGAAATGGAGTCTTTAAGAGAGAAAGGATAGTAATTATACTTTTTATAGAATCCTTCAAGTGTTACTCTTGCATTCCATTTCAATAAGTATTCTGTCCCGAGTACAAAATGATCTGCTTGGATATAACGCAAGCCATTTTGCTCATTAACGAGATCGCCTGCAGCATTTCTAAATCCAAGAATTGTATACGCTGGTAATTGATGATAGCGTGCTACATTGGTGTTAATTGCCAAGTTTTCAGTCAAGCGGTACGATGCTGAAAACATCGGAGAAAACTGCTTAAATGGATTGCGCATCTCAGCACTATAAGAGGTGCCATCTGCGCGCACGCCAACAGACAAACGCAATCTTTCATTGAAAAAGGCGCGGCTAAGTTGAGAAAAAGCTGAATACTTGTGAAGATTCAAAGTTGATTCAAAATCTAACACGGAAGGCTGGCCAAAAATGATAATTTTTTGATAAGTATCTGAAAAATACTTTGCGTATTCATAACCTGCGCCAACATTCCAGCGCCAACCATTTTTAATGTAGGTGTGTTCAAAGCGTAATTTATTTTCTGCCTCAAAAGAGGTGTAATCTTGTAATAAATTTTGAGGTTCTTCAATTCGGTCTTTGTAGCGGTAAGCGCGGTTGTTGAGCATATTCCGGCTAGCAACAAGCGTTTGAATAGATGATTTAGAGGAGTGCTGCCAAACTGCGCCCATGGTATAGTTCCATTGATTTTGCATGGGAACACCATTCAAGATGTAGTTGTTATATTCTAGTTGATTCGTATCAGTCAAACCATCATTTACACTTGTGTTGAGCCCAAACTGATCGAGGGCACCCAAGCCAATAATAGAAAGCTTATTTTTAGCATTGAGTTGAAAATTAAGTTTAAACTGGTAGTCGTTATAGGTCGGTAAAATAGGCAACTTCAGGGCGGCAAAAAGAAACTGTAAGTACGAGCGTCTGACCGAAAAGATAAAATCTCCTTTGTCTCCGATTGGACCATCAAAAGTAAGGGCGGCATCTGATGAACCCAATGCAAAATTGGTAATGAGTGCGTCTTTATTGCCATCTTTTTGCTTGAAAGATAGCACCGATGAAAGTCCATTTGCTCTGTTTGCAGGAAAAGCCCCTGAATAAAACTCTACCTCTTTGATAAAATTGACATTGAGCAAACCAACCGGCCCTCCACTAGCGCCTTGCGTAGCAAAGTGATTGATATTCGGAACTTCAATACCGTCCAAATAGAACTTGTTCTCACCAGGTGAACCACCTCTAATAATAATGTCATTTCTAAAAGTTGCACGTGCAGCAACTCCTGGTAAAGCACCAATAACCCTACTTACATCTCGGTTTGCCCCTGGAAGTCTTTCAACTTCCGTTGCACTCAATGTTTTGAGTGAGTTCGGTGATTCAGCTTTTCTTTGAAATGGAGCGGCACTGACCTTTACTTCTCTGGAGGTCTGGACTTTTTCATCGAGGTCAATTTGAAGGTCTGTAGGCCTTGCATTAGTTACGAGCACCTCAGATTGCACTTTATCTTCGAAACCTGGCGCTGTAATTTTGACTGTATATATTCCCGGTGCTAATGCTTCAAAAGTAAATCGACCTTCTATATCAGCGGCCTTTATAAGTTGAAGTTCGATAATGTTGATTTTGGCCGGAGATACTGGGGTACCGTTGGCCGAATTGAGGAGCCTGCCACTTAATTGACCTGTTTGTGCAAAAGAACTAAATGTGATTATAGAAATGAGTAGTTGGAGAAATAATTTCATTTTGTTGAAGATTGATATCGCTTTTGAGTAACAAAAGTTCAACAAAAAAGTTTAAGTCCAACAAAATTTGTGCGAATCTTTTAGGATTTGATTGGTACGAATCCTGTTTTGTGTATGTTAAACGCCGCCAAAAACTATTAAAGCCTTCATTCTAAACAAATATCTAGAAAATTCTGCAGAATTCTTTTGCCCATTGGCGTCATTATAGATTCAGGATGAAATTGAACACCAAATACTTTTAATTCAGGCAACTCTATGGCCATTGGTACGGCGTACATTGAATAGGCTGTAATCCAGTTTTCAGGGCACTTGACCATCCAAGAATGATAAAGGCCTACTTGAAATTGAGTCGGTAAATTTTTAAAAAGTAAACTGTTGCTTTGCGTCTGAATTGGTTCCGAAACTCCGTGTTTCACCTGCTGTTGATTTTCAAGTGAACCACCCAAATGCTCCACGAGGGCTTGCATGCCCAGGCAAACGCCAAGAATGGGAATTTTTCCCATATTTTCAGTCAGAATATCAGACAATCCTTGCTTTTCCTTTGGAAGCCCAGGGCCTGGAGACAAAACAATAGCATTCAGCTGCAAAAAATCTTGCGCAACAAGTTCGTCATAGCGCTTGGTCAGTAGTTCCACTTCAAGAGCCTCCAAATAATGGGCAAGATTGAAGGTAAATGAGTCATAAAAATCAATCAAAAGAACCCTCACCTAGCTTGTTTTTTGTTACTTTGCAAAAGTAGTAAAACCTTGTTTCTAAATGTCATCATTGAAAAAAGCCATACAAATTCCAAACGCACCTGCTCCGGTTGGCCCTTACAGCCAGGCCATTCTCATAGATCGGCAACTTTATATCAGCGGCCAAATTCCATTAAATCCTCAGACCGGTCAGCTCGAAATGGAAAATATCGAAAGTGCTACGTCTCGGGTTTTACAAAACATTGATGCTTTGTTAAACGAGGCTGGCTTCACCAAAGATGATGTTGTAAAAGTGAGCATCTTCATGAAAAATCTTGAAGAATTTCAAGCCATGAATGCCGTTTATGCGGCCTATTTCAACGGTGTAGCTCCTGCCAGAGAAACCGTTCAGGTGAGCCGTCTGCCACTCGATGTTTCTATTGAAATTTCTTGTATCGCCTACAAATGATCGAGAACCGAACACTAGACCTTAGTATTGTCATTGTCAATTACAATGTTTCCAATTTTTTGGAACAATGCTTAAATAGTGTTTACGCCGCATTAAAAAATACACCTGCAGAAGTTTTTGTTGTAGACAACAATAGTGTTGATGGCTCGCAAGAAATGCTGCAACTTAAATTTCCGCAAGTTCAGCTCATTGCCAACAAAGTTAATGTTGGTTTTTCCAAAGCAAATAATCAGGCTATCCTTGAAAGCAAGGGTAAATATGTGCTTTTACTGAACCCAGATACCGTTGTTCAGGAAGATACTTTTGAAAAGTGTTTTCAATACATGGAACAAAACAAAGAGGTTGGTGCCCTTGGTGTCAGGATGCTCGACGGCAGAGGACGATTCTTGCCCGAATCAAAAAGAGGCCTACCCACTCCTGAGGTTTCTTTTTACAAGATTTTCGGGCTTTCACGTATTTTTCCAAAATCAAAATTTTTCAACCGTTACAGCCTTGGATATCTCGATGAACTTGAAAACCACGAGGTAGATGTTTTGTGTGGTGCCTTTATGTTCATGCGCGCTGAAGCACTCAATAAGGTTGGCTTGCTCGATGAAGCTTTTTTCATGTACGGCGAAGACATCGACTTATCGTATCGCATCCAACAAGGTGGCTATAAGGTGGTCTATTTTGCCGAAACAAAAATCATTCATTACAAAGGCGAGAGCACTAAAAAAGGCTCCTTGAACTACGTTTTTGTTTTCTACAATGCCATGATCATCTTTGCGCAAAAGCACTTTTCGAAGCGTTATGCCAAGATTTTTTCAGCTACCATTCATATGGCCATCTACCTCAGGGCAGGGCTTTCGTTAATGAAAAGAATTGTGAGCAAAAGTGCTGCTCCAGCTTTTGATTTTCTAAGTAATCTTGTCTTACTCATTTGGCTAGCTACACAATGGAAAGTCAAACATATTGAATTCCCAGATTGGTTGGTGCAATGGCTCGTGCCAGCTTACCTCGGCTGTTGGATTTTCAGCGCTTGGTTAATCGGGCTCTATGACAAAGGCACACCTGCTAAACGTATCTGGAAAAGTACCTTTTTTGCAACTTTAGCTATCCTAGCGTTCTATGCACTTTTACCCAAAGAATGGCAATTTTCTAGACTCTTCATCTTGCTAGGTGCTGCTAGCTTTATTGGTATTTTTTATATCAGCAGAGCCCTTTTAACGCTCATTAAAAAAGGAAAAATAGATTTCAATGCCTTCCCTAAAAAACGTTTTGGCATTTTAAGCGGTAAAGCAGAATTTGAACGGATTAAAAACTTGCTCGAACAGACTTACCCACACATAGAAAGTATTCATCATATAGAAGTAGCGACCCAAACTACAGCTGTGCAAATTCAAAATAGTCAACTCGATGAAATGCTTGAAATCCACCGCTTGAACGAACTTATTTTTTCAGCAAAAGACCTAAGCAGCATGCAAATCATTAGCAGCATGGTTGCCACCTCTGCTGCCCAACTCGAATACAAAATTGCCCAACCAGATACTAGTTATCTGATTGGCAGTAATTCAATAGACACTGCTGGTGACTACTACACGCTACACTTTGATGCGCTAGAACAAGCCACTAACAAAAGAATCAAGCGCATTTTCGACCTTTTCATTGGGCTCATCCTACTCATATTAAGTCCAATATTGTGTTGGATTTTTAAACAGCGCCAGCAATTTTTCAAGAATATCTTTGGTGTATTAAATGCACAATACACGCTAGTGGGTCTTCAAGTTGATCAGCTCAATCGCAAATACCAGAAGAAAAGTATCGTCAGACCATACTACTGGAAGCCTGATAATCAGCCAGAAGCAAATTTGCGCTACACCAAAAACTACAGTGCCCAAACAGACTTTAAGTCAATCCTGAAAAACTATCGCTTACTCGATCAGCAAGCTTCCTAATTTTGATCAAAATTGCTTAATTTTGCAACTCATCAACGACATCAATTAACAGAAAATGGCAGAAATAGAAATTCGTCTTCCTAAAATGGGTGAAAGTGTCACCGAAGCAACCATCACTAATTGGCTCAAAAATATTGGCGATGCCGTTGCCATTGACGAACCACTTGTTGAAGTAGCTACCGACAAAGTAGACAACGAACTCCCTTCAGAGGCTGCGGGTACACTCATCAAAATTTTATTTGAAAAAGACCAAGTAGCTCAGGTTGGCGATGTCATTGCCATTCTATCCACAGACGGTGCTGGCGCCTCAAGCGCACCAGCAGCTGCCCCAAGCAACAACACTGCTCCTGCCCCAACACAGGCAGCATCTGCACCAGTAAGCACACCTGAAGCACAAGCTCCAGGTGCTATCAAAAGCAATGACGGTCGTTTTTACTCACCACTTGTCAGAACAATTGCTCAAAAAGAAAATATCAGTGCTGCTGAACTGGCTAAAATTGCTGGTTCAGGCCAAGAAGGACGCGTTACTAAAAAAGATGTACTTGCATTCTTAGATACACGTCAGGCTCCGGCAGCACAAACAAACTCTAATACCACACCAGCAGCAAGCACTGCTCCAACACCAGCTGCGTCTTCTACAGGAATTCAAATTAAAGAGCCTGTAGTCATTGCAAATGCCGGTGACGAAATCATCGAGATGGACCGCATGCGCAAGCTCATCGCTGAGCATATGGTGATGTCTGTTCATGTTTCACCACACGTTACATCTTATGTCGAAGCTGACGTCACAACCATTGTTAAATGGCGTGACCGCATTAAAAACGACTTCAAAAAACGCGAAGGAGAAAACTTCACCTTCACCCCTATTTTCATTGAAGCAGTTGCCAAAGCCATCAAAGACTTCCCCATGATCAACGTTTCGGTTTCCGGAACCAACATCATCAAACGCAAAGACATCAACATCGGAATGGCTGCAGCTTTGCCAAGCGGAAACCTTATTGTTCCCGTGATCAAAAATGCAGACCGTATGAATCTGGTGGGTCTTGCCAAAACAGTAAATGAATTGGCTAACAATGCCCGCAACAACAAATTAAAGCCAGAAGATATCCAAGGCGGAACCTACACCGTTACCAACGTTGGTACTTTCGGAAACGTCATGGGAACTCCAATTATCAACCAACCACAGGTTGCTATTTTGGCGCTGGGTGCCATTCGTAAAGTAGCAGCGGTAATTGAAACCCCAGATGGTGACTTCATCGGTATTCGTCACAAAATGTTCTTGTCGCATTCCTATGACCACCGCGTTGTAGATGGTGCACTTGGTGGGCAATTTGTCAGACGCGTAGCCGATTACCTCGAAGCTTTCGACCCAGAAACTACGCTCTAAGATGCCCTTACAGCTCGTTCGACCGCTTTGTGTTTTTGACCTAGAAACAACTGGGCTCCAAATTACCAAAGACCGAATTGTACAAATTGCCATCATCAAAATGCTGCCAGATGGCCAAAGCGTTACATTCAATGAATTGGTCAATCCGGAGCAAGAAATCCCTGATGAAATTGCTGCTATCCATGGTATCACCAATGAAATGGTAGCAGATGCGCCAACCTTCAAAGAATTAGCGCCTCAAGTCATCGAATTCATCGGTGAATCAGACCTCGCTGGTTACAATTCAAACAAGTTTGATATTCCTGTACTTTCTGAAGAATTATTGAGAACCGGAATTGATTTTGATTTAGGTGCCAGACACTTCGTAGACGTGCAAAACATCTTTCACAAAATGGAGCAGCGAACGCTTGCTGCTGCTTATCAATTTTATTGTGGCAAGACCATTGAAAATGCTCACAATGCGCTATACGACACGCTGGCCACACTCGAAGTCTTACAAGCGCAAACAGAACGCTACCAAGACCTCAGCAACGACATTGCTGACCTTGCCAAATTCTCTACCATCGGCGATAACCAAAGAGCTGATTATGCAGGCAGACTTTGCTACAACGAACAAAACATGCTCTGTTATAATTTTGGCAAACACAAAGGAAAAACAATTGAGCGCGTACTTAAAGAAGAACCCGGTTATTACGGCTGGATGCTCGAGGCAGACTTCCCTTTACACACCAAGCAATTATTGCGTCAAGAAGTAGAAAGACTCAAAGATGCACAGCTTGGAACCAACCTTGAAGACAAACTTGAATTATTGAAAAATAAATTCAAAAAGCCATGAAAATCATATGCATTGGTAGAAACTATGCCGACCACGCCAAAGAAATGAATGCGGCACTTCCTACCGTTCCCCTCTTTTTTCTGAAGCCCGATACTGCCTTGTTACGCGAAGCAGAATTTTACTACCCGAACTTCACCAAAGATTTACATTTCGAGTGTGAACTCGTCATTAAAATTGATAAGGTAGGCAAACATATTGACCCTGCTTTTGCGCACAAATATTACTCTCAATTTACTTTAGGTATCGATTTCACAGCACGTGACCTCCAACAGCAATGCAAAGAAAAAGGTTTGCCATGGGAACCCGCTAAAGGATTTGACCACAGTGCCCCTTTATCATCGATATGGCTCAATGTCAAAGACTACGATTTTCAAAATCTAGAATTTCGTTTCTATCAGAATAACACCCTCAAACAAATCGGTTCACCAAAAGATTTTATCTTCCAAATTGATGCGCTCATTGCCTATGTTTCTCAGTTTATCACACTGAAAACTGGTGATCTTTTGTTTACCGGAACTCCTGCAGGTGTGGGCCCTGTCCAGATTGGCGATCAATTAAGAGCCGAACTCAATGGGCAAACCCTTCTTGAGTTAGCCATCAAATAAGGCATTCTTTACAGTTTATTGCTTGACCATTTTAAGTACTTGCCCATCTGAAAAACTGAGGAAGTAAAGGCCCGTTTTCAATTGGGGCAACGCTATAGATTGTAGGCCTTGCTGAAACTCAAATTCGGCTAAAAGCTGACCATTTAAATTATACAATCCGGCCTGGAGTTGATTAGCGCCATCTATTTGAACTGAAAAACTATTAGAAAACGGATTTGGATACACCCGAATCCCAATCTCTTCGCGGTCCTGTAGGCCTAAATCTGAGCCCGGTTGATCTTCAAGATAAAAGAGACCGCCAAGATCTTGCCCAACAATTAAGTCGAGATGCGCATCGTTATCTAAATTGCCCACACTAGCAGACGCATAAGCCCCAATTTGTGCTGACAAACCTACTAGGTCTGCTGTGATTTCATGATAAGCGCCTAAAATATTATTACTGATGCTGTCAAAAAAATGAATGCGGCCATCTTGAGCCCCAACAAGTAAATAAGTGGTGTCTTGCCATTTAAAGAACCAAGCATTTGAAAAACCATCGGGACCATTGACCGCTACATTGACATTCCCAAGAGCTGAACTTTGCAATGAAAACAATGGATTCGTTGTGGTTCCGGTGTTTTCATAATAGATGAGCCCTCCTCCCTTGTAACCAATGATCAGATCTTGTTTTCCGTCTTCATTCAAATCAAATAACTGAGGACTCGCAAACATTGGCACCTGAATGCTGCTACCAGTTGCATCTGTTAATATGGAAGTTTGTAAAGTAAATGTAGGAGTGGAACCAGTAGTTGTATTTAGATAGAATGCCAACTGACCGTTGTCTCTGCCAATGATAAGATCTGGTTTGCCGTCGTTGTTGAGATCCCCAACGCTAGGCATGAGGTTAAGGCCAAGTCCTGAATTGGCTAAATCCAGAAAGTTATTATCAACCAAAATGAAGGAAGGTGCGCTTGCTGTTCCGATATTTTGATAATAAGCAATCCTGGACTCTTTGTTAAGTACAGGTTTATAAGCATGAAAATTACCTACTAATAAATCGAGTAAGCCATCTTGGTTGAGGTCTGCAAGCACAGGTCTTGAACCTGCTCCGTGCTCCATCATGTCGCCTTGCAACCAGTCGTTATCTTGAAAAGCGAAAACAGGCCCCTGATTACTACTCAGATTTTTATAAAACCAAACGCTGTTTTCATTTTCAGAAACGTTATTGGCATTGGGCGACACGAGCAGGTCTTTCTTGGCATCTCCATCTACATCTATGTAGTAGGCCGCCGGAAAGAGCTGCACATTGGCTGGCGTTGTATTGCTTGGAAAATTGTAATCAGCGCTGAGCATATCAGAATTTTGATTTGGTGCGCTTCCTCCGTTGATGAGCTTGATTAAATTGCTATATGCAACATCTCCTAAAACCAGATCCATCACACCTGAGTTATCGAGATCTAAAGCCAAGACAGTTGAGCCAGCATGTGCTTTATTGGAGTTATTTTCTCCGATTTGAGGCCCAACTACATTTCCGCCATTACAATATGAACTCGTGTCATTTAAAAACAAGGCGTTGCTCGTAACATCCTCACGGTAGCCACCCCAACATCTATTCTTGAGCTTGAAAATTAAGGAATCGGAGTGACCGTATAATTCTTGACTTTGGTTTTGGTGGTATTGTAAATATTCGCCGCTAATATGGTAAGTCAAAACATCCATGTCACCGTCACCTTCGACATCAACCAAAGCTGGAATATCTGCGCCACTGATGTATAAATTCAAGTTGGGGCCCTCATAGTTTGAGACTAAATATGGACTATACGCCTGCCATACTAAACCTTGAGCCGGAGAACCTTTATTCCGATAGGCTTTAATGCCACCAATGGCATAACAAAAGAGATCTTTTCGACCATCTTGATCGTAATCGTGGGTAGTTACCCGATATCTTAAATTGGGTGGAAAGAAAAGCTGCGCTCTAAGGTCAACTTCGTAATGAGGTAAACCATTTTGCAAACTGAATTTGAAGACACGTAATTGGTCTGAACTGCGGTCAAAGACGAGTAGATCTTCATCGCCATCGAAGTCGTAGTCCAGACTTGAGAATTGCGGTGAATTGAGCCCCCCTGCCCAAGGCGACTTCAAGTTAAGGCCGTCCACGATGACTGGAACAGAATGGTCAAAGTTAAATTGGAATTGACCCCAAAGCGTCAGGTTGCATAAACAAAAAAGAAGCGACCATTTCATATCTTAAAATTACGCTATTTAAAGTTATTTCGTCCAAACATGGATTCTTTTATCGTCACCAGCACTAATGAATTTATCTTGGTAGACCACTACCGCATTGATTGAGTACAAATGCGCCCTACCTGAAACTTCAATTTTTTGAATGATTTGATGCGTTGTTGCATCCCAAATTTTAATGGACTTATCTCTCGAAACACTCACGTAGGCATTATTTTTCAACGAAGCTAAACCATAAATTGTGCCTTTGTGTGCCGGATAGGACTTTAATAAAGTTCCATCCAAGCACCAATGACGGATATGCGCATCTTTCCCACCACTGACTAATGTTAAATCAGGTAAAAAACAAAGTGCCGAACATCCTTCTGGATGCGCTGACCATTCATTGATCAAATTGTAAAACTCGGTGTCAAAGACCTTAATGCTGCCGTCTGTACAGGCCAATACTAAAAAATGGGCATCTTGACTAAGTGTAAGACTGCGTATTTTACCGCAAGCCAAGGGCATTTGTAACACAAGCTTCCAGGAATTATCCCAAATAAATACATTTCCATCGGCGTCTGCAGAATAACGATGGCCATTACACGGGTGTTCTGCCAATGAAAAAATAGCGCTAGTATGCGCTTTGAGGTGCCGCACTTCTTGCTTTTTGGCGACATCTATCACATGAATGCTGCCGTCGTCAAGACCAATAATGAGTTCGTCATTGAAGACAGACTTCAAAACACTGAATGCTGGGCGTTCGGTCTTTACGACAAAGTGATCTTGAACCCCTTCTAATAAATTCCAACGCACCACCAATTTGTCAGAGGAGGCAGAATAAAGGAAGTCTGAGTGAAGACTTAAGGCGTAAATTGGGCCATTATGACCTAATAATTGATATTGAGAATGAAAAAGATCTGATGAATTATTCTTGTTCATCTTCAAACTCATCTGACTCATCGTTTACTTGTTTAAGACGATCAGCATAGGATTTTGGCAAGAAGTCAAAGAAAGTATCGCCACGTAAACCTAAGCGAAGACATTCTAACGGAATGACATCGTTTGGAGCGATGTTACCAAGGTTGACCTCTGCACCAAACAATTTGATAAACCAAACTTGTTGATTTTTCTGAGGAGCCTCCCACAAAATATCTTCTGGCTTCACGTTAGCAATGATGCGGTTGATCAGCATGGTGTGTGCAGTACCATTCGGTCTGAATACACCCACATTTCCCGCCTCTCTTCCTTCGGCAATGACTTTCCAGCTGCCTGCATCGAGTTCTGCTTTCATAAGACGCACCCATTTGGCAGGTGAAATCAGAATACCAGAGTCTTTGGAACCCACTTCAGAGAGTACGGTACGTGTTTGAGACATCTCGTGAATTAACTTGCACTTTTCATCGTGTGGGATGATGATCGAACCATCTGAAATTTCAGCTAGATCAAGGTTATATTTATCGAGTAAGCGCATGTAATCTTTGAACATACCACGCGCATAAAATGCTTCAAATAAAGTACCACCAAAATAAGGTCTCAGGCCAGCTTCGCGGTACATTTTGATTTTCTCTTCTAGATTTTGAGTAACAAAAGCGGTGCCGAAGCCAAACTTTACAAGATCAGTTAGGTGTGCCGATGCTTCAATAAAGTGTTCGGTCTCGCGCAAACCAAGACCTTTATCCATCATCATGGTGACCCCTTTTTCGCGTGGCTTTTCACTACGTTTCGGGATAAAAGTTAATTTAAAATTCATAGATCATCTGTTAGGTGTAGGAAATCGCTGTCGTCGAGCAATTTCGGATTGATTTCAAATATATTTTTTGCTTGTGCTGATGATTGATTAAGACAGTTGAGGTACATAAATTTAGCCTCATGTACCTGACCCATTTGCCATTTGAGATTGATCAAATGTAATTGGGCTTGCATGATTTGTGGGTGTTTATCTAGGAATTCTAGAATAAAATGTTGTGCGGTACTCAGTGAACTTAAACTCAAAAAGGCCATGTAGTCATTGAGTACTTCTTCGTCTGTGGGGCCAAATTCAAGACTTTTGAGGTAATGAAAATTAGCTTCTTCCGTAGCTTCAATTTTCTCGTAGGCGCCGGCGAGCACATGATAAATACCAGCATTTTCAGGGTCGTAGTCTAGCGCTTTTTGAATTAGAATGATTCCCTCTTTGGTTGAACCCAATAGATCCTCTACAATACCTAGACCTAACCAGGCTTCAGGGAGCATCGGCTCTAGTGCAATACTTTTCTTGTAATAATGCTTAGATAAATCAAGTTCATTGAGCTGTTCATAAGCTTCACCAATATAACACAGCGCCATCGCGTCATCTCCGTCGTGTTTCATACAGAGTTCAAAATGCTCAACAGCTTTGTGGTATTTTTCAAGTGAAAGGTAAGCATTGCCCAAATTAAAATGGGCAGGCCCGAATTCTTCATTGATTAGAATGGCGTAATCATAGGCCCAAACAGCGCGATCGAAATCTTCAATTTTGCTGTAGGCATTCCCTAAGTTATACCAAGCAGTACTTGAGTAAGGCTGCTCATCGATGAATTTAAGATAGGCATCAATGGAGGCTTGAGTAGCACCTAAGGCATCATAGCAGCGGCCTAATTCGTAGAGGGCTGCCTCGTTGTTTTTATTTGTTTTTAGCGCACGGTGCAAAACATCAATAGCATCTTGATATTGCTGTAGACGTTCGTATTCTATGGCGATGTCTAAGTAGATGTAATCGTGTTCAGCAGCATCTGAATAATCAAGGGCTTTCTCGAAGTATTTAATGGCTAATTTGTGCTCGCGTTGTTGCGCATGGATAGAGGCACGAGTTAGAAACATTTCTGCACTAAATAATTCTTGACGCTCGAGCTGTTGTACAAGATCGAGGGCTTCTTGGAGTAGGCCAATGCCACCAAGTGCTTGGGCTTTTCTTAAGCGAAATAAAGGATTGTAAGCAAATTGATAAATACCAAATTCAGCCGCAATTTTGGCTTTGTTGTATTGACCTTGAATAAGATAATGATCAATTATACCTTCTAGACGGTCACTGTCAATAAAACGCAGAGAGTTACCTTTTAAGTGCTCCTCAAAGTGTTCGATATCTTCATTTAAACTGCTATCGTTGTATTCCTCGTCTTCGTCGTCAAACATAAGCCTTAATTCTAGTTAATAAAATTAAGGCTATTGCTTGCTAAACTCAAGTTTGGGCTGCTCCACTTATCAACAAAAACAAAGAATGTTGAAAAGTTGTGAGATTAGTGTTCTCCGCAATGTACTACATAAGTATTACCTAAAGAATCTGTATAGGTGCCTAACTCTTCTAAATTCTTGAGTTCATCCCCACAATACGTACCCATTTCAACTTCGCCCAATGCGCCGTCATAATGACATTCTGCACATTTATTTTTGGCGCACGAAACTGTCAATAATGCCAAAAATGAAAGACTTAAAACTACTTTTTTCATAACTTTTTATTATTTTATTTGTGATTGAACCTGGTATTTCAAACTTAAATAGATATGCCTTCCAGGTCCAGGCATGCCTATATTTTTGAGTCTTGATAAATGATCGATGTAATTTGAATTTGTTAGGTTTCTGACTCCTGTTTGCAGGGTCCAAGAACCATTTTTTTCATAATGAACGCGCATATTCACATTGAGTATTTGATAGGCTTCACTCGGAGTCTCCTGATAAGCAACCCTATTTTGAGCAGCAATCCATTGATGGCTCAGACTCAACTCAACTTTTTTTACTGACCCATTAAAAGTCCAATGATATTTGAGTTCATTTTGCAAGCGAGTCGGTGGCAATAAAGAAACAGCGCTGTCTTGTCTGCTTGTCAGGTTGATATAAGAAAAATTACCTTCCCAGTGAAGGTTGTGCAACCAATGCGGATGGTAATGAGCACTGAGGTCAAGGCCATACAAACGGCCTAAATCAAGCTGTTCATAGGTAAAAACAGGAATACCATCGATACTTGTTCCGTTAGGTTGCAAATAAATATAATCTTTAACCCAAGCATGGAACGGATTAATGGTAATACTGCCGTGCTGGGAACTTAAAGCGGTAGACCAATCGATTTGCAAACTCCGCTCTGGACTTAAGGTACTATCTCCAATTTCATAGCGCAAAGCACCGTGATGAAAACCATCAGCCAAAAGTTCGCTTAGGTGCGGTGCCCGAAAAGCACTCGAAACATTGAGCTGGTTACTCCAAGATTCTTTTGGTTGCCATGACCAACCCATTGAAAGATTAGGGCTCATGTAGCTCTTTTTAAGTGGATTTGCTGACATGGTTTGAATTAAACGGAGATCCTGACGCAAACCAAATTGGAGCAAATGTTGCTTGGAGAGTTCTAATTTGTAGAGCCCAAAAATTCCTTGATCAAAGGTTAATGCATTGGGTAAAAGTTGATCCTCAGCTATCGGAGCATTGATATTAAATTGTAACATACCAGCTACACCTAAAATCAGTTGCTGTGCTGTCCATTTCTTAGTCCATTTGGCTTGATAAACAGAATTATACAAATCCATTTCCATAAATGGTTTGGTAACCTTTTCGTCATACTCTACCAGTCGATTCAGCGTTTGTCCGATTAGTAAATGAAACTCGTTTCCTGTCCAAAAACGTTTGAACTCATAACTAACCAATTGATTGGTAAAGAACTGCGCAGGCAAAGAATAACGCCTTCCCTGTGTTGCGACTTGAAAACTTAAAGGCGTGGCCAAAGAATCATGTGTATGCCCTGGTATACCTGTGACTGTATTATTTAAGGCATATCTAAACTGATGGGTTTGGTTGGCTTTAAACCATGAATATGAACCTTTTAATACCCATTCGTGAAAGCGCGAATTCTTAGCGTAGAGACCATTTGGCAAACGAAAATCAGCATGATTGGCATAACTACCGGCCAATAAAAAACGCTTGTTTCCTTGGCTTCTTTTGTATAGTAAATTAGTTTGTGAACCGTTTGTGTTTTGATTCCATTTTTGTTGCACATCCAAAGTTTGCTGATTGATACGCGCATAAGGTTCATCTACCAAATAGATGACGCCACCAAGTGCATCAGCACCATACAAGACCGAGGCTGGCCCTTTGATGAGTTCGGCTGAACCCAGTGCTAATTCCCCGATACCCAAACCATGATCGCCACCCCATTGCTGTCCTTCGAGACGAAGGCCGTTAATGAGCGTAACCACCCGCATCCCTTGCATGCCGCGTACAACTGGTTTAGCAATTCCATTTCCTAGCGTACTGGCGTAGACACCAGGAATTTTTGTGAGTAATTCTGAGACATTCATTCCTCCAGAAAGTTGCAAATCGTTGAAACTTCGGACCTCAATTGGAACTGTACTTTTATTGCGTAAAGAAACAGATTGGCCGCTCACCGTAATTTCTTCGGTGGTCATGTGACCCAAACGCAATTCAAAAAGCAAATGAGGTCCTTGCCCTTTGATTAAGGTATCTAAAACTTTGTAATCAGGATGACGCAGCCTAAGCACCTGAGGATCTGACCACGAGAGAGGTAATGAAAATTCTCCCTGAAGGTTCGTCTTGACCTGAATTTGAAAAACGGGTAAAGATATACTGACTTCAGATATGGGTAATTTAGTTTGTGCATCAAGGACTTTGCCTTGAATGGATTGTTGGGAAAAGTATGGCATACACACGCAAATACTTATCCAAAAGAATAGTGTTTTCATTGGACATCAGAACGAATAAATAAATAATTTAAGTGAACTTAACTTAAACTACTGGAGGCGCTCTGAGTTGAAAAAGAAGGAAATGTTTTTGAGGATGCGGCAAACAAAGGTGTTGGCCGTGTACAAATGGCTTTTGTTTGTATAAAGTAAAGAAAAACGACGTGGGGCTTGTAAAGACACTCAAAGATAAATCGCACACAGCGCAATCTTCATCAAGGGTCTGATTTGAAGTTAATTCCGATTTTTTTTCATGATGGGTGTGACTACAGTGATGCCACCATTGTTTCGGTGTTAAAACTGCAATGAAACAAACAAGAAGAAAAAAACTGAGTGCTTTCACACTATAAAATTATTAAAAATGTTTCGTCAAGAATCATTAAAAATACTTAACTAAAGCAAAGATTCAATTATCATATCCATTGAATAACCTTCTGCCTCCGCGCGGTAATTTCTTACTAAACGATGGCGTAGAATGGCTTTTGCAACAGCTTTTACATCTTCAATATCAGGTGAGTATTTACCATTAAGTGCTGCATGACATTTGGCACCAATGATCAAATTTTGAGAAGCCCTTGGGCCAGCCCCCCAGGTGATGAATTTTTTAGTGAGTTCTGGGGCGAGCGGATTGTTGAGGCGCGTTTTGGCTACTAGTGTCACGGCGTATTCAAGAACGTTGTCTGCAACAGGAATGCGGCGTATGAGGTCTTGATAAGCCAAGATTTGCGCTTCGGTGAGTACGTTATTTAAACTTACCTTGAGATCTCCCGTGCTTGATTTAACGATATCAAGTTCCTCTTGATAACTTGGGTAATCGACCCAGATATTGAACATAAAACGGTCGAGCTGCGCTTCTGGCAAGGGATAGGTTCCTTCTTGTTCAATTGGGTTTTGAGTTGCGAGCACAAAAAATGGTGCTGGTAAACTATAGGTGTTTCCGGCAGCAGTTACAGAACGTTCTTGCATGGCCTCAAGTAAAGCTGCCTGCGTTTTTGGTGGTGTTCTGTTGATCTCATCGGCCAGAATTAAATTGGAGAAAATTGGGCCTTTGATAAATTTGAATTGCTTGTTTTCGTCGAGAATTTCTGAACCCACGATATCTGAGGGCATGAGATCCGGGGTAAACTGAATGCGATTGAACGACAAACCCAAAGTTTGAGCAATGGTGTTTACTAATAACGTTTTCGCAAGTCCGGGCACCCCTACTAATAAGCAGTGTGCTCTTGAAAAAATGGCAATGAGGACTTGGTCAACCACTTCATCTTGACCAATAATTACTTGATGGATTTCCTTTTTTAGGGTTTGGTAATCGAGTACCAGCTGATCAATGAGTTCTTTGTCTGTCATGGGTTTAAGGTGTGGTTTGCCAATTAACTCTGAAATCGCAATTTTGATAGGCCGCATCTATGCGAACATAAGCATTAGGAATCTTGGTTTGCACCCATTCATCGAGTGTTTTTTGTTTTTTGTTGTTCTCGGCGGCTAACTTTATCAGTGCATAATCTTGTTCAAGATTCGCTTGATGCGCCGGAACTCTGTTCTGGAGTCGAACGATGCGTATACCTTGTTTGCGCTCGAATAAATCCATGTACAAAGATGGTTGTGAAATGCCGCCGCTTTCTAGAGCATCGGTGAGTAGATAAATTTGTTGGTCAATTTCATTGAGTTGCTCCATGTCCCAATAGATATCCATGGTATATGGATTGGTGAGCACCCCTTTGTTTTGTTTGGTGCCGTCATCATTGGAAAAACGAATAACTGCTTCGTCCCAAGTGATTTGATTGCGATTGAGCATTTGGTAACAAGTGTCCATTCTAGCTGCAGCAATTGAAATGCTCTTTGAACTATATTCAGGCATCATAAGGATATGCTGACAAGTATAATCGTCACCTTTTCTAGATATTAATTTGATGATATGGTAGCCATACATCGTTTCGACAATTTCTGATACTTCTCCGGGTTTGAGGTCAAATACAGTAGCTTCAAACTGTGGAACCATCATTCCCTTAGATGCTTGAATCTTACCACCTTGACTAGCACTTCCAGGGTCCATAGACTTGAGCCTCGCCATCATATCAAAAGATTTTGAACCCGCAACGATTTGCTTGCGAATATCTACCAATTGGTCATAGGCTAATTTTTTGTCATCCTTGGTGAGTTCAGGGAATTGAACGATTTGTTGAAAGCTCAACTTCATGTTGATATAAGGAATGCTATCTTTGGGTAATGTTTGATAAAAAGCGGCAACTTCTTTTGGTGTAACAGATATATCTCCAGTGATTTTTCGCTCCATTTCTTGAGCGAGCATCTTGTTGCGAATAATGGTACGAAACTCTTCTTTTATAGCAACTGTTGACTTGCCATAAAAAGCCTCGAGGTTCTCACGCCCTCCCATCTTGTTTTCCATGATACGCAAGCGGTTCTCCATTTCAGCATCTACTTGCTCATCGGAAATTACAAGGCTATCGATCTGTGCTTGGTTGACTAATAATTCTTCAATTAAAAGTTGTTCGAGAATTTGACAAGATTTACCTGCTTGCTCTCTTTCTTTTTCATTGAGCTGTAAACGCTGAGTTTCAAGGTCTGATAAAAGAATGATGTGGTCGCCAACTTGGGCAACAATTTGATTGACAACTTTAGATTGACCATAGACATGAGTTAGGGTCAAAAAAAGGCTTACAGTAAAAAGAAGAGACTTAATCATTGGTTTTTTCCGAGTTGGTAAAGCACGTCAGTATTAATGACGATTTGATGCTTAGAACGTAACGCATCTAACCATTTTTTCTCTAAATAAACTTGATAATCTGATGTAGCCAAGCCTTTTGCCTCAGTAAATTCTTTAGGGCCTGGTACCATTATTTCAGCAACTTTAACGACATACCACTTGCCTTCATAAGAATATACCGGATTCAGACCAATTGTCCAGTTGCGGTCATTGAGATAAGGCGTTTGCTTTAATTCAAATTTGTTCATACGAACTTTCAGGTTCAGTTCGGAGTCTTTGTTAATAACCTCGATTACGTTTTTCGAAGTAATTGTATCTGATTTAACTAACATGCCATAAACTTGTACAGCAATGTGCTCATCTTTGCATTCGTAAACAGTAGCATTAATACGTTCAGACCAGCTGTATTTACTTCTGTTTTCATTGAAAAAGGTGCGCAAACCTGCCGTATCTTTTACAGCTTTATTCCAGACTTGATCTTGCATAATTTCGTAAAGAATGATCCCGTCGTGGTACTCTTGAACGAGTGCTTTGAATGCAGGATATTTAGCAGGTAACAAAGACTCTTCGTAAGCAAGAATGGCTGATTTTTCCCATTGTGTATAGAGTTGCTTAACCACAACTGCCGCGTCGTCCTTTCGAACGGTTCTAAAGTTCTTCTCAACATACTGAGCAAATTCTTTTTGTTTGAATTTTTGACCACCGAGCACAAAAAGCGTTTTATTAGACTTCAACTCTGTAGCTTTCCATTTTCCGACATAATAGTTGGAGTCAAGGTTATTTACACACCACTCCAAACCTTTAGCAGACTTATCTTGATAATTGTACTGGGTTTTGAGTTTTTGAACAAAAGAATC
>CAZPWB010000028.1:0-32442 GCA_964590425.1 uncultured Lishizhenia sp. | reverse complement strand
GGAATAATTTCTTAGTTAATGTTTGATAACCGGTCTGGAATTTAATCAAATAACTTCCATTAGGTAAGTTGCTCAAGTTCATTTCGAAAGGAAAACTATTGTTTTCAAATGTTTGGAGCTCTTTGCCTTGTAAATCAAATAATGAGATTTTTACATCTTTAATTCCATCTATTTGTGAGTTGATTACCACATTTCCATCACTTGGATTTGGATATAGATTGAACGAATTTTCAGGTAAAAATTCTTGCAATGAAGCTGTTCCACAACCTTGAGAAGTCAATAATCCATCTCTTTCTCCAAATAAAGTTGACAACATTCTGGTACCTTGGTCATATGTAAACATTACCATACAGTAATCATCTACGTAATCCATATAATTCATATACATTTCTCCGTCGCCATCGGAGCCACAAGTACTCCATGGGTTGTGAGGAAATGATGGGCAACCATAATTAGCATCCTCAGCAATTTGTGTATCTGGCACAAAATCATCACCACAAATTTCGTCTCCCCATATATGTCTCAAGTTTAACCAATGGCCCACTTCGTGTGTACCAGTTCTACCTAAATCATTCGCTGAAAAACCTCCTGTACCAGCTGTGCCGATATAACCAAATGCTTGGTAATGAATCACCACACCATCTTCATCAGGGTACACAGTCAAATCAGAAGGAAATGCGGCATAACCTAATACACCTCCACTTGCACTCAAGTCACATACCCATATATTTAAATATTTAGTCGGGTCCCAATTATCCTTACCACCCGAAGCCGTAAACTTCTCGCTACCATCGCCTGAAAAACCAGTAACATTCGTAAACGTTCGAGTAATTCCTGTTGTGGCATTACCATTTGGATCTACTGACGCCAAACAAAATTCAATTTGTGTATCCGCCGTATACCACCAAAATGGATGGGTATCGTCTAAAGAATCTGCATTTAATAATCTGAAGTCTTCATTTAAGCCATCAATCTGAGACATGATTTGCTCGTATGACACATTTTCTGTAGCATTATTGTAGAGTACATGAACAACAACAGGAATAGTCACAAGCGCTCCGCTCTTTGCCTGATTTTTATGTTTAAGTATGTTTTTATTCTCCGATATCCAAGCCTGAGTCTGGCTCTCGGTTTGCTGCATCCTTATCAGAGTTGTAGGGTCGGTCTCAATCCTTTTTTCAAGAACTTGCATTGTGGCACATTTTTCTGATTGAGCAAAAAAATTCGAGCCAGTTGTAAGAAAAACAAAAAGGAGGATTAACGGGTAAGTTTGTTTCATAAAAATTGATTTTATCAAAGGTTGAATTCCTTCTTAACAGACTCATAATCCATGATATCCACGTCAGGATGGGCTATCAAGCCTGCTTGTGAAAAAATTGCGATTTTGAATGTTCTGTCACCAGGATTAGGCGTAGCAGCATCATCATCATAAGTACCAACCGTAATACCATTTAGTGAATGAGAAAAAAGCCAATGAGTAACCCAACTCCCATTTGACATAGTAAGTGGCATAGCCATATATTCCCCACTAGAATTTTTTAAATAACACATGACCACACCTTCAGTTAAAAGTTCTGGTGTGATTGCGGAACCTGTTATTGTATTTTGGTAGCCATTTTCATCTCCACTCCAATTTGCTTCATTTACGGTTACTTCCTGGACGAAAATTTCGGTATGCGGATAATTCAATTCATGATCAATTACTGCTTTCTTACAAGAAGTAGATACAAATGTTGTAGCAGCCAACAAGCCTAATGTTAAGATTCTAAGTTTATTCATAGCAAAAAACATAAATGCCCTACTCTTTCGATTTTCGGAATACTCGGCTTGTAAAGCAATTCAAACTTATGAATTCTTTTTTAATGTGACATATATGTCGTATATTATTTTTTAAAGAACCATGACTTTTGAGTGTGAACAAAAAATTTCCATTCGAAATTGTAATGGTCGGACAGCGAATAAGACAGTTTAGACTGACAAATAAACTGACGCAAAGCCATTTAGCCACAATGTGTGATGTAGATATAAGAACAATACAACGAATTGAGAAAGGTCAACAAAATATCAGTCTTACTCTATTACTTGCTTTAATAGCAGCATTAGGTATTCATGTAAATGATTTACTAGGGGATTTGACCGATGGGAATACAAAAACTAATTTAGAGTTCTAAAATTGCACATTCATACAACCTTTCCCTAAAATTCCCAAAACAAACCAACTCATCGCCAACTTAAACTCAACTCAAAGTCAGCTTAAGTCAACTTGAAGTTAACTTAAGTTAGAATTGGCATAATCACACGTGAATTGATTTTTTTGCATTTTGTTGTACGATTATACAACAAATCAAAGTCAAACATAACTTAAGCTAGCTTTAAGTTGGAATTGTTATTTTGAAAAATAACATTCCCGGTTACCGGTAAGGTGTTTGTGCGCTGTGGTGATCTTATCCCTAAAAATAACCTTTATACTTCTGTGCGGTGAGTTCGGCGTCGAGTTTGAGGTATTTGAGGAAGTTGCGTTCTGAGGTGTGGCCGGTGAACTTCATGATGGCCTGGGCGGGCATTCCCTTGAGGAATTTGAGGGTGCAGAAAGTGCGGCGGCAGGTGTGTGAGGATACCTCTTCGTATTTGTATTTGGTGACTTTGACGGTTTGGCCGGCGATTTCTCGGTAGAACTTGATCTCGTCTTTCATGTTCAATGATTCGCAGATTTCACGGATCATTTTGTTGAAGTTAGTAATGTGGTTTTTGTCAAGGTTGGGCAATACGCCGTCATACTTGTATAAGATGCGTTTGAAGCGCTCACTGAGCGGAATAATGACCTTCTTCACCCCCAGCTTCTTGGTTTTCTTTGGGACAATATGCAACTCTTCACGCATGAAGTCGTGGGGCTGGATGCGCACGTAGTCGGAGTAGCGCAAGCCTGTTTCACAACCAACTAAAAACAAATCTCGGACAACAGCATATTTGGGGTCTTCGATTTCCTTTCCTTCGATGGCATCGAGGTCGGCCTCCGTGAGGTAGATGTTGTCGACATCTTCCATGATGGTTGGGTACTCTTTCAGGCTAAAGCGGCTGGTAATGTTCTTGTCAAAGCACCAATTGAAGAAGGCCTTGAGATTTTTGTTTTCCTTGCCAATGCTATTGGGCATGAGACCGCTGTCTCCTTGGGAGTTGATGGCTACAAAAGATAGGTAGTTGGTCCATTCTTCGTTGAACCTACTACTTTGGGCATTGATGAGTGAAAAGGTCAAGGGCCTGCCGATGATTTCTTCGGTTTTGCGCAAATGTTTGCGTAGGCCGTTATTGTAATGGCGCACATCGGGGTTGATCTTGCGCTTATCGGCAATAAAATCCTCGAAGTGGTCCCAGAAGGTTTTGGCCTTCTTGCTCTTGGTAGGCACCTTATTGAGTTTCATCAAATCTGCTTTGATGACCTCAGGGCTCGGGAAAAAATCTTCGTCACGGTATTTTTTCATCAATGAATCTAAGACCACTTCATATTCATCTAATTTATCATTGATGATGTTTGCATCTTCATTTTCAATTGTTACTTTTACACGTTGCTTTTTTTCAAGCCAAAACTTAGGGTCAACAGAAATCCCAGTCGAAACTCTGAACCTTAGGTTGTCGTAAAAAACGGCCATTTGAATACTCGATTTTTTAAGCGAGTTTACATCCCTCAAATAGAACTTTACCATTGTTAATATCTTTCTACAAAGATACGCAAAACCGTGGACGGATTCGTGGACGGATTATCTCCATTTAAGTTGTTTTCAACATTTGTAATTTTACAAAATATTTTTGTAACTATCTGTTTTTGTGTTACTTATAAGCAATTATAAGCAAAGCTCTGAAACCCTTGAAAACACTGAAATGGACAACCCGTCCAGACCGCAAAACGCTAACGTTAAAGACAAGTCCTATATGGCTGTAGGAAATAGAAAACCCCAAGATGTATCAACTATCTTGGGGTTTTTGCTTTTATAGACTTTTTACTTCGAAATGCTGAGGGGGGACGGAATGGGGGACGGATTGGTCCTGATTTATAGCATCAATCTTCGGTACTTTTCTTCTAAAGTCTCAAGATAGGCTGCTTTCATAACATCCGATAAAAAGGATTGATCGATCCAATGGATGGCTTTATCTTTGTTTTTTGCGAAGCGCTTGAAAACACCTTCTATTTGTTTTGCATTTAGACCAAGGTCTTCACCGAATTGCTCAAAATTGGCGCAAGTGAGTTTATTTTTCTTTCCACCTAATGTTAAGGCAAGTTCTTCGTTATCCTCCTGATTAGCGATGCGCACATTCAACAAATCATAAGCAGGAGATAAGCTCCACCCGGAATGTGTTTTGATCATGGAGAAATTCTTCAGGTGCATGTCATTATTTCCGGTGATAAAACTAAATAAAGTCAGTTCGAAAAATGACAAGAGATCCAGTAGGGTATTTTCGGAATGCTGTTGCAGTACTTTTCCTATCCTTTCCATTGAACTTTTGTATTTATCAAATGCTTCTATGATCTGAAACATATCTATCATATGAATCTTTTCTCCATTGCTCGTGCGATCGATTCGTTTAGTAAGGTAGGAAAGTTCCCCTGATCCAAGACGGATCAGACTAGCTTCAACTACTTTGATACCAAACGATTCTGCTATGCGCATGGTCAAATGTTCGTTTTCTGGCATCTCTGGAAAAACATCAGAAGGCGGCTTGAAAATATAATTCCCGCCTAATGCACCAACAACTGTAAGTCGGTTTGGACCTTCGTTTTTGTCCTTAAATACGGACATAGATAATTTTGGCTGGACACCAGGAACTGCCACACTTCGTTCAACTACTTGTTTGGCCAATGCTGCCATTTCATCCAATGTGTGCGTCATTCTTGGAGCCTCAATGGTACCAAAAAACCGTTTTGCACATTTCTCGTGGAAGTCAGCTGAAATTTCTAAAGGCTGGTAGCAGTACAAACACTTATGCTTCATCGTCTGTAATAATTGGTTCAACACTAACAGCCCCTACACAGTTCCGACAGCAAGCAAGCAACAACCCCATGCGATCATTTCTGTTAATCTTCCAGTTTTTAGAGGCGATTTCTAACAACCAGCCTTCAGGGATGAGCCCCTCAAAAAACGGAAACAACCGCTTATCTCGATAAGGCACATCTGAAACAGGCATTGAAAAAGTGATGAAGTCACTTGGATATTCCTTCACGTACCCAGCTGCATATCGAAATTCATACTCCCCTTCATCCGTTTCCGTCAGAATTCCGGCAATTTTATCTTGGTAATAAACGCGTGCTTGTCTCATGACTCTGATGCATTGAGTTCCTTACT
This sequence comes from uncultured Lishizhenia sp., assembly GCA_964590425.1. GTDB lineage: Bacteria > Bacteroidota > Bacteroidia > Flavobacteriales_D > Crocinitomicaceae > UBA952. The sequence goes on along the minus strand of CAZPWB010000028.1, from coordinate 27,106 downwards.
GCTTACGGCAGCCAATTCGTGTCCGAACATTTTAAGCACCAAGTTTACGTTATCCATATTGAGATTGGTTTTCCCTTGTTCAATTTTACGAATAACCGTTAACGCCACTCCAGCGCGTTCGGCAAATGCTTCTTGTGTCAATCCGACTTCTTTTCGGCGTTCTTTAACAAACTCTGCTATACTTCTCATTATATGCTTTTAGATATAATTTTATACAAATATACATTATTATATGCATTTGCATATATTTTCACTGATTTAAATGTGTTTATATGCTTTTACATATAATATATAAATAAGCTCAATAGATCCAGCAAACAAAAAACCCCCACAGATTGCTCTACAGGGGTTTTTGCTTTTATAATCTTTTCTTCTACTTCACCACCTTCACAAGCTCTAAACCATTTGCGGTTTGAACTTCTAGGAAGTAAATGCCGTTTTGAAGCGTTGCGGTTTCAATTTTGATCGTGTTACTCGTTGCTACTTGACTGAATACCAACTTACCTTGTGCATCGCGTAGGATGAGGCTTTGGATAGGTGCGTTGGCTGTGATTTCGAGTTCGGTATCAAACGGATTCGGTGCTACCTGGATGCTAGTTGCTGTGTTTTCAGAAATACCTACTGAAGAACCTCCACCTGTAAGCGGATTTGGGCGAAATGCAGCTGCTTGGAAGCAGTCTCCGGGGTGGCGTAGCAAATTGAACATAAGTGAATTGAGAGGAGCCCCTGGTGCGGTAATTTGTTGTTCAAAAACGACCAAACCAGTTGAAACGGAAATACCAGTGATGACATTTGGACCCGAAGGTAACTTAGCCATGCAGTAATACACGCCATTGATGGGGTCAATAGTTGAACTTCCATTAATGGAATAAGTAGTGTAAGGTAAAGGCGACTGAGAAACACGTGTGGCAATACCCGTTTGCGGATCAACCTTCCCTAAGTAAAAAACATTTGGAAACTGTGCGTTGGTACGAATGATGCCATAAATAGTGGTGTCGGCACAATTATAAGTGTAGTTGTCAAAAAACATGTCTCCTTCCGGAAAAGTGATGGTTGGGTTGGAGTAAACCAATCCTGTGTACATATCTAAACCAATGATCTTTCCCTGATTAGAATAGTAATACACCATCTCATGCGGATTAATCGCACAACCATGAAGTGAATACATATTCCCGATAGATTGTGGTGAAATTTGCGTCACAACACCCGTGGCTGGGTTAATAGATGCCAAATACAAATTGGTAGTAGCCTGACCAAGTCCACCACCACTCACGGTGTGTCTGGCAATCCCATAAATGGTAGAATCACTCGTGTTGTAGCGATAGTTGTCAAAAAAAGTTTGCTGAATCGGATTCGTAATAGGGTTTTGAGCCGTAGGCAAGCCATCTTGCATACTGACCGCCACAAAATCGGTTTGGGTCTGAAAATAATAGGTCTGAGAAACTGGATCAAGCGCCGCGCCCGTAGCACTAGTTACCGAAGCCAAACTATTTGGGCTAATCTGAGTGAAGGTACCAGTATTCACATCAAGCGTCCCGAGATGCGTTGTGCCGGCAGCCACGTTGGTACCAGGACCAGGCACACCCATGAGGCCGTATAATAAGTTGTTTTGAGCAAATGCAGTCTGCGACAAACCAAAGGTTACTGCTGCTAGAAGTAATTTGTTGAACATGATGATAGGTTTTAACTGGTTAACATGTATGTAACAAGCAAGTTATAAAAATGTTCAACACCAACCCAAACTTGATTTTACCCTTATTTTGTTACATTTTTTGAAGTATTTTACCCTTATTTTGTTACATTATAAATATTTTTTACCCTTATTTTATTACATTTATTTAAGTTTTTTACCCTTATTTTGTTACAAATTCCCACCCCATGTAACCTTTCCGGCCACGAGTATTAACGATTAAGAAGCTTCTCCAATCCTTTTTGATCCCTAACCCCAAAAACTCAAAGCCATGAAACGACCTACCCTCGCCACGCGTTACGCCAATGCTAACAAGGCACAAGAAAATCCGTACGGAATCCTGATTGCAGGTTTGTTATTTGTGATTGTGGTGGTGTTGAGTGCCAGCAATGCATTCGGAAGAACAATGAACCAGCCTACTTTCCAAATCATTGACGCCCATGCCCGAGCCTGCCCAGCAGCAGTAAAAACCAACATAGATGCCATTGCTCTTTACTTAGCGAAAGCAGCCCACACAGACATACAAAAAGCACGCGCCATTTATGTTTGGCTCACCGACAACATAACTTATGACGCCAATGGTTTCAACTACGGCAATTATGGCGAAAACACACCCGAAGAAGTCCTCAGAACCAGAACCGCAGTTTGCGCTGGCTTCGCTGATCTCTACACGGCTCTTGGCCTGCGTCTTGGTCTTCAAATAAAAACCGTCATTGGCTATGCCAAAGGTTTTGGCTACAATCCGGGTGATCGCTTTTATGATTCAAATCATGCTTGGAATGCCATCTTCATCGACGGCAAATGGCGCATCTTTGACGCCACCTGGGGCCAAGGCTACGGCCAACCCGGAAAATACGGCGAACTCGTCCACACCAAAGCCTTCAACCCCGACTGGTTCGACATCGAACCCGAATACGCCATCTTCACACACTTTCCCGAAAAACCAACAGAAACCTACCTCAAAGTCAAACTTTCATTAAGCGAATACGAACAACTCCCACGGTACACCCCCCGCGAGTTGTACATGAACAACTTGAAACCATATGAGTTGATTGGGGTGGTGAAATCTACCGTGAAGAAAAGCTAATTTTTCTATCTTTACCTCAATGAAAAAAATCGAGGTAGTAGCAGCTGTCATTCAATACAATGGCAAAATCTTAGCAGTGCAAAGAGGCCCAGCAAAATATGACTACATCTCAGAAAAATGGGAGTTTCCTGGAGGAAAGATGGAAGCAGGCGAAAGCCAAGAGCAAACCATCATTCGAGAAATCAAAGAAGAACTCGATATGGAAATCAGCGTTGGTCTAAAGCTGATTACTGTGGAATACTCCTACCCTGACTTTCATTTGACCATGCATACGTATTTGTGTGAAACCAATCAAAGCGAACCAAAGCTTACCGAACACTTGGCCTATCATTGGCTTGAAAAAAGTGAATTGATGAAATTAGATTGGGCTGGTGCTGATGTGCCGATTGTAAATTCTTTAATTATTGGTTAATGGACTACCTTAAAGAATTTCTTCCTAGTCTTGAAACTGGTTTTATTGATAAAAACATTGCTTCAAGCAATGTTTTCCGTCCGCAATTACTTGTCAATGATGCTTTAAGAAAAAAGAAAGTCCTTTCTTCAATTTTACATGAATTAGATTCTCTAAATAATCCCGAAACAGATACGTTTTATTTCTCTGTTGCATTTATAACAACAAGCGGTGTTCAATCGATCAAACAAGCATTAATCGAGTTAAATCATCGAGGGATTAAAGGAAAAATAATTGCCTCCCAATATTTGAATTTTACTCAACCTGAAGCATTAAAACAATTGATTCAGTTTGAAAATATTGAGTTAAAAATTGCTACGCAAGGCGATTTTCATAATAAAGGATACATTTTTAAAAAAGGGGATCACTATAATGTAATTATTGGTAGTAGTAATTTAACGGCTACTGCCTTAAGTTCCAACAAGGAATGGAATTTAAAGGTTTCCGCAATTGATAATTCTGAATTAGTTCATCAAACCTTACAAGAGTTTGAATATGCATTTGAACAAGCTCAAGAAGTAACAATCGAATATATTGAGCACTATCGATTAAATTATAATCGTGAAAAAGAATACCGTACTAAGCTCAAGGCTAATATTCAGGAAGATGAGCAAATCAATATTCCTAGGCCGAATAAAATGCAAGCGCTCGCGCTAAAAAATCTTGAAGACTTACGTGCAAAAAATAAAACCAAAGGTTTACTGATCTCAGCCACCGGAACAGGAAAAACCTACCTCTCTGCCTTTGATGCAAAACAATTTGGAGCAAAAAAACTCCTATTTGTGGTGCATCGAAAAACGATCGCTGAAAAATCAATGCAATCGTTCCAATTGATTTTTGGCAAGCAAATAAAGATGGGATTGTTCTCAGGAGATCAAAAAGAACTCAATGCTGACTTTATTTTTTGTACCGTTCAAACTTTATCCAAAGAAGAAAATCTTAAGAAATTTGATAAAGCACAATTTGATTACATAATAATTGACGAAACGCACCGCGCAGCCGCCAATAGCTACCAAAATCTTACCTCGTATTTCGAGCCCAAATTCATGCTCGGGATGACCGCGACACCTGAACGTACAGATGGTGGTGATATTTTTAAACTCTTCGATAATAATATTGCCTATGAAATCAGGCTTCAACAGGCGCTTGAAGAGGAAATTTTATGCCCATTCCACTATTTCGGAGTTACAGAAGTTAAAGTAAATGGGCAGTTACTCGAAGAAAAAGCAGACTTCAACCTTCTAGGGTCAGAACAAAGAATCAATCATATTATCGAGACCGCAAATAAGTATGGATCGGATAATGGAATTATCAGAGGTTTAGTGTTTTGCTCGACTGTTGAAGAATGTGAATTTTTAGCAACCAAATTTAATGAGCGATTTATAAGATCAGTCGCTTTAACCGGAAGAAGTACGGAATCAGAACGAACTGAAGCAATTAGACTTTTGGAAAGTACTAGAATCCCGGAAAAAATAGACTACATCTTTACAGTTGACATCTTCAATGAAGGGATTGACATTCCGAAGGTTAATCAGGTCATTATGCTGAGACCAACCCAGTCTGCAATCATCTTTGTCCAACAACTCGGAAGAGGTCTAAGAAAAACTGAAGGGAAAGATTTCCTTACAGTTATCGATTTTATTGGAAATTATAGCAATAATTTTCTTGTGCCCATTGCCTTGTTTGGTGATTCTAGTTACAATAAAGATTCATTAAGAAAATTAATTTCTACTGGTTGTGAAGCCATTCCAGGAACTTCAACAATTAACTTTGATACCGTTGCCAAGCAACAAATATTCAAAGCAATTGACGCTGCAAATCTGCAACAGAAAAAAGACTTGGTTACGGATTATAAATTACTAAAATATCGTCTTGGAAGAATTCCGATGATGTGTGACTTCATCAATACAAATTCAAGAGATCCATATGGTTATGTAAGTTACAGTAAGAGTTACTTTAATTTCATTAGTGATCTAGAACCCGATTTAAAAAATCAATTGGGATTATCTTATCGACTTTTATTGGAACAATTTTCCCTAGAAATTTTCAATTCAAAACGAATAACAGAAAGCCATTTACTTCAAATTCTATTATCTAAGAATTCTTGCTCCTTTGAAGAATTAAATGAGCTGTTATTGAAGCAATATTCTATTGAATTAGACCAAGAAACTTTCCAATCATTAGAATGGAATATAAATTTTGATTTCATTAAAAAACCCACTTCAGTGGTTATTTTAAACCGAGACCAATATGCTCTAAGCACTGAGTTCAAGGCACTACTGATGAATGATACTTTTAAGCTATTCTGGCTAGATGCTCTTCAGTATTCGATTCATCAATTCGAAACAGTTTTTAATCCAAAATTGTGGCAAAACGGCTTCATTTTAGGACAGAAATACAGTAGAAAGGATGTTTGCAGAATTTTAAATTGGGAACAAGATATCAGTAGCACTGTATATGGTTATAGAACAAGAAATAGAAAAACACCTTGTTTTGTTACCTATCGAAAATCAGCCGACATTTCTCTTGGTACTCAATACAATGATCATTTCATCGATCAATCAAATTTTGCATGGGAATCCAGATCAAACAGAAAAATTGACAGTTCCGAAATTCAAAACGTAATTGACTCCGAAAGAATCTTATTATTTGTTAAAAAATCAGACGGTGAAGGGACCGATTTTTATTGCCTGGGCGACGTTTCAATTATTGATGGTTCCATTTCGCAAGCTTATATGCCGAAATCCAACGAGCCAGTTGTTCATTTCAAGTATCAATTGAAAGAACCCGTTGATGGGAAGTTGTATCGATATTTGTTGAGTGAGTAAACTTTAGTTACAAGAAAGTTACCTCAAAAGTGAGATGAGCAGAATTTAGCATTGATTCCTGAAAGGTAAATGTCATTGATTTTGTATTTCCAAATTTGTTCTTGAGCTCTTTCATAATACTATGAATAGCATTTATCTCTGCACTCTTCAGATCATTATAGGAGTTCACATGCCTCTTGGGAAATACCAAATATGAATTCCTTTGAAGATCACTATAATTGGATATACCTACTGCCAAATGAGTGGCAATAATGATTTTTTCACTTACTAAATCACAAAATTTACAAGTCCCATAGGGTGCTCTTTCTTCAAATAACAATCCTCTATTTCTAAAATCGGTATCATCTGTATCCCTCTTATTGGTATTACATTGATAACAAAGCGCCTGATAATTTGAAATATCATCTGGACCATTCCAATTTTTTGGCACAATATGGTCAACTTCAAGCGCTTTAACTGTTGATGGAATCCCACAAAGTTCACAAACATTATTTGCACGATTGAGAACTTGATATCGAATACTCCCATCAACTGGTCTTCTATTTTTTCGACGATGATCCCAAATTAGAATTCCTCTTTTTATTTTGTATTGCTCAATCTTCTCCGTACATGCTTGAATGAGCTTTTTCTTATCTTCAACCGTCAGATTTTCATACCCAATCAAATGATATTCATCTTTCAATTTTGATACCACCTCATTTTTCCTGAGTACATTACCTACCATCGCATTGACTCGTTCGGTATAATACTCAATCTGACTGAGATCATTTTGCACCAAGTCAATGGCAATTTCATTTGCTTTAGCACGACCACCGTTTTCTAACAAATGCTTGATCATTACTGGTTGATACACATGACTCATTTTCATGTGTTTCGATAAATACGTCAGAAGCTTTTCAAAAATATTCATCACACCATCCCCCTCAACCACTCCAACGTCTCTTCATCGCTGCTCCAGACATAGCAACCTTTCATCCCTCGTGTCATGAGCGTTCGGTAAGTATTTTTAATGATAAGTTCGGCCATATGTTGGCCGCGTTCGGGGTCGGATTTGAGTAACGATTTAAGGCCATGAATACTTTTGTCGCTTGAGGACCTTTTTTGAGGTTGACAAATCCATTTGCCGTTGCGAATGACGAGGTCGGGGCCCATGATGACGCCGATGTAATCTACCTCAAGGCCTTGACAGGTATGGATACAACCGATTTGTTCAACTGAAGCTGGGGAAACAATCCAGAGCATTCCGTCTTGTGTGAGATTCCATTGTTTTGCAAAATTGAATTCTGGAAAAACAATGTCTTGGGCGTACTTGTCTTTTTTTGAGTTCCATGGCCAACAATAACCAGCCACCATTCGGGCTCGGTTTCGGACTAAGTTTTTTTCTTTGATATTTTCATAGAGCTCATTCGGTGAGTTGCATACTTTGAAGTCGTAATTAAGCTCGTTCAAATTGGTGTTTGCGGTCTCACGGATAGCCAACAAATTGTCCAGATAAGCCATGTAGCCATCACTTCCATTACAACGAAACTGACTCGTAAGCTCTACTCTATGTAATGTTGCACCTGCATGTGCGGCCCAAGCAGCAATTTCAGCGTCAGAACCAATATCTTTCATGGTGACACGCTGATCTTCGTCCAAGAAGAAGACTGAACATCGCGCCGCATTGATGATTTCTTTAATCTGATTCTCTCCTAAATTAGAGAACATTCCGCTTTTTTCATTTAAGCGATGTGCTTCATCGACAAGTAATGCATCGTACTGATTGCGTTCAGCACTGATGTAAGTACCCGAACCTTTGAATAAATTATTGACCCAAGATTTGGATCGAATACCACTCAGCTTGCTTGCATAAACATCTCGGGGTGCACTATTCTTACTGACATATTGCACCATTTTTTGCTTAGCTGTTAGTCTTGCGGTTAATTGAATGGCAACAACTGATTTACCAGTTCCTGGCCCACCCTTCACAATAACTACATTTTTAGAACTTGGGGTGGAATGTTCAACTAAATTCCAGATTCGCTCATAAACAACCTTTTGGTCGTCAATCATCACAAATTCATCATTGCCTTCTATCATCTTGGCAATGGCGTCTGCTAAACCTTTTGAGGGCCTGATTTCACCATGCTCTATTTGGTACATGACATTTCTGGCATCTCCATATTTAACATGTTGCTTGATAAACTCAGACAAGCGAAGCACATCATTTTTAGCAAAAAGTGGCGCTTTTTGAAGATATTCTTGATAAAATGGCCCTGTTAAAGGGCTAGGATCAGCACAGTTATGCAAAAATGCACATGCTTGTAATTTGATTTGTTGATCTTCAACCGCTGCATTGAAACCTTGCAACAATGCCGCATAACTCCAGGCTTGGTAACTCGGATGGCTCACCTCTCTAATGCCGCCACCAACATAGGTTTTTACAACACCATCTAAGTTCGTAGCCGTTGCCTCAGACCATTGCTTTAGCTCTACAATAACGGCACAATCCTGATTGCTTTCAGTCTGGCCAGTAATGATAAAATCAATGCGCTTACTCGTATTTGGAACTTGACATTCTATACTAATTTTAGCATCATTTGGAATTTCAGAATCATCGAGCACATTACGCATATACTGCATTGAATTCTTCCATGAATCCACCTCGTTCTTACTGGTGTCCCGTCCTAAATTGCGCTTGAAATTATCATGAATAATATACTCGATTTGGCTCTCTCGAACCTGACGCATAAAAGTCTCTTTGTTCTCTTGATAAACAATCATAACTCCGTATACTTCTGCGCACTTCCCTTTGCCTTATCTACAGGATATTTCTCCGCATTTTTAGCAATCTTATCCAATACAATTTGCCTCACATCCAAGCCTTGCTTCTCTGCCAAAAGCAGCGCATAGGCAAAAACATCGGCCAATTCTTCTTTGATTTTTTCTTTATCCACCGCCTCAGAGGCCACAGCATCTTTCCATAAAAAAAGCTCATTAAGTTCAGCGGCCTCAATCGAAAGCGCAACTGCTAAATTCTTGGTATCATGAAATTGCTTCCAATCTCTTTCATCTCTGAAAGCAACAAGGGCATTGATTAGTTCTTGGATTTGGGACATGAGGTAAAGATGCGAAAAAATAATTGACTTTGAAATAACTAAACATACCCGATTCTATCATCTGACACCATCATAAACCCCATCAATCTCATTCGCCAACTGCCAATCTTTTGACGTGATGGTATGGTTGGCATCATGAGTGGTGAGCCATATTTCCACTGAATTGTAGGTATTGGTCCAGGTGGGGTGATGCTGCAAGGTTTCGGCCTTTTGCGCCACGAGGGTCATGAATTCGAAGGCGCTTTTGAAATCTGGGAATTCAAATTTGCGATACAGCAGTTGGTTTTGTTCTTGCCACATGGGGTTCATTTCTTGTTTATTTTTGAAACAATTTCATAGACTGATTTTATTTTATCCCCTTGCTTGGTAAACAGACCCATTTCCACGCCTTTTTTGAGGTCGCGGCTGGCGGTTGCGGTAGATATTTCTTGAAAAACAGACATATAGTCTTTTCGATTAAAGGAAGTGAATCCAACTTCTGAGAAATACGCCAAGCGATCTTCGGTACTTTGAACTTTACTTTTATAGTTTAACAAATCACTTAAGGTATCATTGATCACACCTAACATGTATTCTATAAACGGTGTTGAAGCACCAATTTGATCACTCGATGCAAGGGCTAAATAATAGGCTTCTTGTGTTTGATGAATGAGATTTTCAAAAGGAAGAAATTCAAAAATTGGGAATTCTTTCATTAAAATCAAGGTCTGCCAGAATCGGCCCATTCTGCCGTTTCCATCAACAAAAGGATGTATGAATTCCATTTCGTAATGAAAAACGCAACTTTTGATCAAAGCACTCTCTTGCGAGTTTTTCAGATAAGCAAATAGATCATTCATCAAATAAGGTACTTGATCTGCGGGTGGTGCAAGATGAGCCATCCGATCACCAGCCATAATTCCGACACCCGATTTTCGATATTTACCATTGTCTGAAACCAAGTCTTTCATCAAAATTTGATGGGCCAAAAGAAAAGAAGTTGGGGCTACTGGATCAAAGTCCTGGAGTTGATCATAGAGCTTTATTGCATTGAGTACTTCGTTTACATCCTTTTTGGGCCCAATGATGCGCTTGTTATCGAGTAAGGAGGTAACTTGCTCGATTGTCAGTGTATTTCCTTCGATACTTAACGAAGAATGAATAGTTTTGATGCGGTTTTCCTTTCTGAGTTGTGGTGACGGCTTGTCTAAATATTTGGCATTCATCCTACCGATTTTCTCAGCAATAGCAGCTACTAGATTTAATATCGCAGGAGTAATTTGATACAGGGGATTCATAGCTGATACTATCATTTGATACTATCAAAAGTAATAAATATAAACTTCTCTTTCAAAAAGAGTAGCTAACTTCGCTATCATCGATAAATACTCATGGAGCAACCAGATACAAATGACATCGCGGCGTTTATCGAACAGTTTGTCAACCAGACCAATCAGTCGGTTTTTCTGACGGGAAAGGCCGGGACGGGCAAGACGACCCTGTTGAGAAAACTGATTGCCCAGACGCATAAAAATGCGGTGATTGTGGCGCCAACTGGTATTGCGGCACTCAATGCTGGGGGTGTAACCATCCATTCGTTTTTTCAGTTGCCATTTGCGGGTTTTATTCCGGAATTTGGGGTGCAGGCCTCTTTCAATGAGAGTTTTAAGCTCGAGACCAAAGACACCCTGATGCGGCATTTTCGCATGAACAAAACGCGCATTCAGCTCATACGCGGTGTGGAGTTGCTCATCATTGACGAAGTGAGTATGCTGCGTGCAGATTTACTCGATGCCATTGACTGGACACTGCGCAATGTGCGCGGCATTCATCAACCTTTTGGTGGGGTTCAGGTGCTCTTTATTGGCGACTTACTGCAGCTGCCACCTGTGGTGAAGCAAGAAGAATGGCAAATTTTAAGACAATACTATAACGGCCCTTATTTTTTCCATGCCCGCGTGCTGCAGGAAGTGAGGCCGCTTTATATCGAACTGACTAAAATTTACCGCCAGCAAGACCAAGATTTCATTCATGTGCTCAATCAGTTGCGCAACAATCAAATGAACCCCGATGACCTAGCTATTTTGAACCGCTATGTCAAACCCGATTTCGATACCACTAAAGAGGAAGGCTACATCACCCTGACTACCCACAATGCCAAAGCAGACGACATGAATGCGGTGGCCTTGGCTGCCTTGAAAGGCAAAGAATGGAGCTACGACGCTGAAATCAACGGTGATTTCCCGCCGCATTTGTATCCTTTAGAACTCAAATTGAAATTAAAGGTTGGGGCTCAGGTGATGTTTGTCAAGAATGACATCTCGTTAGAAAAGCAGTTTTATAACGGCAAGATGGGGAAAATTGAAGCCCTACACGAGCACGAAATTACGGTGCTTTTCCCGGAGGAAAACAAGCGCATTCAGGTCGAGAAATTTGAATGGAACAACATTCGGTATAAAGTCAATGAACTGACCGGCGAGGTGGAAGAAGAAACGCTCGGGACTTTTGTGCACTACCCACTTAAATTGGCTTGGGCAATTACTGTGCATAAAAGCCAGGGCTTGACTTTTGAAAAGGCGGTTTTGGATGTCTCCGATGTTTTTGCACCGGGGCAGGCTTATGTGGCGCTTTCTCGTTTACGCAGCCTAGACGGCTTAGTCCTGACGATGCCCATGCGCATGAACGGGCTTTCTAATGACCAACAAGTCATGGCCTATAGTCAGCAAAAAGCCGAAGCAGACAAACTTCCGGACCTCTTGGCCTTGCATACCAAGCACTACCTACTCCAGACACTTACCAAAGCCTTTGATTGGTATGAACTTGGCTCCAAATGGGGGCAGCACGAAGCCAGCTACCAACAATTGGGCGCGAAATCCGAGAAGCAAAAAAACAAGTCCTGGATCAGCACCCAAAATCAGATTGTGCAGTCGAGCTGCGAAGCGGCCAAAAAATTTGTGCGTCAATTGGCACAAGTCTTTGAAAAAGACAAACTCGACCACGCGTTTTTGCAAGAGCGTGTGCAGGCCGCCTACCGCTACTTCTTCGATTCACTAGATGCCGTATTACTCTCGAATTTGCGCAAAATTGCCGAACTCAGCCGCGTTCGCAAAACCAAGAGCTACGCCGAAGAACTTGAAGAACTCGACGAGATCCTGACCCAAACCATATTGCAACTCAAAAAAGCCAAGCGCTTGGTAGAAGCCCTAGCCAACGGCGAAGAACTGACCAAAAGTGCGCTCTTTACATCTGACATGAGCCACTACAAAAGCAGCCGAATTGAGCGCATCAAAGAAGAACTCAAGCAAGTACCTACCCTACTCGACGAGCCCGACGACACGCCTATTTTGTCTGGCCGTCTTCAACAAAAAACACCAACCAAAAAGGAAAAGAAAAGCACTCAAGAAAAGACGCTCGAATTACTTCACGAAGGAAAAACTGTCCAAGAAATTGCCCGCGAACGTCAGCTCTCCACACAAACCATCACGAGCCATTTTGTCTACCTAATCAAAGCCGAACGCATCGAACTCGAAGATGTCATGGAAGCCGAACGCATCCAAGAACTCGCCGAACTCTTCGAAGACTTCGAAGGCACGTCCCTAACCCCACTCAAAGAAAAACTCGGCAACAAAGTCACCTGGGACGAACTGAAATTGTATCAGGCAGCGCAATTATAATTTTTCATACTTTTTAATTTTGAATAAAGTCAAAAAGTATATACTTTTGATATATACTAATTCAAAAGTCATGAAGACGCTCTCCTTGAAACTCGACGAAACTGTTTTTGATGAAACCGAACGCGTGCTCGAAAAAATAAATAAGCCCCGCAATCGTTACATCAACGAAGCGCTGCATTTTTATAACCGACTGCAACAACGACGCTTGTTAGCTAAACAATTAGGTTATGAGTCAGGGCTTGTCAGTGACGAATCAATGTTGATTCTCGAAGAATTTGAGCGTTTTGAAGAGCATGCACAAGAAAAATGAAATTTGGTTAGCAGACCTTGAACCCCGCCACGGGACCGAAGCTGGCAAGACACGCCCTGTACTCATTATTCAGACAGACTTACTCAACCGCATGCACCCATCTACCTTAGTTTGCCCAATCACGAGCAAGGTGCAACCTGAAAGTAAAATTTTACGCGTTCATCTTCCCAAAGGAACGGCCCAGGTCAAGCAACCCTGTGATATCATGATCGATCAACTCAGGGCCATAGATAACAGGCGTCTCATCAAAAAAATAGGAGCTCTTCCAAATTCCTTGGCGCAACGCGTCCACGAAAATTTACGGATTATCTTAGACATCGATCTCTAACCCAAGCCCATTCTCTTTACAAAACCCAACAATTCAGCTTTGATGAGTTGGTGCTGCTTCAGGGTTGGATGCTTGTCATTGCCCGCTCGGTAAACGCCTTGGTAGGCAAAGAAGTGGATGTTGGTATCTTTTTGTTGTCTGAGTTGTTTGACTACTTTTTGAATACTTTCATTGAGCCGTTCTTTTTGAGCTGGGGTGGCCATGGGGCTATTGCAACAAACTAGGGTGGCATTTGGGTAATACCTTCTGAGTTTATTCAGAAAAGCAAGGTAATCTTTTTCATAGGCTGAGGCCTGAGTTTGGGTTTTTAAGGCATCATTTTGGCCTAGCGTGACAAAAACAACATTTGGTTTGCGGTGCCTTTGGAAGGCCCATGGCTTTTTCAAAGTATTGAAACCAATAAATCCGTAAACCTCGGGCATTTGGTAGCGCAAACCGCAACAACTCTTGTTGAGGCCAATACCTGAAACCGAACTCAGTTGCCAATCGGCACCCAAAGTACGGCACAACAAGGGGCCATAACTCATGTAGGCATTGTGATACGCATACCAACTCCCCTCGCCAAATGGCACTTTTGAATTGTCAGCACCGTTACCGCAAGTAATTGAATCTCCGATAAATTCAAAGAGTAATTTTGGCCTTTTTGTGGGCAACAAACGCTCACAGCTCACGCCGATCAGACCAATATAGCCAAGTGTTGCTTCGGTCGCCTTGCAGATGCGCACCAAATGTTTAACTGCTTTTGAAGTTACATCCAGGGTTATTTTATTTTGCTTGTTGCTTAGTGTTAGCCGTACTGGTTTTTGCTCATCAACCTGATAAACAATGGTGTTGTGCAAATTACCAAAGCGAATTTCATCTTCTAGCACCACCTCGCAGGTGTTTCCGGAAAAAGCAAATTCAAAGTAAGCCCCTGGCGCATAGGTGCGGGGTACTAGCTTTGGGCCTGTATCAAAACGTCCGACTTTTCTAATTTGAAAATCTTTACCCTCAAAATACTGTAATGAAGTAGCCGCTTGTTGCTTCAAAAAAATGAAAACAAGAATGGCTAGCAAACTCAAAAAACCAAGATAAGCTGCAGCGATATTGGCTCTTCTGATGGACGGCATTAAGCTTTCTTTTTATCGCGGAGTTTCATGAAAGGCACTTCAATTAGCTGATACAGCACGAAAGAAATTGCGATCGTGAGTAGCCAGAAAAGTCCGTAATCGAGGTACCAAGTATCTGAAGGGATGAATTTCTTTGAGCTGTAGTTGCCATGAATGGTTTGCTTGATGATGGTAATGATCACGACATTTAGGTTGATCAGGTACATGGAGTAAGAAATGAGGCTAAAGAAGGTGACCCAAATAGTCCATTTGCCCAGACCTTTTTTCAAGTTTGCCATAAAAGGCAGCATGAAGAAAACAGCCAATGATTTCAGACTCGGACTCCAGATATTATTGAAAGGACCGTAGGTTTTTCCCATATGAAACTTCGTGTAAAAAAGTAGAAAAACGCCCAATAAAAGCAAAACGAAATTCCATTTTTGCGACCACCACTTTGGGTAATAAAAAGCAATGTAGGCCGCCAATACGCCGTACATGATAGAGTCTAGCCTTGGGATAACTTGGTATTCGATTTCCTTATTTAGAAAATCCTGAAACTGCTTGATTTGCAATGGATTTGGATGACTAGGAAAGCCATATTGGTAGTAAAGGTGATAACGATACCAAGTTACTAAACCAATAATAAGTAGGCAGACAGCTAGAATGGTGTTTTTAGTGCCAGTTTTGAAAATAATGAGCGCACCAAAAATAAGCAGCGGTACCGATAAATAGAACCACTCTTCAATACTCAAACTCCAAGCCTCGGCAAAAAAACCCGGGCGGTGATGCCCAAAAATATTCTGAATAAAAAAGAAAAAACGATACCACTCTGAAGGAAACTTTTCAGGCAAAACCAAGCCCGTATAAATCAATAGATAGAGCAGGACAAACAGATAAACCGGCAGGGTTCGCATCCAGCGTCTTTTCCAGAAATCGAGCAGGCCTGCCCAACTAGCAGCACCTTTGTTCAGTACTTTGAGTAGAATGCCACCTATCAAAAAACCACTGAGCACGAAAAAAATCGCGACACCGTCATAAAGAAATGGGTTCACGACTTTTTTGACACTTTGCGGCGCCAAAATGAGGCTATGCCCCAGAAGAACCATGAAAATAGCGATGAAACGCAAGATGTCTAGGCCAAAGACGCGGTTTTCCGCGATTTCCATGTTGAAAAGACGACGTAGCAAAATAGATTGAAAGATTTGAGTGGTTAAGAAATCAAATTTAAAAATAGTTTTCCAATATCGTGGTTTGCTGCTTGTATTCTTGACTTTGCGTAATTTAGCACTCAGTTTGATGCGCAACTTTTTTCTATTCTTTAGCCTCTTTTTTCTGAGTTTTACCACTCAGGCCAAACTCACTTTGCCTGCTATTTTATCGGACAACATGGTGTTACAGCAAAATAGCGTGGTGAAATTGTGGGGAACGAGTAGCATTAAAAAAAGCATCACGGTAAAGGTTTCCTGGAGCAGCACTTGGTTTCAGACCTTGACCAAAGCAGATGGTTCATGGGAAATTCAGCTCTTTACCCCTGCTGGTTCTTTCCAAGAACACTGGATCAAAATTTCAGACGCCGCTGATCAAAAAAATCTGCAAAACATACTCATCGGTGAAGTTTGGTTGTGTTCAGGGCAGTCCAACATGGCCATGACTTACCGCGGTTACAAAAACCAACCCATTGCCGATGCCGAACAAAGCATAAACGAGGCCAACAACGCCAAAGGCATACGCACCTTTAATGTAGAAAAAGAAGCGAGTTTTACGCCCAAAAATAGCACCGGAGGTGTTTGGCTCAATGCCTCGAGTTCCACATTGCCAAACTTTAGTGTGGTGGGCTATACCTATGCCCAAGAGCTGCAGAAAGTACTCAAAGTTCCAATTGGCTTGATCAACAGCAGCTACGGCGGTTCAACCATTGAAGGCTGGCTCAATGCTGCTACACTCGAAAAACACACAGACAAGCCCATCGATAAAAACATCCCTGATTCTCTGTCTTTCTTGCGGCAAACTGTCTTTTTCTATAACATGATCAGGCCACTTCGTCATTTTAAGATCAAAGGTGTTTTGTGGTACCAAGGTGAAGGCAATTCGAGTAGGCCCGATGGCTATGCCCAAAAACTTTTAGACCTCATTTTCTTATGGCGTTTTACTTTTGCTGACAACAACCTGCCCTTTTATCTGGTTGAAATTGCACCTTATTTATACGACCACCCTACCGCTGCTGCCAAACTCCGCGAAGCCCAAAGTGAAGTTGCACTGAGCGTTCCGAATTGTGGTATTGTGAGCACCATCGACCTTGTTCCTTTACAAGATGCTACTAATATTCATCCGCCTCAGAAAAAACCCATCGGTTCGCGTTTGGCCAATTTGGCCCTTGCCCAAACCTATAGTTTGCCAATAGAAAATGTCAACTCACCTCGTTTTACGCATTATGAAATCCAAGGAAATACGTGTGTTTTGTATTTCGACAACGCCACAACGGGTTTGACCGGAAAAACTATTGACGACAAATTTTTTACGGGCTTTGAAATTGCCGATTCTACTCAGCGCTTTACGCCAGTTACGGCTGCAATTGGCCCAAGCCCCAACAGTTTAGCCATTGAATTCCCGACACAGAACTTTGGTCAACTCAAAGCCATCCGCTATTGCTTTAAAAATTACGAAGCAGGGACTGTTTTCAACATGGCTGGCCTCCCGCTCTTTCCGTTTCGAACAGATGATTGGGATTAAGTGTAACTAATTCTAATATCTAGAGTAGAATACGCTTGCAATCTGAGTTTTACCGCAACATGGAAGTCATTCACGAAGAAAAAAAGAAGAAGAAATATAGATTCTTACGCCTCACTTATTTTACGGTTCTTCACCTCCTCTCCATTTTCGCTGTTTTCTTGATGCTGACTGCCCTTGCCGTAAAGTTTAAATGGACCAACGAAAAGGGGAATGTCGATATCAACAACCGCTATTTCAGCTCGATGGCCAAGCAATATGGCTCTGACCTCAAGTCAAAAAAAGCGAATCTTGCACGTGAAGAAAGCATCTTGTTGCAAAAAATCGGGCTTTTAGCCAAGTACAGCCCACTCGATGCCGCAAAAATCAATAACGCTTATTTTGCCACAAAAGAAATCAGCATTGCCCAGCGCATGTTTGATGCAGCTGCACTCTTGCTCAAAGACAACAAACTTTTTCAGAAAGAACTCAGAAAAATTAAGGCCAAAAGCAATAAAAAGTCTTTGTTTGAATTCTCAAATTATACCGTTTGGAAAACTTTCTGTGACGCAGTGCGCAAAGACAAAGCGGCGATTGATTCAGCGTCTAGAATTACAGGTGTCGAGTCCAGACTGATTGTGATGTGTTTAGTAGGAGAGCAAGTGCGCATGTTCAATGCCAACCGCGAACGCTTCAAGCAATATGTGTATCCGTTTAGCAGTGTGATTTTACCAAAAAATCGCGGCTACGGTGTGACGAGTATTTTGGAACACACCGCCTTGCAAATTGAAAAAAACTTGATCAACCCGAAAAGCGAGTTTTACCCAGGTGATTACTTTTACAAAACGCTCAATACCACCGATGCAGCTCCAGGCTTGGTAATCGACAGCATCAAGGCGCATCAGCACAAAACCATCCAAAGACTCATTATGGGTGGCGATCATTTTTACTCGTATTTGTACACCGCGTTTTTAATCAGGCAGTACCAAGCACATTGGGAGCGCGCTGGCGAAGATTTATCGTACAGACCAGAAATTATTGGTACCCTCTTCAATTTGGGTTTTCAGAAAAGCAAGCCTAAAAAGAACCCAGAAGTGGGCGGCTCGAATTTCACGGTCGGGAACAAAGAATACACCTTTGGAGGGCTTTGCTATGAATTTTACTACAGCGGAGAAATGCTCAAAGACTTTCCGATTACTAGGCAGCCATTTATTCCAGTCACTGAACTTGAAAAGCGCAACCAAGCACACCTTCAGAAAGTGCAAAAGGCCATGGCCGTGCACGATTCTATTCAGGGCTTGAACAGCGCCGTGCAGTAATAATTGGCAAATTCAGCCCAATAACGAAAAAAGAGGCCTACCTTTGCCGGCCTAACTCAGTACATGAAACGCATCAACGATTACAAGAAATTATTCCAAATTGAAAACCAAATTGAGCTTGCTGCGCTGAAGCAAACCTACAGAGCCCTCGTGAAGCAATGGCACCCCGATAAATTTCAGGATGGTGATCCGATGAAAGAAGAAGCTGCAGAGATGGGACGTCAGGTAGTTGATGGGTATCATTTCTTAGTGAGCATTGCCCCTGAAACAAAAGCTGCACAACTAGAAGAGTATAAGCAAATGATCAATGAATGTGGCATCGCCGATTTCAGACACAAAGGTTTGTTGCTTGAAATCACATTTACGAATGGCGCATGCTACGAATACTTTGGCGTCAATGCCAATGTCTATAAAAAGCTCATCAATTCAGACAAGCAAGTGCGCTTTGCCAAGCGTTTCATTTATGAAAGCTTTTTATACAGACAATCTAAGAAGGCTACCGTAGAAGCTTAAAGGATTTCCTTTTCAAAAATTTCAAAGAGAATAAAATGTCGAAAAAGTAGTTTGACTTACAAATTACTTGCTGATGAAATTTGAAACCATTAAGAAAAGCACGCCTTACTTACGTGAAAATTTATTATTTTCGTACGTAAATCATTTGGCCATGCATACCAAACTCACCCTTAACATTGATAAAGCCGTTATTGAACAAGCTAAGCTCTACGCAAAGCAGCAAAACCTTAGTTTGTCAAAATTGATTGAGGCCTATCTGAAATCATTGACACTTCAAGGGAAAAGCACGCATGAGATTAGCCCGCTTGTTGAGGAGCTCACAGGCATCATTGCAAAAAGCTACAATGAAAAGGAAGCCTACCAAGCGTATCAAAACCAAAAACACGCCTGATGCAAAAGGTTTTTGTCGATACGAACATCATCATAGATCTATTGGCTCAACGCGATCCTTTTTATCAAGAAGCACAAATGCTCTTTACCCTGGCAGATCAGGGCCAAATTGAAATTCAAATTTCTTCATTGAGTTTTGCCAATGCGAGCTATGCACTAGCCAAACATTATCCGGTTTCAGATGCGAAAAAATACTTACAAAAGTTTAAAGTTTTAGTCAATATTTTAGCGCTAGATGACAAAGCCATAGAATTGGCATTAGCATCAGAATTTCATGATATTGAAGATGGATTTCAGTACTTCACTGCTCAGGCACATGGGGCAGAGGTGCTCTTGACGCGCAACAAAAAGGACTTTAAAAAATCGCAATTACCGGTTTTGACTGCCGCTGAATTCCTAAAGCGTTAATCACACCTCCTCTGAATCCTCCTCAAAGGTTTCAATTGGGCCTTCGAGTAACTTGGCGCTTTCTGAACTTGGGAGCTCTTCGACTTTTTTGAGTTTCGACATCAATTGATTGGTGCGCGTAGTCACCAATTTTTCGAGTTCGCCGTCGGCTTCAGAGATTTTTTTGCGGGCTTTTTCCAAGACCGTTCCGAACTTCGTGAATTCGGTTTTAACAGCACCTAAAATTTGCCAAACTTCGCTCGAGCGCTTCTGAATCGCTAGCGTCTTGAAGCCCATTTGCAAACTATTGAGCATGGCGGCAAGTGTAGTTGGGCCCGTTACAATGATTTTGTACTCGCGCTGCAATATAGCCACGAGCTCGGGCTGACGCACAACCTCTGCAAACAAACCTTCAATTGGCAAGAACATGATACCGAAATCAGTGGTGTGCGGTGGGTCAATGTATTTATCGCGGATGTCCTTGGCGAATTTCTTAATACTATTGGAAAGTGCTTTATTGGCGGCTTCAATGCCAACAATATCGCCTTGGTCATAGGCCGTTTGCAAACGCACGTAATCTTCTTGTGGGAACTTTGCATCAATTGGCAAATAGACTTCTTGACCAAGGTCATCTTTTCCAGGCAATTTAATGGCAAACTCGACGTGATCGTTGGAGCCTTTTTTGGTCTTGACATTGGCCTCGTATTGCTCTGGCGCCATGATCTGCTCTAGAATATTGCCGAGTTGAATTTCTCCAAGAACCCCACGCGTTTTGACATTGCTAAGAACTTTTTTGAGGTCTCCGACACCACTGGCTAAGTTTTGCATTTCACCTAGGCCTTTCTGAACGGCTTCAAGACGTTCTGAGACCAACTTGAACGACTGCCCCAAGCGCTCCTCGAGCGTTTTATGCAACTTTTCGTCTACGGTTTCGCGCATCTTTTCGAGCTTTTCTTCCGTGGATTTCACGAGCTCAGATTGCTTGACAGCCATGGTGTCTGAGAAGTTTTTCAAAGAGTTGGTGAGCTCATCGCGGTTTTCTTTGGCGTTTTTGTTAAGCCCCTCGCTGATCAAGAGTAGCTTCTCTTCTAATTTTTGAGTCAGGCGATCAAGGCCCTGAGTAAGTTCGTCGCGGTTCTGACGCAAAGACTCGGAAAGTTCTTGGCGATTTTCTTTAAACTGCGCGCTCAGCATTTCTTTTATGAGTTGCTCGTTGTTTTGGTTTTGTTGGCCCGAAATTTTTGAAAAAATCAGGAACAACAAAATGACAGAGAGCAATGCAAGGGCAAGAAGAAGATAGGTCATGGCTAGAATTTTTACGAAGGTAAGCCACAAGTACGTAAGTTTTTTACGTGGGATAAAAAAAAGCAGCACGGTTGCCCGTGCTGCTCTTCATTCAAGTTATGATTCTCCTTCAAAAATCATAAATGACAGCCAGTTCGTTGTCTACTTCATTGACCCCTGGCGCGTTCCAGGCCAAGCGTGTTGCTTCTTCTTTCTCAAAGAGAGATTCAACCGCACCACGCAAGACAACTTTATTCCCTTTCACTTTTACTTGGATATTTTGGTCATCAACCATCCAGCTCCGCGAAAGGGCTTTTTCAATCGCTTCTTTTTCTACCTGATCTGTAGATCCTGATTTGACTGAAATATTATTGGTTACCCCTTTAACCCCTATTAAATTTGCCGTGCAGTTTTTTGCCGATTCGCGCTGAAAATTCCATTCAACGGCACCATCTAAAGAAACCCATCCGTCTTCGACCTTCACCTGAATTTTATCTTCTGGCACCGACCAATCCCACTTCATGCCTCGCAGGATTTCACTGGCCAATTCTTCATCTGTTTTTTCGAGGTCATTAGCGAATTTGACATGGATATCTTCTACGACTGCACGAACTCCTGCCACACTTTTTGCAGCTTTTTCTGCTTCCATTTTTTTAGTGAAGCTATTTACGTTACCTGTCAGTGATACTACGCCTTCTTTGGCTATCACACCTATTTCTGCTGCTTTTAACAGCGGTTGCCATTTGATGGCATCTTGCACATTTTTTTGCAATTCTTCATTTGTGATCATAATGTCAGTTTTTAAGGGTAACTGCGTTGTTACTTCTACAAAATTCAGCCATTTAGAGGGCAAGATGCTTACACTTTTCTTGGCTTGTTTTATAATTTTTTGAGAACAAAAAAGCCGCCCTGTTTCCAAGGCGGCCCTCACCTACATCAAAAAGTCCGAGCTATTTGATGACGGTAAATAAACGTGTTTCTTGTTGTAGATCGTAGCTAAGTTCAATCATGTAAGTACCTGCTGGCAGGAAGCTTACGTCGATTTTCCCTAACTTTTCTTGACTGGTTTCTAACAAAAATACCTGACCAAGTGCATTGTAAATGCGCAAAGTATGTGGTTTTGCGAGCCCGAAATCACTAAAGAGTAAATCAGTAGCTGGGTTCGGATAAATTGACCATTCAGGCGCTACTTGTGTTTCGACCCCAACCATATTATTGATTTGGAAAGTTGTGGCCAAAGAACAACCGTTGTCGTCTGTGATGGTTACGATATACAAGCCCACACCAAGATCCGTTAAATCTTCGTCAGTGGCTGCATTAGACCAAATATAATTATACGGTGGCGTACCGCCTGTTGTGGTCAAATCAAGTGCGCCATCAAGCGCTGAGGCAGAAGAAGCATGCGTAATATTGGCATTCACTACCAAAGGTGTAGCAGGCTGAGCAATGATGAAATCCATTTGTCCGGTACAGCCATTCAAGTCACTTACTTCGACACCAACAGGCCCTGCACTCAGGTTACTGATAGAGCTTCCAATGCTTTGATCGCTCCAAGAAATCGTATAAGGGCTCACGCCTCCGGTTAGGTTTAAATTAACTGCGCCATTATTGCCGCCAAAACACGACACATTGGTAACGAGGTAGTCCAGTTGGATCAAAGAAGGTTCATTGACAAAGCGATAAACAGTCACCATACAAAGGTTTGAATCTTTAACATGAACCTCGTAAACTTGATCACCTGCGAGGTTATCATAGTTAGTTAGGCCAGTAAATGGCAAAGCATTTACGCTGTACAAATAAGGTGCAACACCACCACTAGCCGTGATCGTAATTTCACCGTCATTGGCACCGTAGCAGGTGACATTTAAGGTAGCTGTATGCACTAGAATTTGACTAGGTTCAGTAATGATAAAGTTGTGTACAGCAATACAATTTGCAGCATCTTTAATCATTACGGTGTAGGAACCCGCACCTAAATTCAAGAAGTTTGAACCTGCCTGATAATTAAGTCCATTATTCAAACTGTAGGCAAAAAAACCAGCGCCACCAGAAGCCAAAACTTGTGCGGCTCCTGTTGAAGCACCATGACACAAGACATCAGTGACATTTGTCATGACCAAAAAGGCGTTGGGCTGCAATACAGTTTTTGCCATTGTATCAATACAACCATTGGCATCTTTCACATGAATAATGTAGGCTCCAGCACCCAAGTTGTTAAATACATTCGTTGGCTGAAAATTGATGCCATTTTTGCTGTATTGCAAGCTACCTGTACCACCTGTTACATTGAGTACAGTGATTGCTCCGTCCGTACCACCATTACAAGAAACGTTCTGTGCACTTAGGCTGCCTATTTGTGGGCCACCCGCGGAGGTAATCACGCCGGAAACCGTATTCTGACACATGTTGGCATCGCGTAAAACCACAAAATGTGTTCCTGCTGCCAAATTGCTAAATAATCCTGTGGCACTAAAATTAATACCATCTAAACTGTATGTATATCCGTTGCCAGCACCGCCAGCAGCTACAACCATTATTGAACCATTACTAGACATACAAGTGGCATTGGTTGTATTGACCATTGCACTCAAGGCACTTGGCTGACCAACCAACACACTTGTGGTCAGTAGACAATTATTGGCATCTTTTACGGTTAAGCTAAAAGTATCGGAGATGAGGTTGCTAAAAACATTTGAGCTTTGAAAAATGATGCCGTCTAAACTAAAACTATACGAGGGTGTACCTCCGCTAATTGTAGCCGTAATACTGCCGCTAGCTTGTCCGTTACAAGTTGCCGCTAAAACACTCATGGAAGCTGCCAATGCAGGTGCCTGATTCACCGTCACAATGGCCGTTTTCACACAACTAGTGACGTCTTTCACATAAACATTGTAAGTACCCGCATACAGACCAGTGAACTGATTCAAAGATTGATAATTGACACCATTTAAACTATATGTATGTGTTCCTGTTCCACCATAAGAAGCAACACTTATGCTGCCATTATTAGCACCATAGCAGCTTACGGCTGTTGGGCTTGCTACCACACTCATGGCTGTTCCTTGCGTCACATTTGCAACCGCAAAACTTGTACAGCCCGCGTTGTCTTTCACGACACATGTGTATGCTCCAGCACTTAAGCCTGTAAAAAGCCCATTGTTTTGAAAAGTTTGACCATTGTTAGTGCTATATTGAACAAGGCCGGTTCCGCCTGTTGAACTCAAAGAAATAGAGCCATCACTGCCATTGAAACAACTGACATTGTTCACATTTGGCGGGTTTAAACTAGGCGCCGTACTTGAATTGATGGAAACATTTGCTGTAGCAACACAAGTGTTGGCATCCTTGACACTTAGTACATAGAGCCCTGCTGAAAGCGCGCTAAAAGTACCCGAGTTTTGGTATGTTCCATTGTTGATTTTGTATTGCAAAGTACCCATTCCTCCCGTTGCTGCCGCGGTAAAAGCACCATTAGGTTGCCCGCAAGCACTGTTTGTAGCAAGGATACTATTGATGCTAATTCCGGCAGGCTGACTAATGTTAAAGGAAACAGTTGACATACAATTTTTTTGATCTTTCACTTGGAGCTGATAACTACCTGGAGCCAAATTGGTAAAGGAAGCCGTTGATTGCCATGGGCCATTATTGAGGCTAAACTGATACGGCGCTAAACCGCCTTGTGGTAAGGCAACAACAGAACCATTAGCCAAACCATTACAGGTAACATTCGTGAGCGCGCTTGCGCTTACCCCAAGCCCCACTGAAACCTGCTTGGTAAAGGTTTTAGTACATGTCTGGTTCCAACCTTCAATTTTAGTAGTTAAGGTAATGGTGTATGAACCAGCCGTTGCATATGCATGACTCGGGGCCAACGCATGTGAAACAGGGCTTCCGTCCCCAAAATCCCAAGAATAAATATGATTGATTCCTGAATAAGTGCTTTCACTAATTTGATTGAACATGCTATCTGTAGCCAACTGAGACGTGTTGGTGATCGTCATCAATTCATTGGTCTGCAAACAAGCCGTATTGACATCAAAACTTGGCAAATTGAGCAAGGACATCGTAGGAATGATGTAAAAATCACCATTACTTGCAAAACTTGTCATAGCACTAGCCCAATTATTCCCGGTAGAAGTGCCCGATAAAGAAGCGAGATCTTGTCCAAGGCCTTCTCCGTTACCCGTATATTTCAAATTGAAAGTACTCCCAAACGGTGGTGCATTTAAAACCTCTACGGTGAGCGCAAAATCTGTACTGACGCTAACGCCGCCCGGAAAATTCAATTGAATATATCCATTGTTGTTGTCGGGATATGACCACCATACATGCTGCATACTCGATATAAGCGTTGTAGGTTTTCCACTGGCATCAACATTAAAAACACTGACCTTGAGCGGAACACCAGAAAAGGTCATGGTCTGATGCGTTCCGTAAACCCGGACGCTCATGATCTTGCCCGTTCCGTTGAAATCATAGGTTTGGGCAGCTTTTTCTTCAAAACCAATTTTTAGCTGATATGAACTTGTACTGCCTACATTCTTACTGGCGACAAAGCCATTGGGGTCATCTGCACAAGGAACTTGCGCCCGCACTATGCCAAAGCACAGCATAAACCCTGCGGAGAGTAAGGTAATTTTTCTTTTCATGACTGAAATTATTTAAGTGAATAAAGCACAAAACTCCTGCTCTTTAGTGCGTGTTTCCTTACATATTTACTTGCATGAGTTGTGAATTTCTCTTTAATGCTTAACTTTAAACATGAAAAAATTGCTGCTTATTCTCTATATTTTTTCCTTGCAGCATGCCTTAGCTCAACCCTTTGCCAGAAGCTGGGATGCTTGGTTTGGGCAGTTGCAAGGTGGCGCCAATTACGGCATGCAAGATGTTGGGCCACTTTACACTTTAGGAGTCTATAAATCGAAAAATAATCATGGCTACGGAATTGAATTCAGTAGCAGTAGCATCAATGAGTGTCGTGTATTAAGCGGAAGTATTACCCTCAGCCAAGACCTCCTACGCATTCGCCGCAACAGACGCACACCATTTTATTTTTATGCCACTGCAGGTGTTGGCCTGAGCCACCTCCGCAATATCCAAATTCAAGATGATTTTCTGCTCAAAGGCGACGACATGCTCCACGCCAGCATCAGCCTCTGCCCAACTTATTTTTTCTCCAGAGATTTTGCCCTTCAATGGAAAACGCAATACACGCGCTACGGCCTTATTGACTACCAATTAAATGCGGCTTATAGCACGAGCTTAGGTATCCTTTTTTTGATTCCGGAATTCAAACCTTTCTAAAGTCTGCTTGTTCAGCAATAAACACTTTTTATGTCTTTAATCCGAATTGACCGCCCTGAAATCGAAAAAATGGGCCGCATCGAGCGCCTCAACCTTGTCAATAGCTGCACGGGCTATAAATCTGCCAACCTCATCGCTACTATTTCCAATGAAGGCAAAACTAATGTAGCCGTTTTTTCAAGCATCACTCATCTTGGCAGTGACCCTGCACTCATTGGCTTTATCTTGAGGCCTACTACCGTGCCGCGTCACACCTACAAAAACATCAAAGAATACGGTTATTTTTCGGTCAATCATATTACGTCTGAGCAAATTGCAGATGCACACCACAGCTCGGCCAATTACCCAGAAGAAATCAGTGAGTTTGACATGACCAACCTTGAGCCTGTTTACCATGGTGGTTGCCCAGTGCCTTTTGTCAAAGGCAGCCCCGTCAAGTTGCTTTGCAAATATGTCAATGAATACCTCATCGAAGAAAACGGATGTATCCATGTCATTGCCTCAATAGAGGCTATTTTTTATGAAGAAGAACTGCTTTCTGAAGACAACTGGTTACAATTGGACAAAGGAAACGTAGTTGCCATAAACGGCCTTGACGGCTACGCGCTCCCGAAACTTTTGGAACGATTTTCGTATGCAAGACCAAAAAAAAAAGTTAAAAAGAAACAGC
>CAZPWB010000027.1:0-32752 GCA_964590425.1 uncultured Lishizhenia sp. | reverse complement strand
TTACTGCACAATATGTCAACGGTACCCAAATTTGTACGGGTAATGCTGAAACCTTCACGATTACCGTGAACCCTACACCAAACGTTGTGGACCCTGCCAACCAAAACTTATGTGTAGGCAATCAGTCCTTGCCAGTATTGTTTACAGGAAATGTATCAGGAACTACTTACGCCTGGACAAACAACAACCCATCCATTGGCTTACCAGCGAGCGGCACAGGAAACATTGCCAGCATCACGGGTCAGAACCCGGGTCAGACGCCAATTGTGGCTACGATCAGCGTTCAAGCACAATACAGCAATGCAGGTCAGTTGTGTTTAGGCAATACCGAGACCTTCACGATTACCGTGAACCCGCAACCTCAGGTAACACCACCAACCAACCAAGTAGTGTGTAACGGCGCACAAGTGGCAGCGATCAACTTCACGGGCCCTTCAACCGGAACCACTTATGTCTGGAGCAACAACAATCCGTCGATTGGCTTAGCGGCAAGTGGCACGGGCAACATTGGTATGTTCACAGCCACAAACACAGGCAACACACCAATTACTGCAACAGTTACGGTTACTGCACAATATGTCAACGGTACCCAAATTTGTACGGGTAATGCTGAAACCTTCACGATTACCGTGAACCCGTCACCTGTCATGATTCCAACTCAAGATATGACGGTTTGTAGCGGTACCGTCTTGAACGGAATTTCTTTTGCCAGTTCAGTGCCAAACGCCAACTTTAGTTGGGTTAATAATCAAACACTAATTGGCCTTCCTGCCAATGGGGTGGGTGACATCTTGCCATTTATTCCATCGGTTTCAACTACTGTGCCTGTAACAGCCATGATTCAAGTTCAAGCACTTGATACCTACGGTAATTTTACTTGTTCAAGTCCGATAGATACCTTCTTCATCACGATCAACCCGATACCGAACTTTAACTCACTGCCAAATATGGTAGTATGTGCTGGGCAGACGGTACCGCTTACTTTCATTACAGGATCGGTGATAAATAGTACTTATAACTGGACCAACAACAATAACACCATTGGTTTGCCAAGTACAGGGCAAGGAAACATTCCGTCCTTTACGGCAATTAACAATGGCTTGAACCCGATCACAGCGACCCTAGAAGTAGCTGCCAGTTACACAAATAATCAGGTGACTTGTTTTGGTAATATTGAAACATTCACGATTACCGTGAATCCGACTCCTCAAGTTGTGGATGCACCAAATCAAGTGATATGTAGTGGAGATATAGTCAATGGTGTAGTGATGCAAGGAACACTTCCAAACGCCTATTATACTTGGACGAACAGCATTCCATCCATTGGATTAGCCACGAGTGGCATCGGAAATATTCCGAATTTCACAGGCTGGAATTTGGGCACTGCACCACAAGTAGCACTCATTAGCTACACCCCAAATTACACCAACAATGGTGTAACTTGTCAAGGTTCAACCCAAGACTTCACTGTAACCATCAATCCTATTCCTGCAGTTATTGCTCAGTCAGATGTGGTTGTTTGTGACAACGAGGCGATACCAAGTGTGGTCTTTACTGGTCCTGTACCAGGTACAGATTACGACTGGACAAATGACAATCTAACCATTGGCCTGAATCAGTCAAATGGTACAGATGTGATTCCAGCATTTGTCGGCAACACCAATAATAATGTACCGAATGTGGCGCAAATCATCGTCGATGCAACCTATACCAATGCAGGGGTGACCTGTCAAGGCAATATTGATACCTTCCTATATGTCGTTAATCCGATTCCTAATGTACTTGACCCTCAAGATCAGGTTATTTGTTCTGGTGATCTTTCACAAGTCATAGACTTTACAGGTTCGGTGCCTGGAACTGCCTACAATTGGATCAATAATACAGCTGCAATTGGTTTAGCTTCTTCAGGAACAGGAGATATCGCACCATTCTTGGCAATTAATAATACCAATGCACCACTTGTGGCTACATTAGTTGTTCAGGCGGCCTACACCAACATGAATACAACTTGTTTAGGGAACACTGAACAGATGACAATCACTGTGAATCCTAGACCAAATGTTGAGCCAATCGCTGATCAAGTGGTTTGTCATAACGAGAATGTATTGCCTGTTCAATTTAGTGGAGCTGTTCCAGGTACAATTTATAATTGGTTAAATAGCGAAACAAGCATTGGCCTAGCTGCAGGTGGTATTGGAAATATCCCAGGTTTCATCGGGCTTAATCCGGGAGCAAGCCCAGTTGTTGCCAATGTTGATGTCACACCATCCTTCACAAACGCAGGTTTAACTTGTGAAGGAACCACAGAGACTTTTACCATTACAGTTAACCCATGGGCTTATTTACAAAATTTACCGCTCACGATTTGTTCTGGTGAAAATACAAACATCGACATCGAAACAACAATTCTGGCTACTAGCTCTTGGTCGGCAC
This sequence comes from uncultured Lishizhenia sp., assembly GCA_964590425.1. GTDB lineage: Bacteria > Bacteroidota > Bacteroidia > Flavobacteriales_D > Crocinitomicaceae > UBA952. The sequence goes on along the minus strand of CAZPWB010000027.1, from coordinate 30,319 downwards.
AAAACAATGTCAATGTCAATGGAGAAACCTTAACTACGCAGTACTCAGATGAGATCAATGACATACTCGTGAATCTTTCAAACGCACAACAAGTTGTCAATTATCAAATTAATTTAGTGTCTCAACCGTATGGTTGTGCATCTGGGCCATATAATATTTTGGTAACAGTACAGCCACCAGTTGATGTGGACTTTGATGTAGTTACGCAATTGAAGTGTTCTGATTTGCCGGTGTTATTTGATAACAATTCAGCAGGCAACAGCACTTATGTTTGGGATTATGGCGATGGCGATACAGCTAGTACCTACGATGGCTATAATGTTTATGATGATTTTGGCGTCTATGAAGTGACACTGACTGCAACCGATGTTCAGACCCTTTGTCAAGATAGCATGTCTGTGATCATTGACATTTTAGAATCACCAGAAGTTGGCTTTACAGCTTCAATAACAGAGGCTTGTGAGTACGTAAATGTGATCTTTACAGATACTGTTCAGGATACAACTACAAACGTTTACTGGACCTTTGGAGATGGTGAAGATTCATACCAATTTGGGCAAGTCGATCATCAATTTGCGCAACCAGGTTGTTATGACATCACCTTGTATGTAACCGGAACAAATGGCTGTACCGTGGCAGATACCGCAGAAGATTTAGTTTGTGTGGTACCAGCTCCAATTGCTGACTTCTTTGTAGATAACACGGTACACCTCATTGATGACGCAACCTTCTTCTTTGATAACCAATCCCTTTACGCGCTTTACTATGACTGGACCTTTGGTGATGGTGACACAAGTGTGGCAACAAACCCAATTCATGTGTACGATGCAGTTGGCGAATATTTAGTCACACTCACGGCTACTAACGAGCTAGGCTGTATTGATACAGCAAACATTACAGTAATTGTAAGAGAGGAATTCCTGTTGTATGTACCAAATACATTTACACCTAACGACGACGCCACCAACGATACGTTCAAACCATACATCAATAATCGCTATGTGGAATCAAGCTATCGTTTTGCGATCTACAACCGTTGGGGAGAACTTGTGTTTGAATCTTATGACGATAACTACGGATGGGATGGAACTTATGGCGCAGGTTTAAACAGAGCAGTTCAAGATGGCAGCTATACTTGGGTAATAACACTTAAGATGAAAGAGGATGAGGAGGCCATTCAATTTACTGGCCATGTCACCTTACTTAAATAAGAAGCCCTAATTGAATATTGAATTCCGAGAAATACTTGCTTTATTCGTAGAGCAAGTATTTTTTTCGGATCTCCATGAATTGCTTTAATCCGTCCTGCCAAGTTGCCCGAATTTCCTTTGCCGACCAACCTTTATCGAGTTGTTCCTTCAGACTTGCTGTCCCGGCTAAGCGATTAAAAAAGGCAGGTTGATCAATAAATACATTGGTGTCTCCGAGTAAATCACGTGCGTTGATCAAATAACTTAAATTGATTTCATAGCTTCTTTTTACAGTAGAGCTGCGTAGGTCATATCCTTGACAAAGCTTGTTCAAATGAAGCGGGCTTTTGGCACCAATGGTCGGAATGGGCATAAATTGATAAGAAAGTTCTGGAAATTTAGGATGGCCATATACTTCAAAGGGTTGATCTGTACCGCGCCCAACACTAATTGTAGTAGCCTCGAATAAACACAAACTCGGGTACAAGGTAATTGCCGCATCGGTTCTTAGGTTAGGTGATGGCGCAACAGGCAACGTATATTTGAGTTTGTGCTTGTAGTTTTTACAAGGAATGACCCAAAGGCTGCAGCGTATGCCTTTGTGCAACCAACCTTCGCCGTTGATCATCATGGCATATTCACCAATGGTCATGCCGTAAACGATAGGCACCGGATGCATTCCTACAAAAGACTTGAACTGTGGTTCTAGGACAGGCCCATCCACATAATGTCCATTCGGGTTGGGGCGATCCAACACGACCATTTGTTTTTTATTTTCCGCACAGGCCTCCATAACGTAATGCAAGGTGGAGATATATGTGTAAAAACGAACGCCCACATCTTGAATGTCGTATATTACGATATCGACATCGGCAAGTTGGGCATCTGTTGGTTTTTTATTGGATCCGTAAAGAGACACAAGTGGTATGCCCGTTTTTTCATCGATGCTATGACTCACGTGTTGCCCGGCATCGAGGTCGCCGCGAAATCCGTGCTCAGGGGAAAAAACTTTGATTACTTTAAGTTGTAAGGCAAGTAAGGTGTCGACTAAATGAACGCCATTTACGACTGAAGTTTGGTTACTTACAACTGCAATTCGTTTGTTTTTTAAAGAATCGATAAAAAGATGCAGACGATCAATACCAAGACTCGGGCTTTGTAAAGTTGGTTTTTGATAGCTGTTTTGAACTTCAGTAATTTGCCTTACTTCAATGGAATCATCTTCAATGACAATTGTTTCAGCAATAGGAAGTGCTAGCTCATGAGTCGCTTTATTTTCGAGTAGTTGACATGAAACAAGTAAAATTGTTTGAAGGGCTACCCAAGCCAAAAGCTTTGTGTATTTTTGGAGTTGTAAAAGTGAATAATTGTCTTTTGAACGTTTCATATCCTCTAGGCTGATCAGGCAAAAACACCTTGGTTTGCAACGTACCAAACCAATTGTGCGCATTTCCATTATTAGTATTGCTTTGGCAATATTAGTGAATAGTTTAACATTGGCAATCGTGGCGGGCTTTCAACAAGAAATAAAAGCCAAAATTATCGGCTTTAATGCGCCATTTTTTGTTTCCAAAGCTGGTTCAGGTCATATTTTTGAAGCAGAGCCGATTGACCGCCGAATTCCATTTATTCAGGAGTCTCAACAAATCAAAGGGGTCAGCAGTCTTCAAGCAGTGGCATTTAAGCCTGCGATGCTGCAATCTCAAATTTTTTCAGATACTATAAAGGTTTTGCAAACCAAAGACTCCGTTATTGAACGTCAAGATATTTTTGGGGTGATGTTTAAAGGGGTTGATCAACACTACAACTTCGATTTTCTACGTCAAAATATGGTGCAAGGCCGCCTCATCAATCCCCTTCAACAAGATGAAATCTTGCTTTCAAAAAGCATTGCTCAGCAATTGAACTACAAGTTACATGACCTGATTTCTGTCTATTACGTCAAAAACCAACCGATTTTGAAAAAAATGAAGGTGGTGGGCATTTATCAAACGGGCTTTGCAGAATACGATCAAAAATTAGCTTTTGTGAGTTTGCAAGTCGTTCAGCAAATGAATGATTTTGGCACCCGAATTTCTTTGAGGCCAATCATTGAAAAACAAAAATTAACCATTGCCATTGACCTGCAGGGTTCTTCTGAGCGTTTGCTCTTTGATTGGGGGCAAGGCCCAGAAATTTACACGGCTTATCAAATTCCGGTGTTTAACGACACGACCTATGTTGTGAACGCATTCAAGATGGAAAATCAGGGCAGTTTGCTTGAAAAAATAGATCGTGCTTCCATCAAAATTGACGCACCCCGCCCAATAAGTTATCAAGATCTTGTATTGGATGAAACAGGTTCACCAGTCCTTTTAATTGACGGAACAACGCATCAGGCTTTGCAAACAAAATATGGGCCTTTACATTTTTATTTTTCCGATGGGCTAGGTACAACTGAGCAATTCATCTCAGGTTTTGAAGTAAACCTCAAAGATTTTACTGCTTTTGAAGAGGTACAGAAAGCATTGAAAAACACACTTGAAATGAGGCCTATCAACGGGCATTTGTTGCAAGTTAATTCCATTAAAGATGTCGAAGCTGATCTTTTTGCTTGGCTAAGCTTTTTGGATGTTAACGTCCTGATCATTGTAATTTTGATGTTATTGATTGGTATTATAAATGTTGGTTCGGCATTGTTGGTACTCATTGTACTCAGAACCCAATTCATCGGATTACTCAAGGCACTTGGAGCCAATAACCGCTCCATCCGAATTATTTTCTTGTACCAAGCTTCCTACTTAATTTTAAGAGGTTTGGCCATTGGTAATCTATTTTCGGTCTTGCTCATTTGGATACAGCAGCAGTTTCAAGTTTTCACCCTGAATCCGGAGGTATATTACTTAGATGCTGTTCCGGTCGCTTTTTCTTGGTTGCATTTTATCGGCATTAATGTGCTCACTTTTATAGTGTGTATGGTAGCTTTACTGTTGCCTAGCAGAGTCGTTTCTAGAATCAGCCCCATCAAAGCACTGCGTTTCCAATGATGTTTCAAGTAGGACAGGAGGTCAGTATATTACACGAAACAGGTGTTTTCAAAGTATTGGAAATTGAAGCAGGTAGTCTAACCCTTCAAGATGAATTTGGATTTAGTCAGAAAATTGCTCCACATTTAGTGGTCGCCAGAAAAGCAGTGAGTACAGCTAAATTGATTGTCAAAGACGCTACTAGTTCAGTAAGCACTTCAACAAAAAAATCACCGCAAAAGTCCGAACCGTTTATTGACTTACACGCTGAAGCCTTGGGGCTTTCTGCTCAATTGCAAGCGCATGATTTACTATTGGCACAAATGAGTGCATTTAAAAAGTTCTGCAATTTGCAACACCAACAACGCGTTCAAAAATTCAAGGTGATTCACGGCGCAGGAGAGGGCAGGCTCAAGCAGGAAATAAGGTTGTTGGTCCAAGGGAAAGAAGGCTTGCAAATGCACGACGCGCAATGGCATCACGGGGTAGTCGGTGCTTCTATCATTGAAATGATCCTGAGTAAGTTTGAACGGTTTTAGTATTTAGAAATAGAACCTGTTTTTTCAGGTGGAATATTGAATATCCAGTCAAAATAGCCGACATAATGTGCGCTAAAATAACCCAATTTGGCCGCATACGTTTTTGGAAAACCAAGCTGCCTCGCTTTAGAAATCCCACTCATTTTTACTTGTGGCGCCACACCATCTTGTTGACACAGTGGGTGCTTGCGTTTACCGTAAAGAATAGTGCCGTATTGGAAAACACTTCGCCATTTTTTTTGATCAAAGCGTTTGGCATTCGCATTCTCAGGTGCTAAGGCGTAATAATTGGCAAATTGCATGTGTTTTTTCAGGACTGAAGCCATCCCGCAAAAATAGGCATGCCCCATGCTATGACTCACCACATAAAGTGTATCGTTTTTTGAGTAGTCTCCGAGGCTACTCATTTCTTGCAGAAGGTTGAGTGCAGCAATTTTTCCAGCTTTAAAGCGCGTCATGAATCCTTGAATATTTGATTTTGTTGCCAATAATTCAAGGGTGCGTATGCTGGTTTGATCAGCGAGTTTGGTGGTATAACACCGGTGTTTTTTTCCGGCACAGGGTTTTGGATAAACGGCTGCTTTACTTGCAAAATTTAAAAGATTCCTATGATTGGATGTTTGTATAGAATGATGTCCGTCTGCGAATAGCGTAAGGTCTGGCTCGAGTCGTGCTTCAAATTTCTTGACAATTTCAGCGCCATTTTGCCAATAATCATAGCTATCTGAGCGGTAGATAAGATTTTTGGAGTCGGGATGTTCGAGTCCCTTTTGCAAAATCTGATCTTTTACCTTTTCTAAATCCTTTGAAGCAGAAACGGGTCTGTAGCCATTAACAAATAACAAAATACGCTTTGGCGGATCTTTTTTTCTTATGGCGAAATGATTGGCTTTTTGTCCGTTTGGAAGGAATATTTCTTGTTGAATATGACCTGAAATATCAGGGCATTCAATTACAATAAATTGTGTTTTAGAGCGCAATACCTTAGAATGCTTTCCATTTTCTCTTAGTTTGAGGAAGTGACTTGAATGAGAAAATTTCAATGGCATATTTTCCCCATCCTTCGTAAAATACAATACCGGATTTTCGCGTTGGGTGTGCCATTTAGTCCCGGTTTTGATATAGAGTTGAACACTAAGCTTTGTTGTTGCTTGCTTTTCAAACCACATCGGATTGTGCAGGCCTTTTTGAACGGCTTTAATAGTTTGATTTTTGAATACGGGAATCTGGTGATATCTAAAATGAATTTGGGTCTGATAATAGTTAATGCCGATAAAAACACCAATGTTACCAATCAAAAGAAGTCCCCATAATGTAAGTTTCAAAAAGCGCAAGGACCATCTTTTAAAGAACTTGCTTTCTGACATGACCTGATTGATTTTTCTAAAACTCACGAGCTGTAGCAGCAGGCTGAGCCCCAGTGCAAGGAAATGTAGCAGTGTGATGTTATAGCCTCCAATATGTCCATAAATATGAAACAAAGGATTATTGGCGTCTATGAAGAAATGAAAGTGATTGCTGGTCTCGATGAGTTTTAGACCGTAGGGTTCCGCTGATGAGGTTTTGATAATGTGTCCATTTTGGTTTTGTTCAAAATAGACATGACTCACACGGCCGTTATAGGACCACAGAGGAACAGAGCAAAATAGAAATAAAAAAAATTGAAGTAAGACTTGCTTCACCTTTAGAGGTGCATGAAGTTTTTCTTAGCAAGGAGTTCGTCTTCAGATTCGCGGTAATCAGGGTCGTCAACGCAGCAATCAACTGGGCAAACCGCAGCACATTGCGGCTCGTCGTGAAAACCAACACATTCGGTGCATTTCTCGTGTGAGATGTAATAGACATCCATGTTGACAGGTTCAAAAGCAAAATCAGCAGATATTTCTTCACCGTTGAGCGTCTGAATCATGCCTTTTAAAGAGGTGCCGTCAGCATATTTCCATTCTGCTCCTCCTTCGTAAATTGCATTATTTGGACATTCTGGCTCGCAAGCCCCGCAATTAATGCATTCGTCTGTAATCATGATGGCCATAATCCGAAATTTTGTGCAAATATAATAACGTCTGAGCGATACTTTTGTGCGTTGGGCAACAAAAAAAATTAAAACCTTACTTTTGCACCGTGGAACAACAGCAAATCATAAGTGCTTTTTCGGCGCTGGGTCAAGTGATTGAAGATATACTTAGTCACGATCATTCTTTTTTACTAAATCAAACAGAATTTGATCAACTCAAAGCCTTGATTGCCAAAGAACAGCACTTCAACGGTTGGTTCACACCAGATCAAATCAAATTAGCGTTGCAAGAAATCAGGCCGTGGTTGACTGAAACTGCTTTGACAAATTGGCTGTCGTCGTATCAGTTTGCAACAAGCCCACAAACTGTGGCGCTGATTTTGCCGGGCAATTTACCACTAGTAGGCTTTCATGATTTTCTGTGCGTGCTTTGCTCAGGACATCAGGCCTTAGTAAAGCTCAGTAGTGAAGATGCACGTCTTTTGCCTGCTTTCGCCGAAGTTTTATGCCTTTTTGAACCTGAATTGCGCACCCGAATTTCATTTGCAGCAGGAAAACTAAGTGGTTTTGCTGCGGTTATCGCAACTGGGTCGGGTAATGCCATGCTGCATTTCAAGACTTATTTTGAAAAGTATCCGCACTTGTTTAGAGGACACCGCAGTTCTGTGGCAGTTCTAGATGGTTCCGAAACACCTGAAGAATTAATGGCGCTAGGGCAGGATGTCTTGCGTTATTTTGGAAGGGGCTGTCGAAATGTCACACAAGTACTGTTACCTGCAGATTTTGAACTCAATCGAATTTTTGAAGCTTTATTGCCGCTTTCAGATGTGGTGTATCATAAAAAATACGGCAACAATTATGATTACAATAAAGCCATTCACTTACTCAACCTGAGCCCAATCCTAGATAACAACTTCATTTTATTAAAAGAAAGTAAAGAATTGTTTTCACCGCTGGCCATGCTGCATTATTGGCGCTATCAGTCAACAGATCAAGTAGCGCAATACTTGAAAGAGAACGAGTTGTCACTTCAATGCGTAGTTGGCCATGCTTACCTGCCTTTCGGTTCGGCGCAGTGCCCCAAATTAACAGACTACGCAGATGGCATTGACACCATGCTTTTTCTTGGTAACTTTGCCGAATGTCACTCTTAGATAAGTTCATGATCCGTTACAAAACTCCAGAAGAAATTGAAATCATGCGCGAAGCAGCGCAAATTGTAAGTAGAACCCTAGGTTTGGTGGCTAAACACTTAAAACCTGGTGTGACACCCCGCTTCTTGGATCAAATGGCTGAAGAGTATATTTTAACACAAAATGCCAAGCCTGGTTTCAAAGGTTTGTATGGCTGCCCAAGTACACTCTTGATTTCTGTCAATGAACAAGTCGTACACGGTTTGCCAACTGACAAACCCATTCAGGAAGGCGATATCGTTTCTGTTGACTGCGGTTCGTTTTACAAAGGATACTACGGAGACCACGCTTACACTTTTGAAGTAGGTGAGGTGCGCCCCGAAGTTTCAAAACTTTGTCAAGTCACGAAAGAATGTTTGTATTTAGGCATAGAACAAGCCACAACCGCCAATCGTATTGAAGATATCGGCTGGGCCATTCAACAACACGCTGAAGCTAATGGTTACGGTGTCGTTAGGGATCTAGTGGGTCACGGCTTAGGCAAAGAGCTGCATGAAGAACCACAGGTGCCTAATTACGGCCGTCGTGGTCGCGGGAAGAAAATTCAAAATGGCCTCACTATCGCTATTGAACCCATGATCAATATGGGGACTGAAAAAGTTGAAACCCTCGATGACAAATGGACGATCGTTACCGCTGACCGTCAACCAAGTGCTCACTTCGAACACAATATTGCCGTCATCGATGGCCAACCCGTCATACTTTCCACCTTTGATTTTATTTACGAAGCCTTGGGTCTGTAATTAGTTGTATAGGTTTAAAAGTCTCGGAAAAAACAATTCCAAAACAATTTGAAAGAAAATAAAAAAGCGCCTTTCGGGCGCTTTTTTATTTTTCAAAGATTTATTCTTATAAGTGTATCACTTCGCCGTAAGCTGCAGCTGCGGCTTCCATGATGGCTTCAGACATGGTAGGGTGAGGGTGAACTGTTTTGATGAGTTCTTCACCTGTTGTTTCCAATTTGCGTACTGCAACCAATTCGGCAACCATTTCAGTTACGTTGGCTCCGATTAAGTGACCACCAAGTAATTCGCCGTATTTGGCATCAAAAATAAGTTTAACAAAACCATCTTTGGCACCAGCAGCACTGGCCTTACCAGAAGCTGAGAATGGGAATTTACCAACTTTGATTTCGTAACCAGCATCTTTGGCAGCTTTTTCAGTCATGCCGACAGAAGCCACCTCTGGAGAGCAGTAAGTACAACCAGGGATGTTGCCATAATTAAGTGGCTCTGGATGATGACCTGCGATTTTTTCAACACAGATAATCCCCTCAGCTGAAGCAACGTGTGCAAGTGCTGGGCCAGGAACGACATCGCCAATAGCGTAGTAACCAGGGATGTTGGTTTGGTAATACTCATTGACCAAAATGCGCCCTTTATCTGTTACGATACCTACTGTTTCAAGGCCGATATTTTCGATGTTTGCTTGAATACCAACAGCAGACAAAACAACGTCGCATTCGATTTTTTCTTCGCCTTTTTCAGTTTTGATTGTTACAACACAGCCTTTACCTGAAGTATCTACAGCTTCGACTGATGCATTGGTCATGATATTGATGCCTGCTTTCTTAAAGGACTTCTCGAGTTGTTTTGAAACTTCTTCGTCTTCAACCGGGACAATGTTTGGTAAATATTCAACAACCGTTACTTCTGTGCCGATCGCATTGTAGAAATAGGCAAATTCTACTCCAATTGCTCCTGAACCAACCACCACTAATTTTTTAGGTTGCGTAGGGAGGGTCATGGCTTGGCGGTAACCAATGATTTTAGTACCGTCTTGTGGTAAGTTAGGAAGTTCGCGTGAGCGAGCTCCGGTTGCAATAATGATGCCTTTGGCAGCGGTATAGACTGTTTTGGCACCGCTTTCGTCGGTTACTTCAACAGATTTATTTGCTTGGATGACACCTGAACCTTTGAGGACATCAATTTTATTTTTCTTCATGAGAAATTGAATCCCGTTCGACATGCCACTTGCTACATCGCGACTGCGCTTGATCATGGCACCGAAATCGGCACTGCTTTCTTTTACAGTAATACCATAGTCTGCAGCGTGTTGAAGGTATTCATAAACATTGGCACTTTTAAGAAGTGCTTTAGTCGGAATACAACCCCAATTAAGGCAAATACCTCCTAGTGATTCGCGTTCAACAATAGCAGTTTTCATGCCCAACTGAGAGGCGCGGATGGCCGTGACGTATCCGCCAGGACCACTTCCAACAACGATGATGTCGTAACTCATTATTTTAGCTTTTTAAAGGACAAATTTAAGGCTTAAAGTTGAAAGATGCTATCTAATTAATGCTTACTTTTGTGTCGAATTCACAAATCTTATGCAAAGCCAATACCAACAAGAAGCCACGCTCCAACAAGCCCTCGATTTAGGTCTCCGCGCCGACGAATTTGACATGATCAAAGAAATACTCGGTCGTACCCCTAATTTTACTGAAACAGCCATTTACTCCGTTATGTGGAGTGAGCACTGTTCTTACAAAAACTCTATCCTCTGGCTCAAGACTTTGCCAAAAGATGGCCCGCATATGTTAGTGAAGGCTGGTGAAGAAAACGCTGGTTTAGTGGACATCGGCGATGGTCTGGGTTGTGTCTTTAAAATTGAATCTCACAATCACCCAAGCGCCCTTGAGCCTTATCAAGGTGCTGCAACAGGTGTTGGCGGAATCAACCGCGATATCTTTACAATGGGTGCGCGCCCAATTGCGCAACTCAACTCATTGCGCTTCGGAAACATTGAAGAAGCACGCACCAAATGGTTAGTTAAAGGTGTCACAAAAGGCATCGGTGACTACGGAAACGCTTTTGGTATTCCAATTGTCGGTGGCGAGGTCTTCTTCGATGAATCTTACAATACAAATCCACTTGTGAATGCTTTCTCTGCCGGAATCATTGACACCAAAAAAATTATTTCTGCAACCGCTAAAGGCCCAGGAAACCCTGTGTTTATTGTTGGTTCAGCCACTGGTAAAGACGGAATCGCTGGTGCTGCTTTTGCTTCAAAAGATATTACTGAGGCTTCAGCCGATGACCTTCCTTCAGTTCAGGTTGGTGACCCTTTCATGGAAAAACTCTTACTTGAGGCCACCATGGAATTGTCTCAAACCGATGCCATTGTTGGTATGCAAGACATGGGTGCAGCCGGAATCACTTGTTCAACTTGTGAAATGAGTGCTGCAGGAAGTGTCGGGATGGAAATCCACCTCGATCGCGTACCAACGCGTCAAGACAACATGTTGCCTTATGAAATTCTTCTGTCTGAGTCTCAAGAGCGCATGCTCGTTGTGGTTCAAAAGGGCAAAGAGCAAATCGTAAAAGACATTTTCGATAAATGGGATCTCCATGCTGAAGAAATTGGAACGGTTACTGACACAGGTCGTATCCGTTACTACATGTCTGGTGCTTTGGTAGGTGATGTTCCTGCTGAATCATTGGTGTTGGGTGGTGGAGCTCCTCAATACAAAAGAGAATACGCAGAACCAGCTTACTACCAAGAATACAAAAAATTCAATATCAGCCAAGTTGCCGAACCATCGGATTTAAAAGTGGTTGCCGACAAAATGTTAGCCCTGCCAAACATTGCTTCTAAGCGCTGGGTTTATGAGCAATATGACTCTATGGTCGGAACCCGCAACATGACCACCAACCGCCCTTCAGATGCAGGTGTGGTGAATATCAAAGGGACCAACAAGGCGCTTGCCATGACCGTAGACTGCAACTCGCGCTATGTCAACGCAGATCCAGAAATTGGTACCATGATTGCCGTTAGTGAGGCAGCTCGCAACATTACCTGTGCTGGTGGTGTCCCAAGTGCTATTACCAATTGCTTGAATTTTGGTAACCCATACAACCCAGAATCTTACTGGCAGTTTGTCGGTGCCATCAAAGGGATGTCTGCCGCTTGTTTGAAATTTGAAACGCCGGTTACCGGAGGAAATGTTTCTTTCTATAATCAAACTGTCATGAATGGCAAAGAAGTACCTGTATTTCCTACGCCAACCATCGGTATGATCGGTATCGTTCCAAACAAAGAAAAAGTCATGACCCTTGACTTCAAACAAAAAGGTGACCTCATTTTCTTAATCGGAAACTACACTGAAGATATCGCGTCTTCTGAATACCTAGCCAGTTACCATGGCATTAAAGCTTCCCCTGCACCATACTTCAATCTTGAAGAAGAATTCGAAATGCAGCAAGCTATTAAAGGTCTCATTTCCAATGAGCTTGTATCTGCTGTTCACGATGTGGCAGATGGTGGCTTGTACGTTACACTCGTTGAGATGTCAATGCCAAGAGGTCTTGGTTTTGATATTGTCAGCGATGCCGATATTCGCCTCGATGCTTTTCTTTTCGGTGAAGGACAGGGTAGAGTGGTTGTCAGTGTGACCGAAGAGCAAGAAGAAGCTTTTGTCGAGTACATGTTATCTACAGGCGTCAACATGACACTTCTTGGGCATGTTACCAAAGGTAAATTACAAATTGATGAGCAGCACTACGGTTTTATCACAGATGCACAAGCCATCTATGATAACGCTTTGGCAGCGCATCTTGAAAACTAATTATGGAATATAATACCACGCGCGGTCCACTGATCTTACCAGAATACGGTAGAAATGTCCAAAACATGATTGCTCATGCCATGGAAATTGAAAACCGTTCTGAAAGAAACCGTGCTGCCCAGGCTATCATTGAAGTGATGGGGCAGCTCAATCCGCACCTCCGCGACGTTGAAGACTACCGCCACAAACTCTGGACACACCTATTTGTGATGTCTAACTTTGAACTCGACGTAGACTCACCTTACGAAAAGCCAAAGCAAGAAGTCCTCAATGAAAAGCCGCAACGCATGGTGTATCCATCTTCAAAAATCCGCTACGGACACTACGGAAAATATACCCAAGCAATCTTAGAGGCTTCTAAAGAGGTGGAAGAACCTCTTGAAAAAGAATACCTCAAAAGTACCATGGCCAATTTCATGAAGAAGCAGTTTTTGGCCTACAACAATGACACCGTAGAAAACCATGTCATTGCCCAGCAATTAAAAGAATTGTCTAAAGGAGAGCTCATCTTAGAAAATCCAGACGACCTTGTCAATACCAATACGCTCTTGCGAACGATGGGTATTGGTCAGAACCAAAACAAGCGCTTTAACAAGCAGAAGAATAACAAGAATAAAAAGAAGAAATTCATCAAAAAATAACGCATGGCCTCTTTTGAAATCTACGGTGGAAAACCATTAAAAGGAGAAATCATTCCTCAAGGTGCTAAAAACGAAGCACTACAAGTACTTTGTGCTCCTTTGCTTACAGCTGAAAAAGTGACCATTTCCAATGTTCCGGACATTGTCGATGTGAACAAACTCATCGCGCTCTTGCAAACAATGGGTGTTAAGGTCGAAAAAGTTGAAAAGGGAACCTATATTTTTCAAGCGAAGGAAATCGATCTTAACTATTTAGAATCTGAAGATTTCAAAAAAAGAGCCTCTTCTTTGCGTGGTTCGATCATGATTGTCGGCCCACTTTTGGCGCGCTATGGTCGTGGTTTTATTCCAAAACCAGGTGGCGACAAAATTGGTCGCAGACGCTTAGACACGCACTTTGAAGGTTTCGCTCTTTTGGGCGCCAAATTCAATTACGATGCCGGCGAGCACTTTTACTCAGTAGAAGCTGCTCAATTAAAAGGAACCTATATTCACCTAGATGAAGCTTCTGTAACGGGTACCGCCAATATTTTAATGGCAGCCGTTATGGCCGAAGGTGAAACCACCTTCTACAATGCTGCTTGTGAGCCTTACATTCAGCAACTCTGTAAGATGTTGAATCGCATGGGTGCTCAAAACACGGGTAATGTTTCAAACATTCTAACAATTAAGCGTGTGAAATAATTGAAAGGTTGTTTTCACCGCATTTTGCCGGACATGATCGAAATTGGTAGCTTCATTGGTTTAGCAGCCATGACGCAATCTGAAATCACAATCAAAGATGTTTCTTGGGAAAACTTAGGTGTCATTCCAAATGTTTTCAAACGTCTAGGTATCAAACTCGAACGTCGAGGCGATGACATCTTCATTCCTGCTCAAGAAAAATACGAAATCGAAACCTTTATTGATGGCTCTATCATGACCATCTACGATGCTCCTTGGCCAGGCTTCACCCCAGACTTACTTTCCATTATTTTGGTCGTTGCTACTCAAGCCAAAGGATCTGTTCTTATTCATCAAAAAATGTTTGAGTCACGTCTTTTCTTTGTAGACAAACTCATAGACATGGGGGCTCAAATTATTCTTTGTGATCCACACAGAGCTACAGTTATCGGCCTGAACCGCGAGCACAGCTTAAAAGGAATTGAAATGACTTCCCCGGATATCCGTGCGGGTGTTTCTTTACTCATTGCAGCACTTTCAGCTAAAGGAAAGAGTGTGATTCACAACATCGAACAAATTGACCGCGGTTACCAAGACATCGAGCTTCGCCTCAATAACATTGGTGCCGACATCAGACGCATCGGATGAAAAAGCCCTTGATACCTATTGTTGGTGTTTTACTGGTTTTTGCCTGTTATGCACTTTGCTTTCAAAGCAAGCCTGAGCCTGCAACGTCAGTAAGTACAATTGCGCCTGAGATCAGTTTGCTTTCTCCTAAAGGAAAAACACTCAAGTTATCCTCGCTGCGCGGCAAGATGGTTCTCATAGATTTCTGGGCATCTTGGTGTGGCCCGTGTCGCAAAGAGAGCCCGAACGTGGTAGAGGCTTATCAAAAGTACCACAACAAAGAATTTAAAGATGCTAAAGGCTTTGAGGTTTTTAGTGTTTCACTTGACCGTGACAATGCAGCTTGGCAACAAGCGATTATTACCGATCACCTTTCTTGGAAGTATCATGTCCTAGATGAACAAGGATTAGCTGCAGCTAATTATCAAGTAGCCACAATACCTAATGCATTTTTGGTAAATGGGGCAGGTGAAATTGTGGCAAGTGGTCAAGAGCTCAGGGGGCTGAACTTACACATTACCCTAGATAAATACTTGAAGTAAGACGGTATTCAGGATTTTTTTTGACCGATTTAAATGCGATCCAATACGTATTTAATTAATCCATCCATCTCTTTATCAATTCCTGTAGAAAATTCTTCTAGTGGTCTATTAGCGACACCTAAGCATAACGTGGTGCATTTGTGTCCAAGTGCCTTACCCAAGGCAAAGATTGCAGAGCTCTCCATCTCAAAATTCATGATCTTTTGTTCAGTACTTTGAAAAGCACCAAGTTCTAAATGAATATTGCGCATTTTGCTCTCCATTCTTAAAGATCGTCCTTGTGGTCCGTAAAACCCAGAGCTTGTTACCGTAATACCAGTGTTCACTTTTTCAGAATTGAATCGTGCTACTAATTCTTGATTTGCTGCACTTAGGTATGGAATGATGTTTTTCGGAAATTGTACATGTTCATTGATACAGGCTAGCAAGTGTTGTTCTTCTTGGCTAAAGTCAATAGGATAAAAATGTGCAACGTTATCTAGCCCTAAGGCGTGTGTGGAAAGTATCCAAGAATGTACAGGGATATCTGGTTGCAGAATGCCACAGGTCCCAATTCTAACGAGCTCTAAAGATTTGTTTTCTGGTTTATCTGAACGATTGACTATATCAATATTCACCAGAGCATCTAGTTCTTGGATGCAGATATCGATGTTGTCGGTGCCGATGCCTGTAGAAAGTACGGTAATACGTTTTTGTTGATACCAACCCGTATGACTCACAAACTCGCGGTGTTGCACCTGGTGTTCAATTGTATCAAAAAATCGACTGATTTTTCCGACGCGGTCTTGATCACCAACCAAGATGATTTTATCGGCAAGCTGATGTGGTAATAAGCCCAAATGATAAACAGCTCCGTTGCTGTTAAGAACGAGTTCAGTTGCAGGATAACGCATGATAAAGTATCAAATAATGCACTATTTGATAGATCCAAATACTTTAGATAAAAGTTCAGAAACACGGGCGGCTGGGTTAGCGCGTATTTGATCTTCTTCTTGTGTGACTAAAATAAATAGCCCGTCAATGGCTTTTTGCGTGATATAAGCATCAAGATCAGGGTCGAGTTGCTGACCGCCGGTTAGTTTAACCGCTGCATTATATTTTGTAATTAACGGGTTCCAATAGGAAGTGAGGCCAACTTGAGCAGTTGCCGCTTTTACTTTTGGTAAAAAAGCATTGTATAGTTGAGCCTGTGTCTGCTGCTTTAAATAAGAACTTGCGGCACCGTTTCCTCCATTTAGTATTTTAAAACCATCTTGAACACTTAGCTTAAGGATGGCATCTTTGAAAATAGGTAAAGCTTCTTTTACTGCTTCTTCAGCGGCTCTATTGAGTGTGGTTTCGAATTTTTCTACTTGTGAAGACATCCCAAGCTGAAGGGCTTTTTCTTTGACTTTGATGGCATCGGGAGGGAAAGGAAGTCTGATCTCAGGATTTTTTAAAAATCCGTCAAGCAAACTGCTTTTATTGACTGCTTTTTCTATACCGAGCTGCAAAGCTTCTTTTAGGCCTGAGATAACCTCTTCATTGGTTAATTGAGGAGTTTGGACACCAATTTGAGTTGGAACCTTGATTTGAACATCTTTGGCCAGTGCTTTTAGATTTTGACCACAAGAATAATGAGTCAATACAAGGGAAATGGAAAAAGGAACGAGTAAATTTTTCATGTCTACCTAATTACATGAATCATGCCAGTTTTGTTTGTTTTTCCGTCTGTGTCTTTGTCTTTGTACCAGGCTTTCCAGATGTAGGTGCCAGGTTGTACTTTCACGCCATTATAGTATCCATCCCAGAAGCCTTTCGGGTCATGAGTTTCCCAAATAACTTCTCCCCATCGGTTGTAAATAGCAAGGTGGAAGTTCTCCGCATCAATACCCTCGATGTAAAACGACCATACCTGATTGTGTTCGTCGTCGTCTGGTGTAAATGCCGTAGGTGCATAGAAAATCACATCTGAAACAACTTCAATTTCAATGGTGATGGAATCTGAACATCCGTCTACTGTGGTTACAGTAAGCATAATTGGATACGTAGCCATTACCCCTTCTGGATAAGAAATGATGGCGCTAGAGCCATTGCTTGTGATTTGTGTTGATCCAGGAGATGTCCAGTCGTATTGCGCAATATTACCCGATGAAATATCATTGGTTTGAACCGTTGTTTCGAACCAAGTAACAGGATTTTTAGAGAGCGTAAAGTTCGCGGACGGCATTGGTGTTACCGTTAATAAGTCATCAAAGAAGCCATTGTAAATACAACCATGAATTGAGGTAATAACGACACTTAGGTCGTAGTCTCCGGGTTGAGCAATGGTGTGGAATAAAGTATCTTGATTCGGTAAGTTAAAGCTATCACCGTTAGAGAATAGGTAAGCAGTACTAGCGATATCTTGGCCATTGGTAGATACATTATGCATTTCAAAGTTACCTGGTGTACAAATTTGATTGTCTACAGGTGCAATGATTGCAATGATATCTTGTGGGAAAGTAATGGTCATGCACTCAGTGGTTGTCGGTGAGCCACAAAGTTCACTAAGGGTTACACAGTAAACTGTTCCGGTATTGAGTGGGTCAACGGTAATACTTGTGCCGTTGCCAATCGGAATGCCATTTTCTGTCCAAGAAAATGTGTATGCAGTAGAACCTCCTGCACCTGCTGCGCTCAGGACAATATTTGATTCTGAACAAATCATGGTGTCTTGAGTCAAGAACGTAATATCCAAGGGGTTTGGCTGACTAATAGTAACAGAAATTGTTTGTACACAACCATTGGCATCAGTTACTGTACAGGTGTTTAAGCCAGCAGGTAAATCCAGTGCGGTAGCTGCTAGTGAGGAAGAGATATCCCAATCATAAGTATAGGGTGCAGTTCCTTGTGTGACGTCGATGGTGGCCTGACCATTCGCAAATGTGTAGCAATTGGCATCTACTACATTTACAGCCCCCAAAATCATGGCTGGAATCTCTGTAATTGTCACGTAAATTGTATCTGAACAGCCCGTCGAGTTTGAAGCATAGCACCAATGCGTTCCGGCAGGAAGGCCGGTAACTGTTTGCGTGCTTGCGCCATTACTCCATTGATAAGTAATTACACCGGTTGCTGGTGTCACATTAGCAGTGGCGGTTCCGTCTGACCCTCCAGGACAAGAAACAGGTGTTGCCGTATAAGAGAAGTTGGCGGGTGTATCCGTGATAATTGCAGTAGCAGTAGCATTACAACCATTGGCATCGTTTTGTATAACAGTATAGGTGCCTGCTGTAAGGCCCGTTGCCGGGTTACCCGTTATGCCTCCTGGGTTCCAAGTGTAGGTACAAGGTGTTGGTGAACCAATACCAGGTGTGGCTGTTGCACTCCCGATACCTTGAGAACAGACATCGGGGATGACTGTTGTGGTTACCGAAGGAGTAGCACGAGTAATCCAGGTAGTATCTGTAGTTATTGAACCGATACTGGTTCCGCAGGCAGCTCCTGAGAGGAAGTATCCTGTAGTACCAGGTGGGATGATATTGACATTGAGTGTGCCGTTGTTGTACGGAAAAGTTTGCCCGTTCGTGTTCGCCCAAACAAAATTACTACCTGGACTATTGACCATTAAATAGGGGATTTGAGTAATCGTATAAGCCGCTGTATTAGTCGGTGAGGTTGGTGTGAAACGTCTTCCATCTTGATTGGCTCCCCAAACCGTATTGTTGCGTCCAGGTGTGATGTGTGCCGTTGGCATTGGCATGTTGTTTTGAGATCCTTGAATGGCTAAGCCGCTATTCCAGGTGTTACAAATAGGTTTGTTTCCGATATGTAATTCAAAAACGTTGGTAGTTTCGTACATGACGATGGCCATGTAGTTACACTGTGATGTACAGCTAAACATCATGATATTTTTATATAGCACAACAAATCTGCGGTTTGGAGCTGTACCAATCGTCTGATATTGAATTTGACCACCTAAAGAAGGGTTGATGTCTTGATAGGTGAGCATAATGGTATTTTTTGCAGCAGCAAATCCCGCATTTGGAAGTGGCCCCACACCTGCAAGTGCCCAAGGGCAGTAACCACCGGCGTTAGCCAAATTAAAAGAAACAAGCCCATTTGAACCAATTACACATTGTGTGTAGTTATTTCCATAGAAATTAAAGGTAAATCCAATGTTGACCGCTGCGGACCAAGAATCATCGGTCAGGGAAACGTTTGTAGGCGTGTTCAGATAAAGTCCTGCGGCAGCGCCTGGCGTAGTTCCAGTATTACAATTGTTAATGATAACAGATTGTCCAGGACAGACTGTGGTATCTTGACCTAAACAGAGTGTGACAGGCCCCTGAGCAAGCAAAGAATGCATGAACGATAATTGCACAAAAAGAAAAAGTGCAATGTATTTTGAGATAACGGTATTTTTAAAAATCGTCATTTGTCGTAGTAGTTGATTCGAAACGGTTCTTAAACGCAAATATACATCCTTGCGTTGCTTTTTGTCAACTAAAAATGTAGACTTTTTATCAATTCTTTAAAAAAGCTAAAATCAAACGAATAATTAGTGTCATTTAGACACTAATAAAATGTTGAAAAAAGATGAATTTAGGAGGCGTTTTTCAGTTACTTTTGCCAAAGTTTACAAACAAAAAACAACTCTTATGTCAAATCAGTATCACGCAGAAATCGAAGCTTTCATGGATCGTGTTCGCGCCAAAAATGGACACGAACCAGAGTTTTTACAAGCTGTTCAGGAAGTAGCAGAAGCTGTTATTCCGTTTATTGAGGCTAATCCAAAATACAAGACCTCTAAAATTCTAGATCGTATTGTCGAGCCAGAACGCACCATTATTTTCCGCGTTCCTTGGTTAGATGATAACGGGAACATCCAAGTAAACCGTGGTTACCGTGTTGAATTCAACAGTGCAATTGGTCCATACAAAGGTGGCTTGCGTTTTCACCCTTCAGTGAACCTATCAATTCTAAAATTCTTAGGATTCGAACAAATATTTAAAAACTCCCTCACTACTTTACCAATGGGTGGAGGAAAAGGTGGTTCTGATTTCGATCCGAAAGGAAAGTCAGACAACGAAGTCATGAAGTTTTGTCAGTCGTTTATGACTGAACTTTTCCGTCACATTGGCGCTGATACAGACGTTCCTGCCGGAGATATCGGTGTTGGTGGACGCGAAATTGGCTATATGTTTGGTCAGTACAAGCGTTTGCGCAATGAATTTACTGGTGTTTTAACTGGTAAAGGTCGCAACTGGGGTGGATCACTTATTCGTCCTGAGGCAACTGGTTACGGAACTGTTTATTTTGCTAAAGAAATGTTGGCAACTAAAGGCGATTCTTTCAACGGTAAAATTGTAGCAGTATCTGGTTCAGGAAACGTAGCGCAATTTGCTTGTGAAAAAGCGACTCAACTTGGTGGTAAAGTAGTTACGCTTTCAGATTCTGAAGGATATATCTACGATGATGCCGGAATCGATGCTGAAAAATTAGCTTGGGTAATGGACCTCAAAAACAACCGTCGTGGTCGTATCTCTGAATATGCGAAACAATTCCCTGGTTCAACTTTTGTTGCCGGAAAAAGACCTTGGGAAGTGAAAGCAGACATCGCTTTACCTTGTGCAACCCAAAACGAACTCAACGGCGATGAAGCAAAATCACTCATTGCAAATGGTGTGAAATGTGTAGCCGAAGGTGCAAACATGCCATCTACTCCAGAAGCTATTGCTGCATTCCAAGCTGCAAATGTTCTCTTCTCACCAGGTAAAGCATCCAATGCTGGTGGTGTTGCCACTTCTGGTCTTGAAATGTCACAAAACTCATTGCGTTTGTCTTGGTCAGCAGAAGAAGTTGATCAGCGTTTGCACGGCATTATGGTTTCAATCCACGAAGCTTGTGTGAAATACGGAAAAGACGCAAACGGCAACGTAGATTACGTAAAAGGCGCCAATGTCGCTGGATTCGTTAAAGTAGCTGATGCCATGATTGACCAAGGATTGGTTTAATCTTAAACTTATTATTTAAAAAGGGCTCTCCAAATGGAGGGCCTTTTTTATTTTTGCACATGCGAATACCGCTTTTGTTTTGCTTGTCTTGTCTTTTTAGCCAATCGCTTTTAGGTCAAAATTCATACTTAGGATTGGCTGCTTCGATTCATCGCTATGACCAAGTCATTGGTCTGAAATACGTTCAGTCTCGACAACATTTTGATGTAGGAGCTGAACTCGGCATGGGTGTTGAAAGATCACTTCAAGGAGCTATTGCGCCTCAAGTGGCTCTGTTTTGTACTACCCCATTACCCTTTGAAAATAGTCATGATCCAATAAAGTTACCATATTGTACTTTGAGGTATCAATTTGATTTTCAAAATGCAGGATTTCTAGATACTTATCACGGTCTCTATCTTGGTTTGGGATACGCATTTGGTCCTAAAGCAAGATTGAATTTGCAATTTTCATTAGGTCTTGTAGCGGAACAAATGTACGGTGTGGTAAATCCTATCAAGACAACGCATTTTTTTTGGAACCCGCAGGCCCAAATCAGTTATTTTTTTAGAGAAACAAAAATAGAGTAACTGGAACCGTATTTATTGACAAAAGAAAAAAAATAATAGTCTCGTTAACGAAAGCATGTTTAAGATCTTTAAAAATAGCGTCAACAAATTCCGCCTCATTTGGATAGGGTTGTTATGTATGCTTTTTGCTTGCAATAAAACCGAACAATATCCAGGTGTGCAAATATTTGGTCATGCAGGGATGGGTATGAACATTGCTTATAGTGTTTACCACGACAATTCAGAAGAAGCCATAGACTTAGCGCTTAGTCTGCCTAACATGGATGGCGTGGAGATGGATATTAGGATGAGTAAAGATGGCACGCTTTGGCTTTTTCATGATAGCCAATTAGAACTAACCACCAATGGCTCGGGAAATTTTTTTGAACTTACCGACCAAGAAATTGAAAAGTTCCGATACAAGAGCCCGCACAAAGAATATTTAGTAAGGTTGGAAACTATTTTAGCAAAATTAAAAGCAGGCCATACCTTTATTTTGGATATCAAACATTGGAATGGGTTTTCGCAGCCTAATTCAGACATGGATCGCTTCAAGGATGCTCTTCTGGCTATTCCTGCTCATCTCAAAAACCAAATCATTATTGACAGTTCGTATCCGTATTGGCTGAGTGCACTTTCTCAGGATTTCAGGGTTGTATTTTCTACGGTGTCTTATGAAGCGGGTCTTGCAAAATTGCAAGAGATCCCAACGCTTTACGGCCTAATGATACGTAGTAAATATATGAGTGCTGAACAAGTTTCAAATATAAAGGCGCTGGGTAAAACCGTTTTCTTGTTCGAAATGCGTTCGAGTAAAATGCAAAGAGCTACCATGAAAAAAGCACCGACGGCTATCATTGCTGATGACCCGAGAGGTGCTTTAATAATTAGAGATTAACCAAAAGTGGTTAACTGATAGATGTATGAAAGGTTAGGCCTTGTAAAAAGGAAGTTTAACCACTTTTGCCTTGACGCCTTTTTCTCGAATTTCTATAAAGATTTCTTGATCTAGGGCAGCATTTTCAATACTCACGTATCCTAGGCCGATTCCTAGTTTCATGCTTGGTGACATCGTGCCTGAGGTTACTTTGCCAATGATATTTCCGTTGGCATCTTGGATAGGGTAGTCGTGGCGAGGAATACCGCGGTCTATCATTTCAAAAGCAACTAATTTTCTGCTAAGGCCTGTTTCTTTTTGGTTTTTCAAAAACTCGGCATCTGTGAAGTCTTTGGTGAATTTTGTAATCCAGCCAAGTCCTGCTTCTAACGGTGAAGTCGTGTCATCGATGTCGTTACCGTAAAGGCAGAAGCCCATTTCTAGACGCAAGGTGTCGCGAGCAGCAAGGCCAATTGGCTTGATACCAAAAGCTGCGCCAGCTTCAAAAACAGCGTCCCAAAGTTTTTCAGCATCTTGATTTTTAACATACACTTCAAAGCCTCCTGAGCCAGTATAGCCAGTTGCAGAAATCATGACATTTTCAATGCCGGCAAAAGTACCATATTGAAAAGTGTAGTAAGTCATGTTTGCTAAATCTACAGATGTAAGACTTTGCATGGCCTCAGCAGCCTTAGGCCCCTGAATTGCTAGTAAAGAGTAGTCATCTGAAAGGTTTTGCATTTCAACTCCGAGGTCGTTGTGTTGGGAAATCCAGTTCCAGTCTTTTTCAATGTTTGAAGCATTCACTACAATAAAGTAGGCTTCTTCAGAAATGCGGTAGATAATGAGGTCATCTACAATGCCACCTTTGCCATTTGGCAAGCAGCTGTATTGGGCTTTGCCATCAAATAATACGCTTGCATCGTTGCTGCAAACTTTTTGAATAAGTGCAAGGGCATTAGGACCTTTTAATAGAAACTCCCCCATATGAGACACATCAAAAACACCGACACTATTGCGTACTGTTTCGTGCTCGGTATTAACGCCTTCATATTGCACTGGCATGTTGTATCCGGCAAAAGGCACCATTTTGGCGCCAAGCGCAATGTGTTTGTGGGTTAGGGCAGTTTCTTTCATGTTTTATCCTTTAACGCGTTCAACGTAAACGCCAGTGCGTGTATCAATTTTAATAATTTCTCCGTTGTCAATGAACAATGGAACTTTTACTTCAGCACCAGTTGCAATAGTCGCTGGTTTCATCGAGTTGGTAGCCGTATCACCTTTTACTCCTGGCTCTGTGTAAGTAACTTCAGAGATGATGTACATTGGTAATTCAATGACTAGTGGTGCTTCTTCTTCAGCATGGAAGAGGATATTTACAGTCATTCCTTCTTGTAAAAAACCAGGTTTTTCAACCATTTTGAGCGGAATGTTTACTTGCTCAAATGTTTCATTGTTCATGAAAATGTAGGAATCAGCCTCTTGGTAAAGGTACTGATACTCTCTGTTTTCAATGCGAACAACTTCAATTTTGTGACCAGCTGAAAAGGTGTGGTCAAGTACTTTTCCTGACTCAATTTGTCTCATTTTGGTTCTGACGAAAGCCGGGCCTTTACCAGGTTTAACGTGCTGAAATTCAATGATCTGAAAAAGTTTATCGTTGTGCTTGATGCACAATCCGTTGCGGATATCTGCAGTAGTTGCCATAATTCTGTTTCAATTTGAGGGCAAAGATAGCTAAATCCTATTGTTATCAACATATTTGGTTTATAATTTCCCTTTTGAGGATGTCGCTCAAGCAGTTTAGAATGTTATTTTTGTTTGTTCTAAATTTTGAATCGCTACATGGCTGAAAATCAGTACACCGAAGACAACATACGCTCCCTAGATTGGAAAGAGCACATTCGCTTGCGTCCCGGTATGTATATCGGAAAGCTTGGTGATGGCGCCGCTGCCGACGACGGTATTTATATACTTGTAAAAGAAGTTGTCGATAACTGCATCGATGAATTCGTGATGGGTAACGGCAAGCGCGTTGACATCAAAGTCAAAGATGGCAAGGTGTCTATCCGAGATTACGGTCGTGGAATTCCTTTAGGTAAAGTAGTCGAAGTCGTTTCTCGTATGAATACCGGTGGTAAATACGACTCCAAAGCATTTAAGAAATCTGTGGGTCTGAATGGTGTTGGTACAAAAGCGGTCAATGCACTTTCTTCTTATTTCATGGTTTATTCTGTCCGTGAAGGCGAGAAGAAAGGGGCTACATTTGAACGAGGTGAACTGATCTCAGAAACGCCTATTGAAAAAACAGACGAAACCAACGGTACTTACGTTGAATTCATTCCAGACGACAGCATTTTCAAGAAGTATGCCTTTAAAACGGCGTACCTCGACAAAATGATGTGGAATTACTGCTATCTCAATCGCGGGCTTTCCATTTATTATAACGGAGAAAAATACAATTCCAAAGATGGTCTTAAAGACCTTCTTGAAAACAACATGGATGGCGATCCGTTGTACCCGATTATTCACCTAGAAGATGAAGACATCGAGGTAGCTTTTACACACGGACGCACCTATGGTGAAGATTACTATTCTTTTGTCAATGGTCAGCACACCACTCAGGGTGGTACGCACCAAAGCGCTTTTCGCGAGTCTGTGGCAAAGGTCATCCGAGATTTCTACAATAAAAATTATGAAGCATCAGATATTAGGCAATCAATTGTTGCGGCTATTGCGGTTAAAGTCATTGAGCCAGTATTTGAATCACAGACCAAAACCAAATTGGGTTCACAAGAAATTGAACCTGGTGGCAAGTCAATGCGTTCTTTCATCAATGATTTCTTAAAAGACAAACTAGACAACTACTTGCATCGCAATCCAGATGTCGCTGAAACCATTGAGAAGAAAATCAAGCAGTCTGAACGCGAACGCAAAGACCTTGCAGGTATCCGTAAACTTGCCCGTGACCGCTCCAAAAAAGCAAGTCTACACAACAAAAAGCTCCGAGACTGCCGAACGCACCTCACAGACCTCAAAGATGAACACCGCGAAGAAACCACGCTTTTCATTACCGAAGGGGATTCAGCGAGTGGTTCAATTACAAAGTCCAGAAATGTCAATACGCAAGCGGTATTCTCTCTGAGAGGTAAGCCTTTAAATTGCTATGGCCTTACCAAAAAGGTGGTCTACGAAAATGAAGAGTTCAACCTGATCCAGGCCGCCCTTGACATCGAAGAAGACATGGATAACCTGCGCTACAACCGCATCGTTATCGCCACCGATGCCGATGTCGACGGAATGCACATTCGCATGCTTTTACTTACCTTCTTCTTGCAGTTTTTCCCGGACCTCGTTAAGCGTAACCACGTCTATGTCTTGCAAACCCCACTTTTCAGGGTCCGTAATAAAAAGAAAACGATTTATTGTTACTCAGAAGAGGAAAGAAGAGCGGCTATTGCCGAACTTGGCAAGAACCCAGAAATTACACGCTTCAAAGGTTTGGGCGAAATTTCCCCAGACGAATTTGTTCATTTTATCGGTGAAAACATCCGTTTAGAGCCTGTTATCTTGACAAAAGACGCCTCCATTGATTCCATTCTTTCTTATTTCATGGGGAAAAACACCCCAGACAGACAAGATTTCATCATTGACAACTTGCGTGTCGAGAAAGACCTCGCAGAACAAATAGCTGCAGCAAATGAAGCAGATAGCGCTGAAGAAGTAAACACCGAATTAGCATCTTAAACATGGCAGAAGACGAATTAGAACATCAAGACAATTCAGCTGAGGATACCGGTCATAATCCCTTCGAGAAACAACACCTCGACGACAAAATTGTACCCCTCAATGGTCTTTATCAGAACTGGTTTCTCGATTACGCCAGTTATGTGATCTTAGAAAGAGCGGTACCGAGTCTTTATGACGGGCTCAAGCCTGTTCAGCGTCGCATTTTGCACTCCATGCGCGAAATGGAAGACGGCCGTTACAACAAGGTGGCCAACATTATTGGTAACACCATGAAGTATCACCCGCACGGAGATGCTTCTATCGGCGACGCTTTGGTTCAAATTGGTCAAAAAGACCTCATGATTGACTGCCAAGGAAACTGGGGAAACACACTCACTGGCGATGGCGCTGCTGCACCACGTTACATTGAGGCCAGACTCTCGAAATTTGCTTTGCACGTTGCCTTTAACCCTAAAACCACCAATTGGTTAGCAAGCTACGACGGTCGTAACAAAGAGCCCGAACAATTACCTATGAAGTTTCCACTTTTGCTCGCGCAAGGAGCAGAGGGGATTGCAGTCGGGATGGCTTGTAAGTTCTTGCCACATAATTTTATTGAACTCATTGATCAGTCTATCAACCACCTCCGCGGTAAAAAGGTTGAGCTTCTGCCAGACTTCCCGAATGGCGGTATGGCCGATTTCTCAGGCTATAACGACGGTTTAAGAGGGGGGCGTGTGCGCATTCGTGCAAAAATCAGAAAGGTTGACAACAAGACACTCATCATCAATGAAATACCCTATGGCACTACAACTGGTTCTTTAATAGAATCAGTCATCAAGGCCAACGACAAAGGGAAAATCAAGATCAAAAAAATTGAAGACAACACCTCTTCTGAGGCTGAAATTATTGTGCACTTAGCACCTGGTGTTTCTCCAGACAAAACCATCGATGCGCTCTATGCATTCACTGACTGTGAGGTTTCGGTTTCTCCGAATTCATCTATTATTGACGGTGACCGCCCAAGGTTCATGGGCGTGACTGAAATATTAAAAGTTAATACCGATCATACGGTCAAATTACTACAGCTCGAGTTGCAAATCAAGCTCGACGAACTCGAAAGGCTCTGGCATTTCTCGACTCTTGAAAAGTTGTTCATCAACAACGAGATGTACATCGACTTCAAGTTGTATAGTGACAGAGAAGCACTTTATGTTTATTTGTACGACTGCTTCAAGCCTTTCAAAAAGCAGTTGGTCAGAGAAATTCAAGACGAAGACCTACACAAGCTGACGCAGATCCCAATGATCCGCATCACGCGCTTCGATGCCGATAAAGCAGACGACGCCTTGCTGAAAATAGAAGAGGAAATGAAACAGGTCAAACACGACCTCGAACACCTCACTGAATATGCTATTGAGTATTTCAAAGATCTCAAAAAGCGTTTCGGCGTTGGCCGCGAAAGAAAAACCGAAATCAAAACCTTCGATACAATCTCGGCTACAAAAGTGATCATCGCCAACCGCAAGCTCTACGTTGATTACGACGAAGGCTTCATTGGTTATGGCCTCAAAAAGAACGAAGCCATCTGCGACTGCTCCGAAATTGACGACATCATCTGCTTCTTCTCGAGTGGTAAAATGATGATTACTAAGGTTTCAGACAAGAAATTTGTCGGAAAGGGCCTCATCTACGCGAACGTTTGGAAAAAGGGTGATACCCGCACCATTTATCATTTGTTCTATCAAGATGGTACTGGTGGAGCTACCATGATGAAGCGTTTTTATGTCAATTCCATTACCCGCGACACCGAATACGACCTCACCAAAGGCACTAAAGGTTCTAAAATGCTTTATTTCAGTGTGCATCCGAACGGAGAGCGCGAAGTCGTGAGTGTCATGCTCAGGCCGCGTCCGCACCTCAAAAGACTGCGTTTTGACATCGATTTAGGTGCATTATTGATCAAAGGACGAAATTCTGCTGGTAACCGCGTGACCAAAGAAATCATCCAAAAAATTGTACAAAAAGAGGTCGGGGGTTCTACGCTTGCCGCCAGAAAAATCTGGTATGATCAAGTGGTGGGGCGTCTCAATGACGAAGGTCGTGGCAAATTCTTGGGCTCTTTCAAGGGTGAAGATCGTATCCTGACACTATACAAAACAGGTGAATACCGACTCAGTAGCTTCGATTTAGCCACTCACTTCGACGAAGACATGATTCACATTGAAAAATGGATCTCGGATCGTCCAATTTCAGCGGTGTACTACGACGCTGAAAAAGAACTGCATTACGTGAAACGCTTTACCTGTGAGGTCACGCAAGACAAACGCGTGAGTTTCATTACTGAAGCACCTGGGTCTTACCTAGATTTGGTTTCAACCGCGTATCGCCCAGAAGCTAAAATTGTCTTTAACAAGTTGCTCAAAGAGACCAAGAATCTTCCCGATCAAGTCTTGAATTTGGCTGATCTCATCGATGTAAAAGGCATGAAAGCGCAAGGCAACCAACTGACCAAAATGAAGGTCAAAGAAATTGTCCTGACACATCCTATCGATGAAGGCAAGGAACCATGGCCAAATGCACAAGAGGAAGAAATCTTAGATGAATTAGACCCTATTGAAGATGCAGAAACACCTTCAATGGAATGGGACCTCACTAAAAACGAAGATGACAATCCGGATCAGATTCCGCTTTTTTCTGAAGAACCCGAGGCCGACTAAGCATCAAAGAAATAAATGAGCAATATCATTTTTTTCACGATGTTCCTTTGCTTATTTTTGTATGTATCCTAAAAAGTTGCAAAAATGAATTTGCTCAAAGAAGACCGCATCAACTACCTCAATATTGGCCTGATGCTCATTACCGCCATTTTGGCCTACTACTTTCCTTTTGAAACTTTCCTTTTAGCTTATGCCTATTTAGGGCCTTTGCATTACCTTACCGAAATCAGTTGGCTCCACGACCGCCAATATTTTGCGAAAGGTAAATGGGATTATCTTGTTTTGCTTGTTATTGGGATCTTGTTATCCGTCGATGCAATGTTCAATGACTTAGAAATTAGCAATGATTTCGTAATTTTTTTCAATGAAACAAACCTATCAAATCAACTGTTGATCATCGCGGTATTTTCAGGAATTGTATTTGCGTTGGTCAAAAACTTTTACGTTAAGTTAGGTCTTGTAGGTTTATTCTATATAATTATCGTTAGAAGATGGCTACACCCTTCAAATGATATTGACAATGCGGATAGTAGTTTGATTTTTACATTAACCTCGCTGATTCCTACTCTCATACATGTTTATGTTTTTACGGGCTTATTTATGCTCTATGGCGCACTCAAAACCAGAAGTAAATCAGGTTTGATGCAGATGGTAGGCTTCATCATTTTTCCATTAGTTCTTGTTTTTGGCTTGCCCACAGAGACAAAAAATTCACATCTTTCCAGCTACGGTAAAGATGCTTATTTTGCAGATGGAGAAGGTTTTTATAATACAAATTATTCAATATTAAATCATTTCAACCTTTTCGATAATAAATTGAACAATAAGGAGTATTTAAATATTATTACAAATCCTAATAATGAAAAAGCACTCATTCAGAATAAAATCATTGACTCAGTAAGCTTTTACACGCACATTGACTCACTTAAAAAAATTCAAAACCGTCCCTTTATTCTTAATAAACAGCCAATCAATCCTGAAATTGCAAATCAAGGAGGTCATATGCATGATCACGTGCTATACTTTTTCAATAACGACACCAATTTTGTGAAGCGATTAGATAAGTATCGAAATGTGGCAATGCCCAAAGATTTCTGGATTAGACCATTAGATAAAGAAAGAATAAAGAGTACAAATTACCTTATTTACTTTTCAGAGATGGGAATCATGTTGATGCGTTTTATCGCTTTTGCATACCTATATCATTATCTTAATTGGTTTAGTAAAACCGAAGTTATTCGTTGGCACAAGGTTCCAAAGGTACGTTTCATTTTGGTTGTCGTTCTGTGGCTTGCATCTGCTATTTTTTATTCAATTGATTACAAATTAGGATTAAGTGTTTTGTTCTTTCTAAGCTTCACACACGTTCTACTTGAATTTCCTCTCAATATAATATCTATCATTGGTATTGGTACTGAGTCATTATCTATCTTTAAAAACGGTTTTAAGAAACCGCTTAAATCTTAAACTCAACTACCCATGC
>CAZPWB010000026.1:0-33090 GCA_964590425.1 uncultured Lishizhenia sp. | reverse complement strand
TGAAAACATGATGGAATATGTCAATTCTTCCATCCAAGACGCCGATGTCCTTATTTTCATGACCGACACCCATGAAAATGAAATGAACCACAAAGAAACCCTCGAGCGCATTCAACGTCTTGAAGTACCTGTTTTTTGTGTGATCAATAAAATAGATAAGTCTGACCAAGCGAAGGTCATGGAACGTGTTCAATATTGGCAAGAAAAATTACCAAAAGCCAAAGTATTTGCCATTTCTGCTTTGCATCAGTTCAACATCGATGCGGTTTGGCAAGAAATCCTGGACCTCATTCCTGAAAGCCCGCCATACTACGACAAAGAAGAACTATCAGATCGTCCGATGCGTTTCTTTATTTCAGAAATCATCCGAGAAAAGATTTTCATCCATTGTCAGAAAGAAATTCCTTACAGTACCCAAGTTGAGGTGGAGGAGTACAAAGAAGAACCAGGTCTTACCAGAATTAGGGCCAACATCATTGTAGAGCGCGATTCTCAACGAGGCATTATCATTGGTCGTGGCGGTGAAATGCTCAAGCGCATTGGTCGAGAGGCCCGCATCGACATGGAAAAATTCCTTGAAGCCAAGGTCTTCCTGGAAAATTATGTCAAGGTTGATAAAGATTGGCGTCATTCAGAAGTCAAACTCAAGAAATACGGATATTAAGTTTAAAACATGAGTAATATAGTTGCCATAGTCGGTCGTCCGAACGTTGGAAAGTCCACTTTATTCAACAGACTTACTGAGTCTCGCGATGCTATTGTAAAAGAAGTTAGTGGTGTAACGCGTGACCGCTTGTACGGTAAAGGCGAATGGAATGGTTATCAGTTTTCAGTAATCGATACCGGCGGCTATGCCAAAACAAAAGAAGATATTTTTGAAGGTGAAATCCGCAAGCAAGTAGAAATCGCCATAGAAGAAGCAACCGTTATTGTGTTCATGGTCGATGTCATGACCGGCATCGTAGAAATGGATGAAATCGTGGCGCAATTGCTGCGCAAAAGCAAAAAACCAGTTCTGATTGCCGCCAATAAAGTAGACAACACTGAAAGAGTAGGTTTATCCTCAGAATTTTATGCCTTTGGTTTAGGTGATGTCTATGACCTCAGCGCCACTAACGGAAGCGGAACGGGTGAAATTCTCGACGAATTGGTCAAATACTTCAATAAAGAAGACGAATCAGTAAGAGAAGAAGATAATTTGCCTAGAATTGCTATTGTTGGGCGTCCTAATGTAGGAAAGTCTTCAATGGTCAATGCACTTACTGGCCAAGAACGCAATATTGTTACCGATATCTCAGGAACCACCCGAGATGCCATCCATACCCGCTACAAAGCTTTCGGTTTTGACTTCTTGCTCATTGATACAGCAGGTATCCGCAAAAAAGCAAAAGTCACTGAAGACATCGAATATTATTCAGTGTTACGCTCTGTGCGCACCATTGAAAATGCAGACGTCTGTTTATTCATGATTGATGCCTCAGAGGGTATTCAAAAGCAAGACCTCAGTATCTACTACATGATTGAGAAAAACTCAAAAGGGGTAGTTGTTTTGGTCAATAAATGGGATTTAGTCGAGAAAGACCAAAACACCATGGTCAAGTTCGAAGAATTATTGCGCGAGCAATTGGCACCATTCAACGATGTGCCGATCATTTTCACCTCAGCACTCAACAAACAACGCATTCACCGTGCCTTGGAAACAGCAATGCGCGTCTATGAAAACAGAACACGTAAAATTCCAACTCACGAACTCAATGAGGTGATGCTTGAGGTAATCGCTCAAACCCCGCCACCTGCAGTTAAAGGAAAGTATATTCGCATCAAGTTCGTGCAGCAATTGCCAACTCATGCGCCTACGTTTGCCTTCTTCTGTAACTTACCGCAATATTTAGCGGATTCATACAAACGCTTCCTAGAAAATCGTTTAAGAGAACGTTTTGATTTTGAAGGGGTGCCTGTCAAGATTTTCTTTAGAAAGAAATAAGAATGGCTAAATCGGATTCAATAAGATCCCGAAAAACAAGGGTGTTACTTGAAAATTAAATTAGAGCTAGAAGTAATTTACGCATTAAAAAAGGCGACCTAATGGTCGCCTTTTTTGTGTTCGAAGGATTATTAATTTCTTAACGAATCAGATTTAAGTGACCAGAAACAATCTTGCGATAATCGTTTTCTTTTGGCTCAAATTGAAGTTTCCAAATGTAGATTCCTGAAGGAACTTTGGTTCCGTCTGGGCCGTAGGTACCATCCCATGCTTGGGTAGCATCGAAGGTCTCCCAAATAAGTTCTCCCCAACGGTTGAAAACGGCCAAATGGAAAGAATGAGGATCAAAGCCGGTGGTGAAGATCGCTTGCCAAGTTTGGTTGTGCTCGTCTTCATCAGGGGTAAAGGTATTTGGCAGGTAGTAGATAGGTTCAGCAATGACCGGAATGTTCAATTGATATTCATCAGAACAGCCTAAAGAGGTACTTGCAGTGAGGGTCACCAATAAATTTTCAGTAACATCTACATAGTTGTGATTCGGGTTTTCCTCAGTACTTGTAGTGAGGTCGTCAAAATCCCAAAAATAGGAGATGGCACCTACTGAATTATTAAGAAACTGCACAGGCATGGTTGTTTCTGTGAGTGAACCCGGCACACATGAGAATGATGCTTCTGGATAATTCTCCATATAGATGTAGTCGTTGTAGGTTGTGGTTTCAATACAGCCTAGTAAGTTATACTCTAGGGTGATGTCGTGGTAGCCACTCGCATCAAAATTATAAGAGAGATTTGTACCCGTACCAATAGTTGTTCCGTTCCAATACCAAGTGTATTGAGCGCCTTGAACAGCACCAATGGTACTGAGGCCTACAAGTAACGGATTACAACCTGACAGCGTATCGGCAACAAATGTTGGAGGAACTGCAGGTACAATTGTAATGATCATGTCAACGGTATCGCCACACTGTCCTTGATCAGGGAAGAAAGTGTGCGTGAAAATACCAGGGATTGAAGTATCAATGTTTGGCGGCGTCCATGCTCCGGTGATACCTGGAACGTTGTTCGAGGTTGTCGGGAAGATCGGGTTGGCATCGTCTTGACACAACTGTGGAATTTGTGTGAACTGCGGAATAATAAGTGGATCAACGGTAATAGGAAAGGTAAGTGTTGAAGCACATTGATTTGGGTCAGGAGTAAAGGAATAATTAACAGTTCCTGGCGAAGTAGTAACAACTGTCGGGCTATTCCATGCACCTGTAATGAGTGGGCCATTTAAGTAGCTTGTTGTATTTGTAGCTGTAGTCGGGATGACAACACCGGTCATGTACTGACAAATTTGACCCATTGGGTTGAACTGCGGAGTAGTAAGTGCATGGGTTACGATATCCATAGTTGCAGGAAATGCACATTGGCCAGCTGTAGGGGTAAATGTATAAGTTGCTGTACCGGCTACTGCAGAAGAAATTGTTGCAGGGCTCCAAATTCCTGTGT
Organism: uncultured Lishizhenia sp.; assembly: GCA_964590425.1. Lineage (GTDB taxonomy): Bacteria > Bacteroidota > Bacteroidia > Flavobacteriales_D > Crocinitomicaceae > UBA952. Next base: position 29,615 of record CAZPWB010000026.1, on the reverse strand, counting down.
ATGGAATATTATTTGTTGAAGCTGCAGGTAATGCAGGTGGAACATCGTTGATGCAGAGGTCAGGCAACTGATTAAACGTTGCTTGCTCGTTAGGAAGGATCTGGATGTTCATGGTTGCTTGTGTAGCACAGATACCAGCATTAGGTGTAAAAGTATAAGTAAAGGTGCCTGAATTTGCGGTGTTGATGGCAGCTGGGTTCCAGGAGCCAGCAATTGTAGGCGTATTTGTCGAGTTATTGACAAATGCAGGTGCTGCCGCATCTTCACAAATTGAAGCAATTTGATTGAAGGTTGGAACAACTGGAATATTTATAACTACATTGGTTGTAGCTGTTGAGATACAACCACCAGCGTCATAAGTGAGTGTATAAGTACCCGCCATTGCAGCTGTTGCATTTGGAATAGTTGGGTTTTGTAAACTTGAAGTAAAGCCATTCGGACCAGTCCAAGAATAAGCTGGTGCACCGGTTGTGGCAGTAAGGTTGATTTGGCTACCGACACAATAAGGTCCATTGTTTGCAACAGTCACGGAAGTTGCGCCTGCAGTGTAGGTAATTACTACTTGGCCATGACCTGTTTGAAAACCTTGTGTACAGGTACCACCAGCAGGGTAAAAGCTAGAACCGCCACCGCCGCCGCCGCCACCGTTGGCACCTGCACAGCAGTTGTCGCCGCCACCACCGCCGCCGCCAAAGAAGCCGCCGCCACCGCCGCCACCAGCTGCAGTCGCATAAAAGCCACCTGCACCACCAGTTCCGATTGTTCCGGCAACACCCGGTTGGCCGCCACCCCAAGGTGGGCCTCCGTTACCTCCGGCAGTTTGTGTACCACCACCACCGCCCGTGCCTGTAAATGGTGATCCTAAACCAGTTTGGCCTGTGATGCAGCCTCCTGCACCTCCTGAAGCCTGATAATTTGTTTGACCTGAACCACCAGAGCGGCCACCGCCACCGCCCGCTACTACAATGCGGTTATTCATGGCATATGGTGTCACACGGATATCTGATGCACCGCCTCCACCTTTGGATTCATATTGTGGGTTAGAGGGGCTAGCGTGGCCGTTTCCACCGCCATTCCAGCCACCAGCTGGGCCGGTTGGGCAGCCACCCACACGAATTTCTAATACTTGACCCGGTGTTACAGCAATGTTTGCATGCTGTACACGAGCACCGTTACCACCTTGACCTGAGCCAACAAATGGAGTGGCTTGAATTCCTCCACCTTTTGCTCCTCGGACATCAACCTGAATCGAATAAACACAAGCAGGAACTGTCCAGGTTTGGATGGCACCAGTAAAATTGAAAGTGACACTTTGTTGTGCCTTGGTTACGAAAATAAAAACAAACGAAAATAGAGAGAAGAATATCTTCTTGATCATAATATGTAGGTTAGTGTAGGTAGACAAATTTAAGTTAAATTATTGTGATTTTAGAACGTAAATCTCCCTAGAGGGTTGCTTTTTACGTTAGAAAACGCTAATTTTCTTTCAAACAATTATTTATGAACCCATACACAGGGCCTTGGACACACTTGGAAGCCGCACATTTATTGAGGCGTACTACCTTTGGTGCATCTTTTTCTCAGATTAATCAAGCGGTTAACTTGGGTTTCAATGCAATGATCGCGCAATTATTGAATACTAGCGTTTTAGACCAGCCTTTGGCCTATGACCCACAAGAGCAAATTGTTAGTTTGGGAACAACTTGGGTAAACGCGGTTTATCCGTCAGCAATTACTGCCAATCAACAAACTGAGAACGCACGTCGAAAATCTTTAGGTGCTTGGTTGATGAAAAACATCAACCAAGAGCAACTCAATGTGAATCAAAAGATGCTCTTTTTTTGGCAAAATCATTTTGGTGTCACTACTTCGGGAGACGCGAGGGCCATGTATCAGTTTTTAAGCGTTTTGCAGCAGCACGCTTTGGGGAATGTCAAGGCGTTGGTTAAGGCTGTAGCCACTGATCCGTGTATGCTCATTTTTTTAAATGGTTCAACAAATACTGTTTTTTCACCAAATGAAAATTTTGGCCGAGAACTTTTGGAACTTTTCACCATTGGCAAAGGCCCACAATTGGCAGCAGGTGATTACGGGACTTATACAGAGCAAGATGTTGCAGCAGCTGCGAAAATATTCACTGGGTTTACCGTTCAAGGTGTGCGTAGCGCAACACAATCACAAGTAACGAGCCAATTTATGCCGCTACTTCACGATAACAGTACCAAGACTTTATCTTATCATTTTAATAACCAGCAAATCAGTCCGAATGGACCAAACGAGCACCTCGATTACATCGATTTGATTTTCGCACAGCCCGAGACTGCAAAATATATTTGTAGAAAACTATACCGCTATTTTGTCAATTACGACATCAGCTCTTGGGTAGAAACAAACATTATTTCGGCGCTGGCCCAAACTTTAATCGTTTCAAACTTTGAGATTCAACCTGTACTCAGTCAATTGTTTGGCAGCGAACATTTTTATGACAGCAGTATCAGAGGAGCCATCATAAAGTCTCCGCTCGAGACTATTTTCTCCATGTTTAATTCGAGTCAGTCCGTACTCAATTTAGACTTGCAAACAAATTATCAAATGTATTTGGCGATGTACACTATTGCCGATCAAATGGGACAAGAGTACGGTGCGCCACCGAGCGTAGCAGGCTGGACTGCTTATTATCAAGCGCCAGCTTTTTCGAAGCTATGGATCAATAGCACGTATTTAAAAAAGCGCTTTGATATCGCCTTACTCATGACTACAAATGGCCTAACCATGAACGGACAAAATTTTTCTCTGAATTTTTTGGGTTTACTCAATGGTTTATCAAACCCGAACTCAGCTCCTCAGGTCATTGCAGATCTTTGTTTGGTGTTTTGCCCCAAGTCAATAGACGCTGCAGATCAACTTTATTTGAAAAGTTTACTTACGGGTGGCTTGCCAGATTTTGAATGGACACTTCAGTACAACGAGTATCTATCGGACCCAACAAACCCAGTTTTTTCTTTACCCGTCATTCAGAAAGTGAAAGCTGTACTCAATACTTTATTTAGAATGCCTCAATTCCATGTCTACTAATGAAAAGAAGAAGTTTCCTTAAAAAAGGTGCCCTGGCTAGTATTTCCTTGCCATTCGTACAAAATGGATTTTCCATGCAGGCTGTTGCGAAGCATTTGTTTGAAGTGCCCAAGAGTGCTGAAGACAAGGTACTTGTGCTGATTCGGATGAACGGCGGTAATGATGGACTAAACATGGTTTTCCCTCGAGATCAATATGCCGAATTAGTCATACAACGCGCCAATATTTTGGTTCCGGAATCGAGTATTTTGCCCCTAACCACAGATGTGGGCTTGCATCCTAAAATGACGGGGCTGCAAACACTATTCAACGAAGGAAAATTATCAGTACTTCAAAATGTGGGCTATCCAGAACCAAATCGCTCACACTTTAGGTCTACAGATATCTGGACTACCGGTGCTTTGGATATCAATCAAACGAGTGGATGGTTGGGTCGTTATTTTGATGCGAGCTACCCTAATTTCCCAGAGGCTTATCCGAATGTGGATTACCCGGATCCTTTTGCTATTTCTATGGGTTCAGAAGTTTCGGCAACTTGTCAAGGCTTGGTCGGAAATTTTAGCCATGCGGTAAATGATCCATTTAGCAGCTCGGTTTTGCCATTAACTCCGGTAATAAATGATGGAACTTATTACGGTTCACATATAGAATACATTTCTACCTTGATCAATCAGACCAACGAATACGGGCAGCAAATCACTAGTGCTGCTGTTGCCGGAAATTCTTTATCAAATCTTTATGATCCGCAAAACCCGTTGGCCGTACAATTAAAGTACATTGCCCAAATGATTTCAGGCGGTCTGAAAACCAAAGTTTACATTTTAAATATCAATGGTTTTGACACCCATGATGCCCAAGTGGATGCCAATGATGTCAGTGAAGGAGCACATGCCATTTTGTTGCAGCGCTTGTCTGATGCCATCCGTGCGTTTCAACATGACTTACAATTATTAGGGCTTGAACAGCGCGTTGCTGGCATGACCTTCTCAGAATTTGGTCGACAGATTGCTAGTAATGGTAGTTTAGGTACAGACCATGGTGATGCAGCACCCTTAATTTTATTTGGCGCTTGTATCAGTACTGGAATTGTAGGCGCAAATCCGCAAATTCCTAATCAGGTCAATAACCAAGCAGGTTTGCCGATGCAAATCGATTTTAGAGATGTATACGCGAGTTTGCTCAAAGACTGGTTTGAAGTGGACCCAAATGTTATTCAAAGCTTGTTTGAACAAAACATTCAATATTTAGACCTTTTACAGGGTTGTACTAGCGCAGTTGAAAGCATTGAAAGCACAAACCAAGGCATTAAAGCGCTGGCGTTTCCAAATCCTTGTTTAGGCATACAGCAACTCAAGTTTTGGAGTCTGGGTGCGCACTACGAAATTTTTATTGTGAACCAACAAGGAAAAGTAGAAGCGAAAATTCACGATGCCTATTTAGGAGCTGGGCAGCAAATACTCAGCTTCAATTTGCAAAAACTGGCCACAGGAACCTATTATTACCTGCTCAAATCTGCAGAAAAACAGGAGCTCGTTGCCTTTCAGAAATTGTAAAAGCGCTTAATTCCCTCGTTGCATTTGCTCTAAACGCTGTTGGCGTTGCATCGGGTTCTCTCTGGTTTGCTCTTGCTTATAGAGTTGATAACGCGTTGGTTGCAACTGACGCGGCCAAGTATTGTTATCGAGGTCGGTGTCGGCGGTTTCTAAGAAAGGATCAAGTCTGAATGAAACCACCTCTTTGTCGTAAATAAATACTTTACTCACTTTTTGCTCTTCAATGCGCCAGATTTCAGCCGGGATGCGTTCAACCTTGGTACTGCCGTCTGCAAAGGTGGCTTCGATGATCAGTGGCATCACGATCCCACCGATATTCTCAAAGCTGAGTTCGTAAAGTTGTTTGCCCGCATTCAAATAAGCGAGGTCTTCAGGGCTGGTTTTACTCAAGAAAGACTGATATGCTTTTTCATCGAGGGCATCCACTTTATATAAATCTCGTTTGGCATAGAAGTCATTGATGTTGGCATCTTTTTCATTGACCGTTGTGGTGATGGCTGTTTTGTTGCGCGTGTCTCCTATAAAGGCGTCTTTTTGCGCGTCCTTATTTTGAAGGAAGGCTTTTTCAAGCGCTGGGTTTTGGGTATTTAATTGAAACCATTTGACATCGGTGAGTGCGATGTCTACGTTGTCTGTGGAATAAAACCAAGCGCGCCAGAACCAATCGAGGTCAACCGCAGAAGCGTCTTCCATGGTGCGGAAGAAATCTGCGGGGGTAGGGTGTTTGAAGGCCCAGCGTTCGCAATACGTTTTGAAGGCGTAGTCAAATAATTCGCGGCCCATGATGGTTTCGCGGAGGATGTTTAATGCAGTTGCAGGTTTTCCGTAGGCGTTGTTTCCAAATTGTTTGATGGATTCTGAGTTGGTCATGATCGGAGAAATACCCGATTTGTCACCGCGCATGTAATCGGCAATGAGGTAGGCTGGCCCACGACGCGAAGGGTAACCTCGTTCCCATTCTTGTTCGGTGAGGTATTGCACGAAAGTGTTGAGCCCTTCATCCATCCAGGTCCATTGGCGCTCATCTGAATTGATGATCATCGGGAAGAAATTGTGCCCAACTTCGTGGATAATTACACCCCACATACCATATTTTTCTCCTTCTGAGTAAGTTCCGTCTGCTTCTGGTCTACCGCCGTTAAAGCAAATCATTGGGTATTCCATACCAATCCATTTGGAGTGAACTGAGATGGCAACCGGATACGGATAATCGATGGTGTATTTGGAATAAGTTTTGATGGTATGCGCCACCAATTTTGTAGAATAACGCTCCCAAAGTGGATTGCCTTCTTTCGGGTAATAGCTCATGCAAAGTACATTTTTTGAACCCACCGTTTGGTTTTGGGCATCCCAAATGAATTTTCTTGAGGTGGCAAAAGCGAAGTCACGGACATTTTGTGCTTTGTAAACCCAAGTTTTGGTTTGGGTACTTTTATTTTTTTCAGCAGCCTCTGCTTCGGCTTGCGTAACAATTAAAACAGGGCTATTTGATTTTTTGGCTTGTTCGTAGCGCTTGCGTTGCTCAGGTGTCAAGATGCTGGCATAATTCTGACACTCGCCTGTTGCTGCAACAATGTGATCAGCAGGAACGGTCAAGGAAACTTCGTAGTCACCAAAAGGGAGTGTAAATTCACCACGTCCTAAGAATTGCTTGTTTTGCCAGCCTGTTACATCATTATAGACACACATGCGTGGAAAGAATTGAGCAATGGTGTAAAGGTAGTTTTGATCGGATTCAAAATATTCGTAGCCCGATCTACCGCCCACTTGCATGCGGTCATTGATGTTGTACCACCACTTAATTTGAAAAGAAATACTTTGACCCGGAAGCAAAGGCTTGGCAAGGTCAATGCGCAACATGGTCTTATTGATGAAATAACTGAGTTTTTGACCACTAGTGCTCGTGATTTGCTCAATTTTAAAACCGCCGTCGTATTTGAAATCACGTTTGCGTAAATCGCCCACACTCTTGAAGTTTTCCATTTTCTCCACTTCAATCAACTTCGTGTCTGAGTTCTCGTCATAAATGTTCTGATCGAGTTGTAGCCACAAATAATCGAGTTTATCTGGTGAATTATTGGTGTAGGTAATGGTTTCAAAACCATCAAGGCGCTGCTTAGCGTCGTCAAGTACCAAGTTCATTTTGTAATCGGCTTTTTGCTGATAATAGGCATGACCAGGCGCCCCTGATGCAGTTCGATATGAATTTGCGGTTGGTAATTCTTGATCGAGTTGTGCAAATTTGGCTTGTGAAAAAGCCATGGTGCTGAGTACTAATGAAAGGCTGAGTAAACTGTATTTCATGGTTTCAAGGGTATATTTTGAATTTCTTTTCCCGGAATAAAATTCAGGGTTTCTTTTTGATTTCTATAAATGAGGGTAAGCTTATTCTGTTGTCCTGAGAAAGTATCGAACAAAGCATCAAAGTGGACATTTAAGGTATTGGTATAAGGTAAACCTAAGCTTGCAGGCAAATAAATGAGTCTCACGGGTGCAGATACAAAACATTCAATGGTGCCATTGAGTTGAGGTGAGATTCCTTCTAAACTAAACTGAGTTGTGCAAAAGGCATCAAAAGCATTGGAATCCAGTGCACAACCGTATCGAATGCTTAAGTGTTGGTTGATGTATTTTTCAAGCTGAGCTCGGATTGGAGAGCTTTCGTCAGATTGTTCGAGCTTTCCGATGAGTGAGCCTTTTGGGTCAAGAGCTTTTTCGAGGTCGTGGGTGGTGAAAATGACAGTGCCTTCAAAACGTTGGGCAAGTTCATTATAAGCCACTTCTGCATATGCGAAGTAAAATTCATGGCTCCAAGCCTTATTTTGGAAGACCAATGCAAAAAGAAACAAAACGCAAATTTTTCGCATGGCTACGAAAATACAAAAAGCAACTGAAATTTGTATCAAATAAAAGTCCCGCACGAGGCGGGACTTTCAAACAAACAACAAACAATCCCTGCAAGCCCCATGCGGCTGAATGCAGGAATATTTTATTCTCCTTTAATCGCGTTGTTTGTCCGGAGAAGTGTCTTTTGAGACACCGTTTTTTTGCAGATATACCCAGCTTCCGGTAACCAAGAAATCTGCCTTTGGGTCAAAATTGTTATAGCTATGTAGTTGTCTGAGCGTTAAGCCCTGTTCTTTGGCAATTGAGTAGGCAGTTTGTCCTTCCTTCACTTGAACCTTATTGACACTCTTTTGGGGAGGCTCAGTATTGGCCTGCGCACAAAGTGCAATGAAGTTTGAAAATAAGAGCAGAACAGCTAGTCTCATGTTTGTCTCAAACGGGCACCTCCCTAAAATGGTTACATTGTCAGGTTACTTTTTATAAAATTGGGCACCAACCTGCTATTTTGACACGAATTCAAGTGTTTATCGGAAATAATGGCGTGAAAAATTGCTTTGGATTGAGCTTTGAGCACTTGTTTATCGTGAAGATCGATTAGCAAGCAGACTTAAGATGAATCATTAAAAACAAACATTTTAAAACAACAAATTATGGAACTTAGAAACGGAGCAAATACATCGGCACCCAATCAAGATGCCAATTATCAATCATTAGAGAAATTTGCAAAAAACCTGAATGCCTTAGCTGAAGCAGGAAAACTCGATCCGGTGATAGGTCGCGATGACGAAATCAGAAGGGTTTTGCAAATCCTAACCCGACGCACAAAAAACAATCCGATCCTGATCGGTGAGCCGGGTGTCGGGAAAACCGCGATTGCGGAGGGCTTAGCACACCGCATTATCAATGGTGATGTCCCAGAAAATTTAAAGACCAAAACGGTCTACTCTTTAGATATGGGGTCCCTCATTGCCGGTGCCATGTACAAAGGTGAATTCGAAGAGCGGCTAAAATCTGTTGTTAAAGAAGTAATATCAGCGGAAGGAGAAATCATTTTATTTATAGATGAGATTCATACATTGGTAGGAGCTGGCGGAGGAGATGGAGCCATGGATGCAGCCAATATTTTGAAGCCTGCATTGGCAAGAGGCGAGCTAAGAGCGGTTGGCGCAACAACACTTAATGAGTATCAAAAATACTTTGAGAAAGACAAGGCATTGGTACGCCGCTTTCAAACCGTTTTGGTCGATGAGCCAAGCACTGAAGATGCTATTTCAATACTTCGGGGCATCAAAGAAAAATATGAAAATCACCACAAAGTACTCATTAAAGATGCCGCAATCATTGCCGCTGTAGAGCTATCTCAGCGTTATATCACAGAAAGACATTTGCCAGATAAAGCAATCGATCTCATCGATGAAGCCGCTTCAAAATTGCGCATGGAAATCAATTCAAAACCTGAAGAATTAGATGAAGTGGAACGCAAAATCATGCAGCTAGAAATTGAAAAAGCCGCCATTCTTCGGGAAAATGACAACAAACGGATGGAAGTGGTTGAAAAAGAGCTTGCTGAGCTCAATGCTCAAAAATTGACTTTGCAAACACGTTGGCAAGCCGAAAGAGAAATTATTGACGGCCTGCAGAAAACCAAAGAAGTAATTGAGTCCTTGAAATTTGAAGCCGAAGTGGCAGAACGCAATGGCGATTACGGAAAAGTAGCCGAATTGCGCTACGGTAAAATCAAGGAAGAGGAACGCAAGCTAGAGGCCATGAAAGTGGCTCAGGAGCAAATGGAAGGCGAACACCGCATGATCAAAGAGGAGGTCGATGTGGAGGAAATCGCAGATGTTGTTGCCAAATGGACGGGTATTCCGGTAAGTAAAATGTTGGAAAGCGAGCTCAATAAACTCTTGCGCTTGGAAGAAGAACTGCACCAGCGTGTAGTAGGGCAGGAGGAAGCCATAATTGCACTCTCAGATGCCATTCGTAGAAGCCGTGCAGGCTTACAAGATGCCAAGCGCCCGATTGGATCCTTCATCTTTTTAGGAACCACTGGTGTCGGAAAAACCGAATTGGCAAAGGCCTTAGCGTCCTACTTGTTCAATGACGAGAATGCCCTGACCCGTATAGACATGAGTGAGTATCAAGAAAAGCATACAGTAAGCCGTTTGGTTGGTGCGCCTCCGGGATATGTTGGCTACGAAGAAGGTGGGCAACTCACAGAAGCAGTCAGACGTAAGCCTTATTCCATTGTTTTGCTCGACGAAATTGAAAAAGCGCATCCGGATGTCTTTAACATTTTATTACAAGTTCTAGATGATGGCAGGCTCACAGACAACAAAGGACGTTTGGTGAATTTCAAAAACACCTTGATCATTATGACTTCAAATCTCGGCTCGTCCTTGATTCACGAGCGTTTCGAAAAAGTTAGAGAACAAGATTTCCCTGAAATTGCAGAAAGAACTAAGGTGGAGGTTTTAGATTTATTAAAGCAAAATATTCGCCCAGAGTTTCTCAATCGCATCGATGAGCAAATATTATTCTTGCCTTTGACACGCACCAATGTGGCGCAAATTGTTCAGTTGCAGCTCGATGCTTTGAAGTTAAAACTCAAGGAGATGGGAATTCAATTGATGCTAACACCCGATGCCTTTGACCATATTCTGGAATTGGGATATGATCCGTTCTTTGGCGCACGACCTGTGAAGCGCGTGATTCAAAAACAAGTACTGAATGAATTATCAAAAGCACTGCTGGCGCAAAATATAGACAAGTCCAAAAATGTAGTAATGGATATGTTTGACGGCAAGATAGTGTTTAGAAAACCCATTCACGAAAGTGAAGAGTTGCCGGTGTAAATCGGTGCTTGTTTAGAGTCTGAATTTCTTGAAAAAGGCATCCCAGTCCCAAACGAAGTTGGAAACAATTTCATCCATTCTTTTCAGGAAGAGAGGATTGGGTGCCTGCATTTTTTTGAAGTAGTCGTCTTGGTATTCATAGAGCTCGTACTTATGAAAAATGGCTTTTGACATGCCGTAAATCCAGTTTTTCGAAGGATGATTCACACGCATGATGAAACTTTGGTAATCGCGGATCATTTGTTGAAACGCATAGAGTTCCATTTCATAAACGCGTGCTAATTTTTCAAAAATGAGTTGTTCTACTCTTGCCGCCTGATCTGGTTCAAAAGTACTTTCTAAGAAGGAAAGATTGCCAACAACAATGATGAGTCCAAAATGAGCGCTGTCTGAAGGGGCAATGTTCGGTGAAACAACAAAAGCGCTGTCTTCGTTGATCATGGCAGCAACTTCGGCAAAACCTTTGTCAACGCTATCAAAGATGCCATTTATAAAAACGTTGGCAACTTGGTTGTCGGTCAATTTTTTCTTGGTAAATGAACTGAACATCGTGGTTTTGGTTTGCTTCAATACAAATTTAACATTCACTTCAGCGCTCACAACCTTAACAAAAAGTGCTTTATCAACTGAGTTTTCAACAAGAAAAGCACAAAAATCACCTTAACTTTGCAAAAAATAAAAGATGAAAGCAATTATCAAAACAAACAAAGGAGACATGCACGTGAGCTTCTTTGAAAACGATGCACCAAATACGGTGGCCAACTTTGTGAAATTAGCCAATGATGGTTTTTATAACGGTCTAAAATGGCACCGTGTTTTATCTGACTTCGTGATTCAAGGCGGTTGCCCAAACACGCGTGAAGGTGCTTCAGGGATGGCAGGTACAGGTGGCCCAGGTTATCAAATCGATTGTGAATTGAACGGAGAAAATCAATTCCATGACCGCGGTGTTTTATCCATGGCACATGCCGGAAGAAATACAGGTGGTTCTCAGTTTTTTGTTTGTCATTCAAGAAACAATACCGCACACCTCGACCGCAACCATACGGTTTTTGGAAAAGTTACCGAAGGGTTAGATGTGATTGATGACATCAGACAAGGAGACAGCATCGACGAAATTCAAATTATTGCTGAATAAATTAAGTCTTCACCAAATTCATTGTTCTTTCATGAACGCAAAATAAAAAAGGAGCACGCGTGCTCCTTTTTTATTTTGTTTTATTTTTCTTGATCAAAAAGCCTTCAAGTTGCGCTGCACATTAACTGAGCAGAGCTTGTTGAATCAATGATTTTTTGCGAATTCAATGATGAGATCAGCGAGTTCTTCTCCAATACGATCTTGAGCTTCGAGGGTTGCTGCACCAATGTGCGGCGTACATGCAATTCGTGGATGACTTAAAAGTGCAGGCATTGGGTTGGGCTCGTTTTCGTAAACATCGAGGGCCGCAGCTGCAACCTTGCCTTCTTCAAGCGCCAGCAGCAAAGCGTTTTCGTCGATGACGCCACCACGTGCAGTATTGACCAAACGCACCCCTTTTTTCATCAAAGAAAATTCATGAGCGCCTAAAACTGCTGCGCCATCTGGTTGTTTAGGAACATGAATAGAGATGTAATCTAGTTGCGGTAAAGCATCGGGTAAAGAGTCAACTACTTTTACTGGAATTTCAATGGTCTGACCACCAATTTTGAGTGTGATGGGTTGGATGCGTGCTCTGCGTTCTATGGCAATGACTTTCATGCCAGCGCCCAAGGCGTAAGATGCCAAACATTGACCAATACGACCAAAGCCAATAATACCAAGTGTTTTCCCTCGCAATTCAACACCTTTTGCAAAGGCTTTTTTAAGGGCAGAGAAATCTCCGCCATCCATTTCCTTGAATGAATTGTTTAAAAAGCGAGAAATCGAAAACAATTGCCCCATGACCAATTCGGCCACGGATTGAGAGGAAGACGCAGGGGTATTTATAACGGTGAGGCCTTTTTCTCTGGCGTAAGCGACATCGATGTTGTCCATGCCAACACCACCGCGTCCGATCAGTTTTAAATTCGGGCAAGCATCAATGACTTCTTTGCGCACCGTAGTGGCACTGCGCACGAGCACAGCGTCAAAATTTTGCGCATTGATAGCTGTTGCTAATGCTGCTTGATCCACTTTGTCTGTACTGACAATATGCCCTGCTGCTTCTAGTAAAGATTTACCAAGATCTGAGATGCCGTCGTTTGCAAGTATTTTCATGGCTTATCCTTTGCGGTTAAATTCATTCATGACATCGACCAATACTTGAACGCTTTCAAGTGGAAGTGCATTGTATAAAGAGGCACGATAACCGCCAACTGAACGGTGCCCTGGCAAGCCTACGATGTCCGCGCCTTTCCAAAGTGCATCGAAGTCAGCTGTGCGACTTTCGTCTGTCAAAGCAAAGGTGACATTCATTAAAGAGCGGTCTTCTGTAGCAACATTTCCTTTAAAGGCATCAAGTTGATCAATGGCATCGTAAAGCAATTTGGCTTTTGCTTCATTTTTTAGTTCTTGTGCTTGAACACCACCGTTAGCTAATAGGTGACGCAAGTTCAGCATGGCCACGTATACACTGAAAACAGGTGGGGTATTGAGCATCGATTCTTTTTCTACATGCTGCTTGAGGTCAAGGTAGGTAGGCATGAAATCAGCGCTGCTTTTGCCCAATGCGTCGTCTTTGATAATATATAGGGTGGCACCTGCTGGCCCTAAATTCTTTTGAGCACCAGCATAAATCAAATCATAGGCGGCCACATCGATTTCTTTGGAAAAAATATCTGAAGACATATCGCAAACCAAAGGATGCTTGGTATGTGGGATTTCTTTGAATTGGGTACCGTAGATGGTGTTATTGCTAGTGAAATGCACGAAGTCGAGGTCATCGGCAATGGTGTAGTTTTTAGGGATGTAGCTGAATTTTTGGTCTTCAGAGGAAGCAAAAACATCAACGTTAAGCCCTACCTTTTTGGCTTCTTTGATAGCACCACTAGCCCAAGTACCTGTATTGATGTAGCCAGCTTTTTTGTTGGCGCGTTGCATATTGAGTGCAGCGATGGTAAAGCCTAATGTGGCGCCACCTTGCAGGTAAGCCACAGAATAACCAGCAGGAACATTGAGTGCTTTCTTTACTAAATCAAGCGCTTCGTCCATGACGGCAACAAAATCTTTGTGTCGGTGTGAAACTTCAAGGATAGAAAGCCCATTGAAATCTAGTACGGCAGCGGCTGCCTGTTCAAATACTTCTTGTGGTAAAATGCAGGGACCTGCGCCAAAATTGTGTTTCATGTTTGATTGATTATGCGGTATATTTTACGCTACAAAGGTGCAAAAAAAAAGAGCTGCGGATGCAGCTCTTTGAAATCATTTTGCAGTTTTTGTAGTTGGCTTTTTCGCTGCAGGTTTTTTAGCAGCGGCCTTTGGTTTTGCTTCTTTCGTCGCTTTTTCTTTTTTCGCTTTTGGTGCAGGCATTACTTGCTCTTCTTTGCGTTTTCTAGTGATGCCGTAAGAGCCCATGGCTCTTTTTCCTTTGGTCGTTTTTTTGTCTCCTTTTCCCATAAGTTGTTGTTTATGTTGAGTATACAACCAAAGTTAGAAATCTTTTTTAAATTCTGCTCTATATTTTTCAGCAAGGGCAGGCCCTCCATTTAAAATTTTTTCACACCAACTTATCTTCAGTTCAGTTTGCGCTTCAGTACTCAAGATAAATGGGATGTTTTCTTGTTGCATTCTTGTCCTGAGCGCACTCATTAATATGGCTGCAGAAACTGAAACATTGTAGCTTTCGGTGAAACCATGCATCGGAATTTTGACAAAATAATCGGCTTCGTTTTGAAGTTCTTCTGAAATACCATGTTTTTCAGCGCCAAAAAATAAAGCAATGGGTTGGTCTAAGGGTAGGTTTTGTGGCGTGTAGGCATCTCGATGAGGTGTGGTGGCTACAATTTTATAGCCCTTGTTTCGCAAATGCTCAATGGCATCCAAAACAGGCTCAGGTTCTTGTTGGTGCTGAACCACGTCTAGCCAACGGGCAGCCCCAAGTGCGATATCTCGTTGAAATTCATAACGATTATTTTTTTCGACCAGGTGTAGTTCTTGAAAACCCAGACAATCCATACTGCGCATTACGGCTGAGGCGTTGTGGTCTTGTTGGATATTTTCCAGGGCGATGACTAAATGCTTGCTGCGTTGGGCGGCAATTTTCTCAAATAGTTCAACCTTGTTGGGAGTGATGATTTTATAAAATTCTTGAAGAAGGTAGTCGTTTTCTGTCATCGCTTACAATTGTTTTGACATTAAATGATGTTGAATTTCACTGAAGAGTAAATGAGATTTTTCGATGTAATGGTAGCCTAATTTTTTATAAAAGTCCATGGCCTGTTCTCGTGCATGCAGGTCAATGGTTTGAATACCAGCTGCTTTTGCAATGTTTTCCATCTGTTGCATCAATTGACGCCCGACTCCCGTTTTCTGTAAATTCGATGCGACAGCCATAAAGCGAATTTGTGCTTTTGAACTATCCAAAATGTCTAGGCGTCCGACACCAAGAATTTCATTGGCGGTATTGAAATACGCAAAGTGCTGATGCGCAGCTTCATCGTTGGTTTTTTCTGAACCTGGCACTTGCCCCCACGGAGCCCTCAGTATTTCATAGCGCAATTGGTAATAAGCACTCCATTCTTGTTCAGTTTCAGGCGTTCGGATCATCGGAAATTTGAAAAGCAAGTTGTGTGACTCTTTTGGTATTTTGACCTTGTATTGCTTCAACTCTTACTAAAGCTTGTGCTGCGCTGTCGTTAAAAACTTCAGCCATATTTTTGATAATGGCCACTGGAACGCCTATAGCAACTAATGCATTGAATAATTCTTCGGCTGCTCTTTCTTGGACCGCAAGTTGAATTTCCTTGGCCAATAAAAAACGGTTTTTTACCCTGAGCTGATTCTCTTTATAAAGTGGATTTTCTAAAACAGCAGACAAATTCAGAACCTGGCAAAGTTTCTCGAAATGAGCATGAGAACCAATCGCAAAGGTGATGTCTTTTTGATCAAGTGTTTTGAAAATTTCGCCGTAAGGGGAAATATTCGGGTGCAGGCTGCCAATGGGCTGAGCCACATGTTGAGCCATGAGGTAATTGGAAGCTTGGTTTGCCAAACTGGAGATGGCTGCGTCGTAAAGTGAGACGCTCACTACCTGACCTTTGGGGGCCTTTGCTCTTTGCAGTAAAGCGAGTAGCAAACCTTCCTTGAGCTGATGCGCGGCCAACACGTCAATGAGTGCCACCGGCATTTTTGTGGGGCCGCTTTCTGGTGTCCCGTTCATGGACATAAAACCCGTCTCGGCTTGCAAAATGAGGTCATACGCAATCCGGTCGTTTTCCGAACCAAAACCCGTGATTTTCCCGATGATGAGCTTGGGTTGCAGTTTCCAAAGTGTTTTTGGATCAAGTTTGAGCTTGGTATCATCTCCCTTTTTGAAATTCATTAAGACCACATCTGTGTCGCTTAATTCCTCCAAAAAACGAGCGTAATCTTGCGCTTTTAGAAAATCAAGTTTCAAGAGTTCTTTGCCATAATTAACACTTGAATAGTAAGCACTTGGAGCCAACGGATTTTCAGTAGCCAAGCGCCAAGTGTTGGTGACATCGCCATGGATAGGATGCTCGATTTTAATAACGCGAGCGCCCAACTCTGCAAAAAAGGTACCTACCGATGGTCCCGCTAAAACGGTAGAGAGGTCGATGATTTTGAGATTTTCAAAAGGTTTTATTTTCATTGTTGCGCGATCGTGTCAAAAATGCTCAAGCGCTACATGTGTAATGCCATCGCGTACAAAATTAAGTTTTTTAGTATTTAAAAAAGTCATTCCAATTTGAAGGTGAACAAACTATATTTTTTAGCGAAGAGCACTTAGGGAAATCATTTTAAATCCTTAAATTTGATGCGCAAAACAACAATGGAGTCGTTTTTCAGGTTGCGAACTTTCACCCTCGTTCCAAACGGAAGACGTGCGTGTGCAGCCGTTAGGCTATCAGAAAAATACCGTTCTCCTGAAGCAGTACGCTGACCATTCATCGACTGCGCGTAATAGGATGCTCTGCCGCGCTGAAACACTTCATCGCTACTTGAGAGAAATATTATGATGAGTAATGAATAAATCAAATGCATGATCAATTATTTGTTTTGAAAAGTTGAGGCTTATTTTTGATGCAACGTGGTAAAGTTTTCAAGTGTAATATCTTTAATCCCACCATTACCATTTTGAATAATCTGCACAACTGCGTACTTGTCATTAATTCATATTTATAGGCTATACCTGATGAAGCAGGAAATATAAATTTAAGTGATTTTGCTAAATGAGTAAAAATTGCCCAGATTGATATGTATTTTTTAGCAAAATGAACGAGCGTAAATAGTTTTAATTCCGTAAATTTGATGCGCAAAAATATCCTTACAATTCAGTATTATGAAAGTATTTGACCTCGACATGATTCAACGCGTTTACGAACGCTACCCTGCACGCATTGCCGCTGCGCGAAAAGTAGTTGGCAGACCGCTTACTTTATCAGAAAAAATTCTTTACGCTCACTTGTGGGAAGGAGAAGCGAGTGCAGCTTACGAAAGAGGAAAATCATACGTAGATTTCGCACCAGACCGCGTAGCGATGCAAGATGCTACCGCTCAAATGGCTTTGTTGCAATTTATGCAAGCCGGAAAAAAACGCGTAGCTGTGCCTTCAACAGTGCATGCTGACCACCTTATTCAAGCTAAAGTAGGTGCAAGTAAAGATCTTCAAGAATCTTTGAACCAAAACAACGAAGTATTCAACTTCTTGTCTTCTATTTCAAACAAATACGGCATCGGTTTCTGGAAACCAGGAGCGGGTATCATTCACCAAGTTGTTCTTGAAAATTATGCTTTTCCAGGCGGTATGATGATTGGTACAGACTCTCACACCGTAAATGCAGGTGGTCTCGGTATGGTGGCTATTGGTGTTGGTGGTGCTGATGCAGTAGATGTCATGGCCGGAATGGCTTGGGAATTGAAATTTCCTAAACTCATCGGTGTAAAATTAACAGGTAAACTTAATGGCTGGACTTCTGCTAAAGATGTCATTTTAAAAGTAGCTGATATCTTAACTGTAAAAGGCGGAACAGGTGCAATTGTTGAGTATTTCGGCGAAGGTGCAATTTCTTTGTCTTGTACCGGAAAAGGAACTATTTGTAATATGGGTGCTGAAATCGGCGCTACTACTTCTACATTTGGCTACGACGAATCAATGCGTAGATACCTTAAGGCAACAGGTCGTGAAGAGGTTGTTAAAGCGGCAGACGCCATTGCAGAGCACCTTACCGGTGACCAAGAAGTTTACGCTGAACCAGAAAAATACTTCGATCAACTCATTGAAATCAACCTAAGTGAACTAGAACCTCACGTGAATGGTCCGTTTACGCCAGACCGCGGAACTCCAGTTTCTAAAATGCGCGCCGAGGCTACAGCAAACGGTTGGCCACTTCAAGTAGAGTGGGGGCTTATTGGTTCTTGTACCAATTCATCTTACGAAGATTTAGCACGTGCGGCGTCTATCGTCAAGCAAGCAGTTGACATGGGTATTACGCCAAAAGCAGAATTTGGGATCAATCCAGGTTCTGAACAAGTTCGCTACACAGCAGAGCGCGATGGCATTCTTGCTGAATTTGAAAAAATGGGTACCAAAGTATTTACAAACGCTTGTGGGCCATGTATTGGTCAGTGGGCACGCGAAGGTGCAGAAAAGCAAGAGAAAAACACCATCGTTCACTCTTTCAACAGAAACTTTTCTAAAAGAGCCGATGGCAACCCGAATACACACGCCTTTGTAACGAGCCCTGAAATGGTTGCAGCATTGGCTATTGCCGGAGACCTTGGTTTCAATCCACTCACGGATACTTTAACCAACGACAAAGGGGAGCAAGTAAAATTGCAAGCACCTTTCGGAGACGAATTGCCAACCAAAGGTTTTGCAGTTGAAGACAACGGATATCAAGCTCCAGCTGCCGACGGAAGTGCTGTAGAAATTGCTGTAGCCCCAGATTCTCAGCGCCTTCAACTTCTGGAGAACTTCCCTGCTTGGGACGGAGAAAACATCAACGGTGCGCGTCTACTGATCAAAGCAAAAGGTAAGTGTACCACTGACCACATTTCAATGGCAGGTCCTTGGTTGCGTTACCGCGGTCACCTTGACAACATTTCAAATAATATGCTCATTGGTGCTGAAAACGCATTTAATGGTGAGGCCAATAAAGTGAAAAACCAATTAACAGGTGAATACGCAGAAGTTCCTGCAGTACAACGTGCATACAAAGCTGCTGGTGTTCCATCAATCGTCGTAGGTGACCACAACTACGGTGAAGGTTCATCGCGTGAGCATGCAGCTATGGAACCACGTCATTTAGGCGTGCGTGCTGTTTTGGTAAAATCATTTGCGCGTATTCATGAAACCAACCTTAAAAAACAAGGAATGCTCGCGCTCACTTTCGTCAATGAAGCTGACTACGACAAAATCCAAGAAGACGATACTTTTGATTTTATCGACCTCAAAGATTTTGCACCGGAGAAACCACTTACGCTGCTCATCAAGCACAGCAATGGTTCATCAGAGCAGATCCAAGTACAACACACATACAATGCCTCTCAAATTGAATGGTTCAGAGCTGGTTCAGCCTTGAACTTGATCAAAATGATGGAAGCTTAATATGAAAATCATTTTTAGTATTGCCTTGTTGAGCCTGTTCTCCTATGGAGTTCGGGCTCAAGCTTTGTTTAGGGGTAACTTTACCGCTACGGCTTATCTCGGATATCCAAACATTATGCGCGCCAGCATGGAAATCAATGAGGGGATTCCCTTAGGCACAAACGTCAACTATAATGGTATTGCGCCTTCAGGTTTGCGCCTGATGTACATGATTGGAGATGACGTCAGCGTCGGACTTGATTTCATATACACACAAGCAAGTGCCCAATACGCAAAGGTGGATACTTCTTTCTTTAACAATCAATGGAATTATGTTACCAATAATTACCAGATTTCCAAACAAAGATTCCGCCCGCAGTTTCGTTTTGACTTCCATTTGGGCTCGTTAAATCCTAATTTTGATCAATACATCGGCCTAGCAGTAGGCGGCAACATGCGTTGGCGAAAAGTTTATATCAACGATACTTTAGTAAGTACTCAGCCTAACGCCCTTGATTTTGTTGTTCCTGTATCCTTCAGGGTCTGTTATGGTTTTCAATACCTGATCAATTATAATTTAGCACTCAGTTCTGAAATAGGTTTGGGTGGCCCGATCTTTCAAGGAGGCTTAACTTATCGTTTTTGATCGGTTCAAACCTTAGATTAATTCCCAATTTCATATCCCGATTTCATAGATAGTACGAAATGTGCTATTCTTCAAAACTTGAAAAGCATGCACAAAAAAAAGCCCCTACAA
The DNA here is from genome assembly GCA_964590425.1 of uncultured Lishizhenia sp. GTDB lineage: Bacteria > Bacteroidota > Bacteroidia > Flavobacteriales_D > Crocinitomicaceae > UBA952. Next base: position 9,802 of record CAZPWB010000026.1, on the reverse strand, counting down.
TTGTAAGGGCTTTTTTTATGGCTTGACTACCAGATTTTAGTAGCGGTAGTGTTCGGATTTGAATGGGCCAGCAACAGTTACGCCAATGTAAGCGGCTTGCTCTTCAGATAAAGTCTCAAGCTCTACACCAATTTTAGAAAGGTGTAAGCGTGCTACTTTTTCATCGAGGTGCTTAGGTAGGGTATAAACGTCGTTTTCGTAGTTGTCTGAGTGGTTCCAAAGCTCAAGTTGAGCTAAAGTTTGGTTGGTGAATGAGTTAGACATCACAAAAGATGGGTGACCTGTTGCACAACCAAGGTTTACCAAACGACCTTCAGCTAAAACAATAATGTCTTTGCCTTTTACGTCGTAAAGGTCAACTTGTGGTTTGATTTCCATTTTAGATTGACCATAGTTTGCATTTAACCAAGCCATATCGATTTCGTTGTCGAAGTGACCAATGTTACAAACGATTGTTTTGTCTTTCATGGCTTCAAAATGACGACCTACCACGATGTTTTTGTTTCCGGTTGCGGTAACAATGATATCAGCTAGGTGGATCACTTTATCGAGTGGCTTTACTTCAAAACCATCCATGGCTGCTTGAAGCGCACAAATTGGGTCGATTTCAGTAACGATGACGCGGGCACCTGCACCTTGTAAAGAAGCAGCAGATCCTTTACCTACATCTCCGTAACCACAAACAATTGAAACTTTTCCAGCCATCATGACATCAGTAGCACGACGAATCGCATCTACTAATGATTCTTTACAACCGTATTTGTTGTCAAACTTAGATTTGGTGACAGAGTCATTGACATTGATTGCAGGCATCACAAGTGTGCCATTTTTCTTGCGCTCATATAAGCGGTGAACACCAGTTGTGGTTTCTTCAGAAAGTCCTTTGATATCTTTAGTGAGTTCAGGGAAGCGGTCAAACACCATGTTGGTGAGGTCTCCACCGTCGTCCAGGATCATATTAAGGGCTTTGCCACCTTCAAATGCGAACAAAGTTTGCTCAATACACCAATCAAATTCTTCTTCGTTCATGCCTTTCCATGCAAATACCGGAATACCAGCTGCGGCGATTGCTGCTGCGGCGTGGTCTTGCGTTGAAAAGATGTTACATGAAGACCAAGTTACTTCAGCACCTAATTCAACCAATGTTTCAATGAGAACGGCTGTTTGAATGGTCATGTGCAAGCAACCTGCGATGCGTGCACCTGCAAGTGGTTTGCTGGCTCCGTATTCTTCGCGAAGCGCCATAAGGCCTGGCATTTCTGCTTCAGCCAATTTGATTTCTTTGCGCCCCCAATCTGCGAGGCTGATGTCTTTTACTTTATAATTCATGAGTCTAAATTGCGTTATTCTATTTTGCGTTGCAAAGGTAAGTGCTTTTTTGTTCAAAAGCACTAGAGCTGCTCTCTAATCAGTTGTGTTAATCCTTCTACAAAAGCAGGATGTGTATTGGAGCTCGGGACAAGCTGTACTTTTTCGCCGCCTTTTTCTTCAAAGATCTCTTGGTATTCGTCGCCAATTTCAATGAGGGTTTCCAAGCAATCTGCGACAAATGCAGGGCTAAACACTAGAAGTTTTTTAGCGCCTTTTTCTGCCCATTCCTCAACTACCTTATCAGAGAAGGGGGTCAGCCATTTTTTATCGAGCCTAGACTGAAAACAAACGGTGTAATCTTTTTCAGTGAGACCCAATTCTTTGGCGATAAGCCGGGTAGTTGCATAACTAGTGGCTTTGTAGCAGAATTTATTCTTTTCGTTGACCTCGAGTTCGCAAGGTTGGTCCCCACAAAGATCAGTGCCCTCATAAACTTTGTCTACCTGTCTTTCAGGAAGACCGTGGTAAGAGAATAATATGTGATCGTAGTCAGAAAGTTGAAATTTCTTAGCGTTATCAACTATAGAATGAATGTAGCCAGGGTTGTCATAGAATTGGCTAATTATTTTGATTTCAGGAATAACCCACCACTTGCGAATGATATTCATGGCTTTTTCAATGGCCGAACCTGATGAAGCAGAAGCGTATTGCGGAAATAAAGGCAACAAGACAATACGATCATAGTTGGCCAAGCGCATTTTTTCAAGTACTGAATCTAAGGATGGGTTTTTGTAGCGCATCGCCATTTCAATGGTGACATCTTCTCCTTCAAAATTCTTTTGCAAAAGCGCTTGCAAGGCTAGCGTGTGTGTAAGTAACGGCGACTCGCCTTCTCCGAGTTCCCAGAGCTCTTTGTAAATTTTTGCAGACTTAGGAGCTCTAAAAGGCACAATGATGCCATTGACCAATATTTTGCGAATCAAATAAGGGAGGTCAATGACGCGCGGATCGTTGAGGAATTCGGAAAGGTAACTGCGGACATCGCTCACACGAGGTGAATCTGGGGTGCCGAGCTGAATTAATAAGACGCCAGTTTTTTTCATAAGTGTTGTTTCTCCAACAAGCTAGGGCTTGCAATGTTCAAAATTACTGCTTTTCTCATGAATAGCTCATCGTTTAGACCTAACTTTGTTGCATGGAGCCCCGTTCATTTTTGCAGCACTTGAACCCTGAAAATTTTGAAAAGGTTGCCCTCGAAACTTTTGAGCGGCAATATAAAAATGTACCCATTTATCGCTCCTATGTTGAGCTACTTGGTACTCCTCGGCCGCAAACACTTCAAGAAATTCCATTTTTACCCATTTCGTTTTTCAAAACCCATCGCGTCTTACCGGAAGGTCTTACTGAGCAAAAAACATTTCTTTCTAGCGGGACCACCCTACAACAAAGAAGCCAGCACATTGTCCATGATCTAGCTTGGTACAACAGTTCCTTAATGCTCGGGTTTGAGCGAGAATTTGGCCCCGCTGATCAATTTGTTTTTATAGCGCTTTTGCCATCGTACTTAGAAAACGGAGACTCCAGCCTCATTTATATGGTGGATCAACTGATTGCTGCTAGTCAAAACAAACTTTCGGGTTATTATCTTTCTGAGCTGCAAGAAGTGCAAGAAGTTTATAAAGTAGCGCTGCATCAAGGGAGGCGAGCGTTTATTTTTGGCGTGGCTTATGCCTTACTTGACCTTGCCGAATTAGGCTTGAATTTGTCTGAGGCACTCATACTAGAAACAGGTGGTATGAAAGGCAGACGAAAGGAACTGAGCAAAATCGAGTTGCACGAAGCACTAAAAGTTGGTTTTCATGTTCCCAAGATTTATTCAGAATACGGCATGACCGAACTACTCTCTCAAGCTTATTTCAATCCTGAAACAGCTATTTTCAAAACACCGGCTTGGTGTAAAGTGTTCATTCGCGATGCCTATGATCCTTTTTCATATGTTCCCGACGGGCAAAAAGGCGGCATCAACTTCATTGATTTAGCCAATCAGTGGTCTTGTAGTTTTATCCAAACAGATGATTTAGGCCGCATACAAAACGATGGTTTTACAGTAGAAGGAAGACTTGAAGCAACGGATATCAGAGGTTGTAATCTTTTGATTGATTAATCAGTATTCTTCTTAAATTTGAAAATATGAGTATACAAACCATCCTCGCTTTATGTATTATCGGTATTGCAGCAGGAATGTTAAGTGGCTTAGTGGGTATTGGTGGCGGTGTTGTAATTGTGCCCGCATTGGTGTTCATTCTAGGACTCAGTCAGCATCAAGCGCAAGGCACCTCTTTATTCGTTTTGTCATTACCCGTACTTGTTTTAGCGGTTTTTAATTATTGGAAAAGTGGCAACGTCAATTGGCGTTTTGGATTACTGATTGGCAGTACATTTATCATAGGAGCGTTTGTTGGGTCAAAACTAAGTTTAAAACTGCCTGAAGCATGGGTTAAGCTTGTATTTGGTCTTTTTATGACCTACGTTGCCTTTCAATTAATTATTTCAGGTTTTCAAGGCGTTTTTCAAAATGATAGCAACTGAAATTGAAAAAAGCATTGCCCAATTAGCGGCTGAGCTACAAGCGTGGCGCAGGCACCTGCATATGCATCCGGAGCCTTCTTTTCAAGAATGGAAAACCATGGACTACGTGTGTGAGGTTCTTGAAAAATACGGCATTTCATATCAGAAAGGTGTGGCCGAAACCGGTGTAGTTGCTGTTATTCGTGCAAGTTGGCATGACCAAAATGCAAGTTGTCTTGGTTTGCGCGCTGATCTTGATGCGCTGCCCATTCAGGAGCTCAATGAGGTGCCTTACAAGAGTCAAAACGAAGGTTGGATGCATGCCTGTGGCCATGACGTCCATACAGCTATTTTACTGGGGGCAGCTGTTGTGTTGTCTCAACACAAAGAAGCACTGCAACGCCCTATAAAACTTATTTTTCAGCCGGGCGAAGAACAAAGCCCAGGCGGCGCTACTTTAATGCTGAAAGCTGGTGTGCTCGAAAATCCGAGCGTTTCCGAATTGGTTGCACTTCACGTGTATCCTGAAATGCCAGTAGGCGAGGTAGGGCTCCGAAGCGGACTTTACATGGCTTCTAGCGATGAATTGCACATAGATATTGAAGGTGTTGGCGGACACGGCGCTTTGCCTGCGCGTTTCATCAATCCAATAGATGCAGGTATGGCTTGGATGCAAGCTTGTAAAGCCGACCTCCACCAAAAGTGTCCACCAATGGTGCCGCAAGTACTTACTTTTGGCCGTTTCGAAGCTTTAGGGAGCACCAACGTAGTTGCGGGTACCGCACAAATCAAAGGTACCTTCAGAACAATGGATGAACAATGGCGTGCGCAAGCGCATGAATTGATGCAAGCGCAAGCCGCAAAAATAAGTGCTGAAACTGGTTCAAAAATCAAATTGCATATCGCCAAGGGTTATCCCTTTCTTAAAAACGACCCCGCTTTAAGCGCTCGTGTAGAAGAAATTTTAATCAATACGCTTGGCGTCAATCAGGTGAAAAGCTTAGACTTGCGAATGACAGCTGAAGACTTTGCGTTCTATAGCCAAGAAAAACCGGTGTGTTTCTTTAGACTGGGTGTAGGAAATCAAGAAAAGGGTATTGTGCATGCGGTTCACCATCCGCGCTTTGATATTGACGAACAAGCCCTCGAAATAGGGGTCAAGTGTATGGTTCAAATTGCATTGGCATGAAACCAAGAAGCGTTGGAAATTTAGGGTCTATTTTAGTTGTATTTGTTTTCTTTATTGCACTACAGGGTTGCACCAAGGCAAAAAAAGCAGCAAAACTTCTTCCTGGGTCTTGGGCAGTAAATGTTGTTCGTATTGAAGATGGTGCTGGCTTCTTGTTTTATGATAGCCTTGCGGCAGGCAGCTTTACATTTACTGGTGAGCAACTCAGCGGCAAAAGTACCTATAGCTATGCCTATTTCGGACAAAATATGGTCACAGATTCTGCTGTTTTTGAAAACAATAGTTTTTGGCTAGATGGTAAAGGAGAAGTGCTGTCAATTGCCCGCCCTACAGATACACTTCGGGCAAAAATTATCATGCTCACTAACAAAAGTCTGACTTTTGAATTTTACGACGAAATAGCTTTTCGCTTAAAACGCTTTACCTGTACGCGTCAATAATTATAAAAAGCCTAGTTCGAGTTTCGCTTCTTCACTCATCATGTCTTTGTCCCAGGGCGGATCAAACACAATATTGACCTTTGCAGTATTGACCCCCTCAACACTTGCCACCTTATCCTCTACTTCTTTTGGTAAAGATTCGGCGACAGGGCAGTTTGGTGAAGTGAGGGTCATGTCGATGAAAACAGCGTTGTCTTCTTCTATTTTCACTTCATAGATAAGGCCTAGTTCGAAAATGTCGACAGGGATTTCAGGGTCATAAATGGTTTTAAGCATTTCTACAATGCGGTCTTCGAGTTCATTCATGGGTTTAACGATTGAAGCGCTTCGGTTTTAATTCTTTTGACCATACTGAGTAAGCCATTGGCTCGGGTAGGTGATAGGTGTTCGGCGAGGCCAATTTCATCGATGAAAAAAGGCTCAGTTTGCAAAATAGTTTGCGGTGTTTCGCCATTGTAAACTTGCAAAAGCATACCAATGATGCCTTTGGTAATGATGGCATCTGCATCAGCTTCAAAAAACATTTTTCCATCTTGAAGCGCGCAAGCAAGCCAAACATTCGATTGACAACCTTCGATGAGTTTGTCTTTTGTTTTGTTGTCTTCAGAAAGACCTTTTACAGCTTTGCCGAGTTCGATGATGTACTCGTATTTATCCATCCAGTCTTCGTAGATGCTAAATTCGTCGATGAGGTCTTGTTGTTTTTCTTGGATGGTCATGCGCCAAGGATTTGCATGCTGCGCTCAAGGGCGGCAACAAAAGTATCTATTTCTGCTTTGGTGTTGTAAAAGGCAAATGAGGCCCTCACGGTACCTGGGATTCCGTAAAAATCCATGAGGGGTTGGGTGCAGTGGTGTCCGGTTCGGACAGCAATGCCTTGTTTGTCTAGTAAAGTGCCGAGATCAAAAGGATGCATGTTGTCAATGGTAAACGAAACTACACTTGTTTTGTTCTTGGCTTCACCGATGATGTGTAAGCCTTCAAAAGTGTCAAGAATGCCTTGGGCATATTTGGTGAGTTCGAGTTCGTGGGCTGCGGCAGCCTCTAGATCAAGATCATTTAGAAAGTCAATGGCACTACCAAGGCCAATGGCGCCGGCAATGTGTGGTGTACCCGCCTCAAATTTGAGCGGCAACGTGTTATAAGTGGTGCGCTCAAAGGTAACTTTGGCTATCATGTCACCACCACCTTGATACGGGGGCATTTTCTCTAGGATTTCCTCTTTTCCGTAAAGAATTCCGATACCCGTTGGGCCAAAAACTTTGTGCCCTGAAAAGACATAGAAATCGCAGTCGAGGGCCTTGACATCGATGGTGAGGTGTTGGATACTTTGCGCGCCGTCAAGTAGCACTTTGGCGCCGGCCTGATGTGCCTTTTGAATAAGGCTTTGTACCGGATTAATGGTGCCTAGTGTGTTTGAGATATGGGTAAGGGCAAAAAGTTTGGTCTTTTCTGAAAGCAGTGCTTCAAACGCCTCGAGGTCAAGTTCACCTTTTTTACTAATTGGAACGACCTTGAGTACACAACCTTTACGTTCGCAAAGCAATTGCCACGGCACAATATTGGAGTGGTGTTCCATGGCCGTGATCAGGATTTCATCGCCGGGCTTTAGCAATTCACCAAAGGAAAAGGCTACTAAGTTGATGCCGTCGGTGGTTCCTTTTGTAAAGATGATTTCGTCGGGGCTTTTGGCGCCGATGTAGGCTTGAATGGTGCGACGCGCTTGTTCGTAGGCCGTTGTGGCTTGTTGGCTCAGGTAATGCACACCTCGGTGAATATTGGCGTTTTCTAGCGCATAATATTGCTTGAGGGTGTCGAGTACCACTTGCGGTTTTTGTGAAGTTGCCCCATTATCAAAATAAATGAGCTGCTTGCCGTAAACTTGTTGACGCAACGCCGGAAATTGGTCGCGGATCGCTTGTACTGAGAAAGGAGAAGCACCCATAATGAATTTTTCACAAAGGTACGCTTTTTGGTTATTTTGAATGGTTCTAAAGAAGCAAAAGATTTGCTTTTTTTATCAGTAGCAACCAATTCAATTATTTGAGCATCCTTTTCCCGTTTTATTTGGCTTTGAGCACCACATATGGAATCAAAATTTCTTCCAAAGAAATGCCGCCGTGTTGGAAGGTCTGACCATAATAGTTTACAAAGTGATTGTAGTTGTTTGGATACACAAAGAAATCTTGTTCTTTAGCGAAAACAAATTCGGCTGAAAGCTTGAGTTTAGGTAGCTGCGCTTCTTGTGGATTTTTAATGACAAAAACTTCTTTTTGGTCATAACTGAGGCCACGGCCAGCCTTGTAGCGAAGGTTGCTATTTGTATTGCGCTCCCCAACAATCTTGACAGGCTTGGTCACTTTGATGGTGCCGTGATCCGTCGTTATAATGAGGCGCTGCCCAGCTTCGGCAATTTTTTTCAGAATATCGAGTAGTGGAGAGTGCTCTAGCCAACTGGTAGTAATAGAGCGGTATGCGGCTTCGTTATCGGCGAGTTCTCTAATGACTTCCATTTCGGTGCGCGCATGCGAAAGCATGTCTACAAAATTGTAAACGATAAAGTTGACGTCGTTGTCTTTCCACTGATGGAACTGATCGGCGAGCTTCTTGCCCGCTTCCACATTTGTGATTTTATTATAAGACCACTTGACGTTTTTTCCCAAGCGCTTGAGTTGTGCTTCCAGAAAATCTTTTTCATGGAGGTTCTTACCACCTTCGTCGTCTTCGTTCTTCCAGAGTGTTGGGAAGCGGCGTTCAATTTCAGCCGGAAGCAAGCCAGCAAAGAAAGCGTTGCGGGCATAATGTGTGGCGGTAGGTAGTATCGAGTATACGATGTCTTCTTCCTCTTTTTGAAAGTAGCGCGCCAAAATACCTTCAATTGTTTTCCATTGGTCATAGCGCAGGTTGTCAATGACCAAAACGGCTAATTTTTCTTTGCCAATTTGTGGCGCAATGCGCTCCTTAATGAGCGTATGAATCATGGAGGGTGCGTCTGGATCACCGCTGACCCAATCTAGATAGTTGTCTTCGATGAAATCGCAAAAGAGCTTGTTGGCTTCTTTTTTCTGCATCTCAAAGATTTCGCGCATACCAGAGTCCTCAATGTTGTCGAGCTGCAGTTCCCAGAACACTAATTTTGCATAGAGTTCTTTCCATTCTTCGGCATCGAGTCGGCTAGAGAGTTGCATGCCGAGTTGTCTGAATTCTTGTTGGTAGCTGGCATTGGTTTTCTGAGAAATCAGTTTACTGTGGTCTAGGTTCTTTTTAATACTCAGTAAAATCTGATTGGGGTTGACCGGCTTGATGAGGTAGTCCGCAATTTTAGAACCGATAGCCTCCTCCATAATGTGCTCTTCTTCACTTTTGGTGATCATAACAACCGGAACCAACGCGTTGTGTTCCTTGATTTGCGCTAGTGTTTCAAGCCCACTGAGGCCAGGCATGTTTTCATCAAGGAAAATGATGTCGTAGTGCTCTTGTAGGGCTTTTTCAATGGCGTCTTGGCCGTTTGTAGCGGTATCAACGCGGTACTCTTTAGACTCGAGGAAGAGAATGTGTGGCTTGAGCAATTCGATTTCGTCATCGGCCCAGAGAATTTTACCCTGCATATGTCTTAATTTTTAATAGTTTTGATTAAAATTTAAAGTTAGCAACTTGCCAGCGATACACACCCGTAATAACAAGAAGAAAATCATTAACGACCCAGTTTACGGTTTTATTTCTTTACCTCACGAAATAATTTTCGATATCCTCGAGCATCCATACTTGCAACGGCTGCGTCGGATTCAACAATTGGGCTTGAGTCATTTAGTATATCCTGGTGCCAATCATACGCGTTTTCATCATGTGTTAGGGGCCATGCACCTCATGATGCAGGCTGTCGCGTGTATCCGAAGAAAAGGTCACGAAATTACAGCTGAGGAGGAACGTGGTGTTTGTCTGGCGATATTACTCCACGACATCGGTCATGGGCCGTTTAGCCATGCCTTAGAATACGACATTGTTTGCGGCGTGAGTCACGAACAAATTTCGGGTTTCTTTATTGCGGAGCTTTCGGTTGAATATGGCCACGATCTCGAAATCGCCTTGCAAATTTTCAATAATTCTTATGCAAAGCCTTTTTTGCATGAACTCGTGAGTTCGCAACTCGACATGGATCGACTCGATTACCTGAACCGAGACAGCTTTTATTCTGGGGTTTCAGAGGGCGTCATTGGTTCAGAAAGACTCATTGAAATGCTCAATGTCCATGAAGGGCATTTGGTCCTAGAAGAAAAAGGGATTTATTCTGTCG
>CAZPWB010000025.1:0-33745 GCA_964590425.1 uncultured Lishizhenia sp. | reverse complement strand
GGCGATATTTGACTAATTTTACCTTATGAAATCTGACAGCAAACCACTTATATTAGTCACGAACGATGACGGCATAGGTGCCAAAGGTTTGGCGTCTTTGGTTGCTGTTGCGCAAGGCTTTGGAGAGGTAGTTGTGGTTGCACCCGACAAACCGCAGTCAGGCATGGGGCATGCCATCACTATACATGACCCGCTGCGTCTTATAAAGTCTGATTTACATGCGCCTTCAGAGTCTTATGCGTGCAGTGGCACACCAGTAGATTGCGTCAAGTTGGGCATCTATGAAGTGCTGCACAAAAAACCAGCTCTTATTCTTTCTGGCGTAAATCATGGCGAGAATTCATCCACAAATGTGTTGTATTCGGGCACCATGTCTGCAGCTATTGAAGGAGCCATGGAAGGTATCCCGGCTATTGGTTTTTCACTTGCAAATTTTGCACCAGACGCTGATTTCAGTGCTACTAAACATTATATCAAACAAGTTCTGGCTTTGTTTTTTCAAAATGGCTTGGCTCCAAACACTTGTCTGAATGTCAACATCCCTGATCTTCCACTTGATCAAATCAAAGGAATTCGGGTTGTGAAGCAAGCACATGCTTATTGGGCCGATCGTTTTGAAAAAAGACAAGATCAATACGGGCGCACCTACTTTTGGCTTACTGGTGAATTCTCAGACCTCGATCAACGACCAGACACCGATTTACACGCCTTAAAATCGGGTTATGTCAGCATTGTGCCTACGCAATTTGACCTCACTGCCTATGCACACATTCAATCATTAAAAACTTGGGAACATGAAGCAAAATCTTAATAAGTCTTTCTTTACGGGGCTGGCAATTGGTGCAGTGTCGCCGCTGCTCTGCTTGCCGATCATCGTATTTATTTTGTCACAATCTTACGGGCAAAGTTTTCAGTACTTGTGGCACCAAACGCTCAGTTTCCCCGACTTTTTAAGTCGTTATCTTTCCTTGGGTCTGATCGGAAACTTAGCTTGGTTTTATTATTTCTTGAACAGAGAAAAGTATTTCCACACAAGAGGTATTGTTTTTGGAATGCTGCTCTATGCACCTTTTATGGTTTATGTCAATTTTGAACACCTTTTTTAACCGAGATTGAAAACAGCCCCAAATGTTTATCTATTATGCGGAGAAGCTTCAGGCGATCTGCATGCTGCTAATTTAGTAGCTGCGTGGAAGCAACTGAATCCCGATATTTCGTTTCGTGCTTGGGGAGGTAACAAGTTGCAGGCAGAAGGGGTGCAAATCGATAAACATATCCGAGAACTCAGCTTTATGGGATTCTGGGAGGTTTTTAAAAATTTGCCACTGATCCGCAAGCAATTCAAAACCATTCAAAACCAGTTGCTTTCGCAAAAACCCGACCTACTTGTCTTGGTCGACTACCCGGGCTTTAACTTGCGCATGGCCAAATGGGCTAAAGATCATGGGATCCGCGTGCTGTACTATATTTCACCAACGGTTTGGGCTTGGAAACAAAAAAGAGTCTACCAAATTCAAAAAAATGTCGATCAACTTTTTTGTATTTTGCCTTTTGAGCCTGCTTTTTATGCAAAATTTGGTGTTTCGGTAAAATATTTTGGCCACCCTTTACTTGACGAAATCAACCGGTATCAATCTCATGCAAGTGTAGCTAAAAATTCAGATAAGCCTGTTTTGGCCTTGCTTCCTGGTTCAAGAAAACAAGAACTTGAGCGCATTTTACCCATCATGCTTCAGGCTTCCAAAGCCTTTGAACAAAGCCATCAAATTGTTTTGGTTTGCGCGCCACACATTCCCTTGTCATATTATCAGTCTTTTGAGTTAAGCCCAGAACTAGTTTGTGCGCAAAGCCATACTTATGATACCTTACAAAGAGCAGATATGGCGCTCGTTACCTCCGGAACTGCTACGCTCGAAACAGCGCTTTTTGAGGTTCCTCAGGTAGTTTGCTATAAAAGTTCTGGTTTGTCAATTTGGCTGGCCAAAAAGATTGTCAAAATCAAGTTTATTTCTTTAGTCAATCTCATCCTAGATAAACTTGTTGTAACCGAACTCATTCAAGAGTCTTGTACAGTAGAACACATGACACTTGAACTCAAGAAGATTGCTCCTCAGACGCAAGGTAGGGCAGTGCAGCTCCAGCACTATCAAGCGCTCAAATCGGTATTGACTTTAAAAGAAGCTCCAAGTTACTTGATTGCTAAATCGATGAATGAGTACCTATGATAAGAATAATGATTCTTGGGTTTGTATGGATGCTCTCTAATCATTTGGAAGCACAAAACGTGCGCATCGGTATTTTTTCCGGGACCAAAATCAAGGAACTGCAAGTGCAAGTAGGTCAAGGAACCTATTTTCTTCAAAGCAAGGAAACAGATCAAGAATTAAGTACATTGAAAGTTTTGAATGCTTCAGAAACCTACCAATTTAGAATTTACAATGGTTTGGTGCAAGTTTATTCCAAAGGGCAATTGTGCTTGCAGGGTAGTCAAATCATACTTAGCCAAAAACAACAAGAGGATTTCTGCAATTGGACGGTCTTGAGCCCATCCTCAAAAATGAGAGCGTATGAAGGCGATTTCGAACTAACCGTATCAAAAGGCGAGTTGAAACTCATCAATGTACTAGATATTGAAACCTATTTAGAAGGAGTAGTAAGTTCTGAAGGCGGTTCGGGGCATCGTTTAGCTTATTATGAGGCGCAAGCGGTTATTTCGAGAACCTATGCACTGAATAATATAAACAGGCATCAAAATGAAAATTTTGCACTTTGTGAGCGCGTGCATTGTCAGGCGTATCTCAATAAAAGAACAGGTACAGCCTTAATTGATACCGCGGTTCAACATACCAAAGGTTACGTTTTGCTTGATGATAACGCACATTATTACCCGACCTTTTTTCATGCCAATTGCGGTGGGCAAACTTGTGAGCCACAATATATTTGGAACGAGCAAATCAACGGATTAACAACATTCCAAGATACATTTTGTATCCATACCAAACAGGCAACTTGGGTCAAGAGCATTCCTTTACAAGATTGGACCAATTTTTTAGTCAAAAAATACAACTTTCCGCTAACAGATTCCATGAGTGTTGCCCTGCTTCAATCTTTTGTGCAGCCGCAAAGAATGGCTTTTTACTTACATCCTGTGTACGGTATTCCGCTGCGCGACTTACGCGAGCAATTTAAGCTCAAATCGACGTTTTTTGATGCAGTTGTGGTAGGAAGCGAAGTGATGCTTTACGGAAAGGGCTTTGGGCACGGTGTGGGGCTTTGCCAAGAAGGCGCCATGCAAATGGCCAAAAAAGGTTACGCGTTTGACCAAATCTTACAATATTATTATCCGGGTGCCAGCCTCACGAAGTAATGCGCCAAAGACTTTGATGCTTACTCTTTGGTAATTACAAAAATCTCTTCGTCGTCTCTTTTAAAGAACTTCTCAGAACGGGCATAGGCCTCAAGTTCATCTAGGCGATGTAATTTTCTGAGTGTTTTTTTGGTGTCTTTGAGTTGCTGGTGCATTTGTTCGTCTTGCTGTTCAATCTGGGAAAGTTTGCGTTTTTGACGCACCAAAGTGAAGACATCCCAATCGTCAAGGAAAAGAAAATAAACGGCAAAAATGATACTCGTGAGTATGTATTTATTCTTAAGCCAATTTGGGATTTTTTTCAGCATGCTAGGGTGTTGAACTATTGACCTTCAAATCTTTTAAGTTTCACTTCGTAGTATGAAATCCAATCTTTGTCGTACTCAAACCATTTTTCAGCTTTCTGCATGATTTTACGGGCTGTAGCAGCTGAGGTATCTTTTTTGGCTTCTGCTTGTGCAAGCAAGGCTTGTGTACTGAGAATAAGGCCGACACGTAAGGCGTCCTTGTCGGATTGTGTCCAGTTTTCGAAGTCCTTGTCTTTAATATTCAGTAGGTTGGAAACTTCTGTTTTCCAAATCAGGTTGGCAGTTTTAGCATCTTTGTTGTTGTAGCGAATTGCCGCTTCAACAAATTTAATGGCAACAGGATTTTTTGAAATGGTACTGTAAGATTCACAGGCCTCTAGCATGCCACCTAATGTTTCAGCGGTTTTTTCTTTGTTGTCGTTGCTGTACAGAATAGGGTAGTCGTCTTCTGTTTCTAATAAAAAGCGTACACCGTTATTGAGCAATTCTTGTTGAATGCCATTGAGCCACATTTTATGAATAGGCATTTCAAATACACCGTTGGCATCTCTTTCAATGGCAGTGGCACAAGCGGTTAATGCTTCTTCAAATGGATCTTGAATCATAGGATCTTTGAGTTGCTTGCGGTACACGCCAAATAAGCCTTTTGCTAAGAAAATATAAGGAGTAGGGTCATTGGCATATTTTTCTTTTACGGAGTAGTCACCAGCTCTTTTTACCAATTTAATGAAGTTAGAGTCGGCGTGTAGCTGAGTGAGCTCATCGAGGTTGTTGGTTACGGTGATGTAGTTATCGTAGTCAACAGAAAGATCGAGTTCATCGGGTTCTTCCTGACCTTTTTTCAATTTTTGGTTCGGGTCAATGTAGGTAACAGACAAAGAAACAGAGTAGTTACCAACTCTTTTGAAATCGAGTTCGAGTTCTCCTTTTGTGAGGTCACCCTTGGTGATTTCCCAGTCTTGACCCTGAATTCCTGATATTGCCCATTCTAAAGATCTTTGTTGGACGCCATTCTTGACAAAATTAGCTTTGAGTGCAACTTTGGTTTTGGCTTCTTGAAGTTCTTTTGCCTTATTTGCATCTGGTTTCTTACCCGTATTGGTTTCCTCTAGTTTTTCGTCGTCGAGTGTGATCACGCGTTTAGATGAAATGATATCTAAAGTAGGTTTTTGACCAAAAGCGTTGGTGGTAAATAGTGTAACAAACGCGCTTAGGATGAATAAGGATTTTAGTAAGTTTTTCATAGTTGTTCTCATGAAATGATCAATTCTGTTCGAAGTTAATAAAATTTATTGATGGCTCTTGATCAAAAGATTTAAGATTTCCTGAGCCGCTAACGCAATTTTAGTGCCAGGTCCGTAAATACCGAAAACACCAGCATCGTACAGAAAAGCGTAATCTTGGGCCGGAATCACACCGCCAGCAACAACCATGATATCTGGGCGACCTAAGTGCTTGAGCGCCGCAATGACTGCAGGAACCAATGTTTTATGCCCAGCGGCTAAAGAAGAGACACCCAAAACATGTACATCGTTTTCGATGGCTTGTTTGGCAGCTTCTTCCGGCGTTTGGAAAAGTGGCCCCATATCTACATCAAAGCCAAGATCTGCAAAAGAACTGGCAATAATTTTTGCGCCACGGTCATGGCCGTCTTGGCCCATTTTAGCAATCATAATGCGCGGTCTTCTGCCTTCAAGTACCCTGAATTCTTCGAGTAAGCCTTTGGCTTTGATAAAATCTTGATCTTGCATAATTTCTTTTGCGTACACTCCACTAATGGTTTGTATGGTTGCTTTATAGCGACCAAATACTTCTTCTAAGGTAGCAGAAATTTCACCTAAGGTACAACGCGCTTGAGCACAACGCACGCAAATTTCTAACAAGTTTTGTTCGTTAGAAGCTGCGTTTTTAAGTTCTTCCAAAAGTTGAGCAACTAATTTTGCATCGCGATTATTTTTCAGTGTTTGCAGTCTGGCAATCTGTGCGTCTCGAACCTGCGTGTTGTCAACCTCTAAAATATCAATATCGGATGCTTCTTCCGTTTCAAATCGATTGACGCCAACAATTACATCGATTCCAGCATCAATACGGGCTTGTTTTTTGGCAGCTGCTTCTTCAATGCGCAATTTAGGAAGACCTGTTTCAATGGCTTTTGCCATGCCGCCCAGTTCTTCAATCTCTGAAATCAAAGCCCATGCATCATCAATGAGTTCTGCTGTTCTTTTTTCAATTTCGATACTGCCCGCATATGGGTCAATAAATTGAGTAATGCCTGTTTCTTTTTGCAAGAAAATTTGCGTGTTTCGGGCAATTCTCGCCGAAAAATCTGTGGGCAATGCAATGGCTTCGTCAAGTGCGTTCGTGTGTAAAGACTGTGTGCCGCCTAGTGCCGCTGAGAGTGCTTCAAGGCAAGTTC
Organism: uncultured Lishizhenia sp.; assembly: GCA_964590425.1. GTDB lineage: Bacteria > Bacteroidota > Bacteroidia > Flavobacteriales_D > Crocinitomicaceae > UBA952. The sequence goes on along the minus strand of CAZPWB010000025.1, from coordinate 27,654 downwards.
GGGCCACATTGTTAAACGGATCTTGTGCAGTCAGAGACCAACCTGATGTTTGGCAATGCGTTCTGAGCATCAATGATTTACTAGATTTAGGTGCGAATTCCTGGAGCATTTTCGCCCACAAAACACGGCCAGCTCTAAGTTTTGCAACTTCGGTCTGGTGGTCCATGCCAATGGCCCAGAAAAAGGAAAGTCTCGGTGCAAAATGGTCGATATCTAGACCAGATTGAATACCCGTTCTGACATATTCGAGTCCGTCAGCTAGTGTATAGGCCAATTCGATGGCTGCTGTAGCACCTGCTTCATGCATATGATAACCCGAAATAGAAATCGAGTTGAATTTTGGCATGTGCGCTGAAGTATAGGCAAAGATGTCAGCAATGATGCGCATGGAAGGAGCAGGCGGATAAATATAGGTGTTGCGCACCATGAATTCTTTCAGAATGTCATTTTGAATCGTGCCGCTGAGTTGCGCCTGACTCACGCCTTGTTCCAACGCACTCGCGATATAAAATGCCATAATGGGTAGCACTGCACCATTCATCGTCATCGAAACAGACATTTGATCCAAAGGTATTTGGTCAAACAGAATTTTCATGTCTTCAATCGAATCAATGGCTACGCCAGCTTTGCCTACATCGCCAAGTACTCTTTCGTGATCGGAGTCATAGCCACGATGTGTGGCTAAATCAAAAGCGACGCTTAAGCCTTTTTGACCAGCAGCTAAATTTCTTCTATAAAAAGCATTGGAAGCCTCTGCAGTAGAAAAACCGGCATATTGCCTGATGGTCCATGGTTTGGCTAAATACATGGAGGCGTACGGGCCACCTAAAAATGGTGCTATACCGGATCGAAACTGCGTTAATGGATGTGCATCTTGATTAGGGCCTTGATAGCCTTTCTCATTTTGATGGGCTTGGAGCTGAATTCTTGACATACTAAACGAGTTCGTAAATGAGATAAGGAAAACCCAAATAAGTCGGGATGTTTGCCCACTGCTTTATTTTGGTTTCAAATGTGTTTTCAAATTGATTGACGCCAATCAGGAGTTGTTGCCCTGTATGGTGTCTTTCTATGCACGCTTCTCGTGTCTCGGCAATCAAAGGCGTAAAGGCAGTTAAATCATTATATTGATCGGCAAGAATTAAGGCATCCCATGATTGCGTTGATAATGCCGCGGTAAGTGCTTCCACGACGTGTGCATCTTTTAAAGGATCTGCTGTGGTTTTGAACTGTGCTTCTTCTTGGATTAAGTTGCCAATGTTGAGGGCCATTCTTCTGGAAAAATCATCAGGACCAGCTGTGCTGAGTGCATCATAGGGTTGAATGGCAATGGCATCACAAGTGCCAATAACTGCACTTAAAGCCTCCGTTGCCTGACGCAAAAGATTGGTAAAAGGATCTTTCAGACTCTTGTTTGAAAAACCGGTGCTGGCCAATAGGTCATAAGAAATTGTCACCTGATGAACGGCTTCAAGTCTAGAAATGAGTTGTCTAAATGTTCTGAATTTAGCTACTTCTAAAAAGTACTGACTACCTATTCCTAATTCAAAAATGTAGTGACTTTTGAGCGCGTTGTTTTCTAAGTCGCGGTGCAGTTGCCAAAGTAAGGCACTCAATTGGGTACTGATACTCGCGCCTATTTGCTGTAGATCAAAGGCCGAGAAAAAATTGCGTGCTACACCTTCACTGTAAAGAAATTGAATATGCGCTTTTTTAGCAACCAAAGCGGCTTGTTCAAATTGCTGCAAATGAGAAACATCCTTTAATTCAATCCAACAATCAATGTAAGCCACTTCTATATTTTCTAATACTTGCTCCCAGTTGCAGCTTGCCTTATGGCACGTTAATAATAAGGCTGAAGCACCTTCCATAAGAGCCGCCAGTAAAATTCGGTTGGCCTCTTTTTCTTCTTTGATTTCATAACGAAAAAGATTGCTCCAGGTGTCTTTACTTTTGGGCGGAATAGCCACGGCCTCGGGTGTGCGCGTAAGGTCGATTTCTAGACCTTCAATAGGATCTTTAAAATGCAGTAAATCGGTCTGGTGTTGCAACTCTTTGTGCAGCTGAGCAATCCATTGAGCTTGCTCAGTAGGAGGGAAAGGAAGTGCTGTTTTTAGCATATATAAATGTGTCCCCAAATATACGGAATCTAGGTTATTTCTGCAGAATTTCCTGAAAAGAGCTGCTGTTGCTCGGGTTACTTTTGGAGCATGAAAATAAAACGATACTTGTTGCTACTTTTTTTATCTCGACATTTCTTTTTTCCTCTAGAAAAAGCCAATGCCCAAGTAATGTTGAACATGCTTCCACAAGGTATTCAACAGAATAGGCAGCAACAAAATCCGGCGGCGTTTGAAAAGAAAGATCACACTTGGTTGCAAGTACAAGGTGCGTTTTACACACAAATACCTTCCTTTCAGAGCTTAGCAATAGATTTTAAAAGAAATCTAAATAAAATCTACCTTGATCAATGCCTTTCAGTTCAAGGAATCCGCTCGTTTCAAGAATTACAGAGTCGTACAAATCTAGGTATCGCACTCAATTCTTATCTAAAAGTAGGTGTCGGTTTGGGTTTTTATACGCTTTTTCAGCCAGCTTTTTACGGTCAAAAATGGAGCGCTATTGCTCAAGTTGGTCTGCAATTTCAATGTTCTCCAGATGATTGGTTTGGTTACACCTTTCAAATTCATTCGGTGCCATTAAAAAATACAATGAATTGGACTTATCATCATCAGGTAAGTTCTAGTCTTGAAGTTTTCGCAAATATAAACTGGGCCTTGTATTTACCACCGACCTTACAAATTGGGTATATCCAACAACTTGAAAATTATCGCCTTTGTTTTTTTGGTACCGTTCAGCCACAGCATTTCGGCTTCTATATTGATAAAAAACAAATGAAGCAATTGAAATGGTCCCTTGGCTTTCAATGGCAAGCGAAGATTGGAGCGAGTCTATTATGGAATATTCAAATCGAGCACAAATGAAAACTGGGCTAACTTTTCGTTTGCTATATTTTGTATTGCTCTGTTTATTTTCATCTAAATGTCAAGCACAAATAGAACAGCACTTGTTACTTGAAGATTGGAAAGAACATCCTTTATTGTTAAATGAGGTTAATTTACAGCTCCTTGAGCAAGAAGGAGTTATTGATTCTTGTCAGGCACAAGTTTTACTTGATTTTATTCATGATGCGCAATTCAAGTCTTATTATCAGTTGCAAGGTTTGGCTTGTTTTGATGCTGAGACCTATGAACGTCTTCTTTTATATACGATACTTCCTTCTGAGGCAGGCTCTTCTTACATTGATCTTTTTTATCAGGCGCAGGCATTTCAGGGTAGTTTTTTATTCAGAGTTTCTTTTCCAGGGCTAGTATGGCAAGGGCAAGAATTGGATACCACTTCGAGCCAGAATTATTTCGGTAACGATTTTGCCATCCAACAAAAACTGAAGCTTCAGCTCTCTGATCAACTTCAATTTATTTTAAATAGCGCCAAAGACAGGGGTGAAGCACTGTCTTGGTCTGAGCGGCAAAGAGGTCCGGATTTTATTTCTTGTGGTTTGTTCTATAAAGCACAGGCTCCGCTTGCAAAAATTGCCATCGGCGCCTATCAATTTCAGTGGGGGCAAGGCTTACAATTATGGACATCAAGAGGGATGGGCCGATCCATTGACCTATTGCAGAGTGTTCGTGTGGCTCAGGGCTTGAAAAGTTATAATGGCACAGATGAGCAACGTTATCTGAATGGGTTTGCCATACAATACAACCATGCAAAACATGAATATTTTGGATTGTTTTCAGTAAAACAAATCGATGTTCCGGCTCAAGTTGACACACTAGAGCGGGCTCAGTTCATCCCAGTTTCTTCTGGATTACATCGAACCGAACTTGAGCTCCAGCGTCAGAAACAACTGCAAGAAAAAATAGCAGGAATTGCTTGGCAAAGGAAAGGTGCTCAATTTAAAATGGGGTCAATGCTATTGTTTCAGCAGTACACAAGTAATCAGTTTACAGATTCTTTGGGCGCTACTTTTTTAAAATATAGCCCGCCATTTCTCTTGAGTCTTGGTTTTCAATTATCGGGGACCTTCAAAAACAGTTTTTATTACCTAGAGACTACACAATTATATCAAGAAAAACTGCCTGTTATTGAATCAAATGCACTTGTTTGTGGCGCTTTATTCCATTTGCACTCCAAAATTCAATTGGGCTGTCAGTTGCGCTACTATGGCCCGACCTATAGTGCTTTTTATGAGCAAGGCTTTCGCGCAAACAAATTAGCTCAGAATGAAAAAGGGATCTTTCTCAACCTCACGTATCAGCTAAAAAAAAGAATAAAGTGGCAATCCTACCTCGATCAATATGCTTTTTATAAGCTCACGAACACCGCTTTTCCTTTTCAAAGCACACAGTTCAGAACCGTTTTAAGTTATGTCCCTAAAAAAACCGTTCTCTTCCAATTAAACCTTCAGAAGCAAATAGGTCAAGCGCTTACTTTTCTGAAAGTAGAAGCAACAACAGAAATCAAACGTGAATTAACTTTGAATACCGGAGCGCAGTTTGGATACGAGCGTTTTAAGCAGTTGTCATACAGTGCGCACCTTACACTGCAATACCATCGGTTAGGCTTTCCACTCCGGATGAACGCTCATATGGGTGCTTTCTTTATACCAGAACAAGGTACAGCTCATTACCAAATGAATTACCATATTGGTTTTGGGTCAACAACCATGCAACTTATCGGGCAGGGTTACTTTTTACAAACGACTTCTGAACTTCATTTAAAGCAAAATTTAACGCTCGGTTTACGTTGTCTTTATATCAGTAAAAGTGCTGTTTATCAATTGAATAGCCTGGGTTATAATTACAAAAACAGCAGCCGAAACCTTCAGTTTGACCTGCAACTCAAAATTAATTTTTAGCAATTCTGAAAAAATAATGTACCAAAAACAAAATTGTGGCGTTATGTCAGTAATTGAGGACTGCAAGCCTCTATTAAACTCTTGTTAAACTTCTTAAAACCAAAAGACTATGGCTCTCCAACTCTCCGCCCACCAGCAGTCTTTTCTCCTCGAAGAGGAAAGAAAACTTGTCGAACGTGCACAAGAAAACCCGCGTTATTTCGCACCGCTTTATGAGCGTTATCACGATGCAATTTTTCGTTATATCTACCGTAGAGTAGACGAAGAAGAACAAGCCTATGATATCACCTCAAGTGTTTTTGTCAAGGCCCTCCAAGGGCTTCATAAGTATGAATTTCGCGGACTTCCTTTTTCTTCATGGTTGTTTCGCATTGCAAAAAGTGAACTTTACCAAAGCTTCCGCGATCAAAAAGCGAAGCGCACCGTGAGCATTGATAAAGTTGTCTTGAAGCAAGTCATCGAGGACTGGACAGAAGATTACCGTCAGCAAGATGTCGATCGTTTGCTCAGCAAGTTGCGTTTGCTCAAAGAAAACCAACTTCAACTCATTGAAATGCGTTTTTTCGAAAAGCGTTCTTTCAAAGAAATCGGAGAAATTACCGGATTGTCAGAAAACAACGCAAAAGTGAAAACTTTTCGCGCCGTCTTGAAACTCAAACAATTTTTCCATCAAATCGAATAGTTATGCTTAAAATTTTACTCAATCGACCTGAACCAAGTGTAGATACCGTTCAGCAGCACCAAGATTTCAATCAAATTTTGGCTGCTTATAACTATCAAAAAAAAGTGATGAATCCTTGGCGCTATTGGCATTATCCTATATGGATGCTTGGCTTCGTACTACTGAGTTAACGTTTCTGCACAAGAAATAGTTTGTACATTTGTGTATGTACAAACTGTTTCGTTTTATTCTTTTTCAGTTCGACGCTGAGCGCGTTCATTATTTTGTGGTTGGCTTACTGCGTCTCATCCATCAAATCTTTCCTTTTAGAGCTTTATTTCGGGCCATCTACATTAAAAAGGATCCAAAATTAGCCGTGCAGCTCTTTGGGCTTGATTTTGAAAATCCAGTTGGCTTGGCAGCGGGTTTTGATAAAAATGCCGCTTACATTGATCCGCTATCCGATTGCGGCTTTGGTTTTATTGAAATCGGTACAATCACCCCAAAGGCACAGCCGGGTAATGACAAACCACGTTTATTCCGCTTGAAGGCAGATCAAGCCATTCTCAATCGCATGGGCTTTAACAATGATGGTGTCGAACAAGCCATTGCACAATTAAAAGCTCGCAAAAACAAACAAATCATCATTGGGGGAAACATCGGGAAAAATAAATGGACTCCTAATGAAGAAGCCACCCAAGATTACGTTCAGTGTTTCGAAGCGCTATTTCCTTATGTTGATTATTTTGTAGTCAATGTTTCTTCACCAAACACCCCGAATCTAAGGGCACTTCAAGAGAAAGGTCCTTTGCTCGAATTGCTCTCCACTTTGCAAGGATTAAACACAGCAAAGCCGAAGCAAAAACCTATTTTACTTAAAATTGCTCCAGATCTTACCGATACTCAACTCGATGAAGTCATTGAAATTACTTTTGAAACACAAATTGCCGGCCTCATTGCCAGCAACACGACCATTTCCCGTGAAGGTCTTCAGACACCAAAAGCTGTGGTTGAAGCACTTGGTGCTGGTGGTGTTTCTGGGAAACCGCTCACCAAAAGATCAACTGAGGTGGTGCGTTACATTCATCAAAAATCAGCGGGTAAAATTCCAATCATTGCAGTTGGAGGAATTCATACCGCTCAAGACGCACTTGATAAATTTGAAGCAGGTGCATCCCTAGTTCAGCTCTACACTGGTTTTATTTATGAGGGGCCAGGGCTCATCAAGGAAATTAATCAGGCTTTACTTCAAAAACAAAACAAGCATTGAGTAAGCAATTATATATCACAGAATGTCCGCGCGATGCCATGCAAGGCATCCAAGACTGGATTCCTACTGATCAAAAGGTAAATTATCTCAATGCGCTCTTATCTTGCGGTTTTGATTACCTCGACTTTGGAAGTTTTGTATCTCCAAAGGCCATTCCTCAACTCAAAGACACCGCTGAGGTTTTGGCGCAATTGAATCCGTCTGATACCAAACTCTTGGCCATTATTGCCAATGAACGCGGTGCACAAGAGGCCAGTTCTCATGAACGTATTTCTATATTGGGTTATCCATTTTCAATCTCTGAAACGTTTCAAAAACGCAATACAAATCATAGCCTAGATGCCTCCATGAAACTCATGGAAGCGGTTTCGAAAATAGGTGAGCAAAATAAAAAGCAATTAAGGGTTTATTTGTCCATGGGTTTTGGAAATCCGTATGGTGACCCTTGGTCTGAAGATTTGCTCTGTACTTGGGTCGATCGCCTGAATACCCATTTTCCCATCCATGACTTCGCACTTTCAGACACCATTGCCGTGGCTACAGATGCACAATGCAGAACATTGTTTCATACGTTATTTAAGCATTTTCCGAAGCAAACATTTTCAGCTCATTTTCATGTCGTGCCGGGTCAAGAACAAAAGCTAATTCAAGCCGCTTATGAAGCCGGATGTCAACATTTTGACACCGCAATAGGTGGTTTTGGCGGTTGTCCAATGGCTAAAGACGAACTCACGGGCAATCTTTCAACGGAGGCCTTGCTTGCTTTTATGCAAACGCAGCAAATTGAATGTCATCTGGACACCAATGCATTTGAAAAGGCACGTATCATTTCTCAATCAATATTTAACTAATGCAAAAGAAACGAGCTTTATATCTAGTAGGTTTGATTGTTTTGGCTTTGGCAGCTTGGTTTATTTTTAAGAAGCAAGACCTTGCTAATAGGGCAGATTCAACGGAGAAAACCAAGTTGTCCGCTCCGACCAAAGGTCAAGAAATTTCTACAGATTTCAATATCAATACCTTTAAAAGCAAAAAAGAACCTTTACTCTTAAAACAACTAAGACTCTGCGATTCCACGCTGCAATGGAGCGAAGATGAAAACAGACCCTCTTGTACACCGAACTTTTTTAGGGTTTTTCCTTTGAAAAAAGGTCTTGATCTTTCGCAAGGGTGTATGGTGCTCATGAAAGCTGGCGTAAACCAATTCCCTGTGCGTCGTTTTGTGATATACGAGCGCGAGGGCACACAACTAGTACAAGCGAATGGTTTCATTGGCTACCCAATTGAACTCCGACCAAATGCTAACGGCTACGATGATATAGTGATTCGCTTCTTTGAGCGCTATCAGGGCGAGAAGTACTTTTACAATTGCTTGTTTACTTGGAAGCAACATCGCTATCAATATGTTTGCTGTGAGCAAATTAACGATGCCGACATCAAACCTGAGAAGCAAAAAGAGGTTTCAGCAGAAATTTGGAAAATTCTTTATGAAAAACAGCTGGCATTTTAAACTGCTTTTCTTTTTAGTGCTTGGAAGTTGCATCAACGGCGAGCAAACCTATAAGGTAGATTACACCGATTTACTCAACGGAGGCAATAGTAAAGTCTGGGAACTTGCTCAAGACGATGTTGTAAATTCATCAGCTGGAAAACACAACTGGGCTGAAGTGGTCTTTGTATTTTATGAATCGGGCAAAGTGCTTGTTGGTTCTCTTGAAGACCTTGCCAAACATAAATATGATGCCGGAGTCTATCAGTATAAAGGACAAAAACAAGAGCTACAAATGCAGATCAACGGCGAAACTTTGCTTTTTGGACTCAGTATTGATGATCAAGAAGGACTATGGCTCAAAACAAAAAAAGGTAAAAACATCAGTAAGTTCCTACACCTGGTTCCGCTGACCGAACCACAAACACCTTAAAAGTTTTCATAAATACCTAAGCCAAAAAGGGCAAAATCGTATTTAGCTGGGTCTTTGGGGTCAAGTTTTTGGCAAAATGCTTGTAGTTCTTCATTGGCTTTCCAATCATTTTGCGTGCGTTTCAAAATCCCGAGTTTTCTAGAAATGTTTCCGGTATGCACGTCTAAAGGAATCATGAGCTGTGTTGGGCTAATTGCAGTCCAAAGCCCGAAATCAACGCCATTTTTTGCAGGTCTACACATCCACCTTAAAAACATAATGAGTCTTTTTGAGGCCGAACCAGTACTCGGGTTAGCTACATGCTTCAAAGTCCTTGGGTTCAAAAAAGGAATGAATTGTCGTCTAAAGCTTAAAATCCTTTTTTCTAAAGAAAAAGCATTGCCGGCGAAAGTGGCCTCGAGCCCTCCATTTTGATAACAATGTTTCAGGCCCAATAAAAATCCATTTAAGTCTGTCGTGTTAAAGGTTCTGTGTACAAATTGTGGGCAAGTGCCGTCCTCATATTTTAAGACATAACTGAGCGGTTCAGGGCCTAAAATTTCAAGTAAACGCTCACCACTTTTGATGATGCTTTGGCGTTTGCCCCAAGAGATTGTAGCTACTAAAAAGGCCACAATTTCGATGTCTTCCTTTTTTTGAAAACGGTGAGGGAGTAATATTGGATCTTCTTGAATAAAAGCAGCTTGCTCGTACTGCGCTGCCTTTAAATCCAAGAATTCTTTGAGCTCGGAAAAAGATAAATCAGATGAATTGTCCATCTTTCATTCTTAAGCAGCGGTCTGCCATTTGCGCAAAACCTTCATTGTGAGTCACGATGACAAAGGATTGCTTGAACTCGGAACGGAGTTCAAAGAACAATTGGTGCAAAGCGGTCGCATTTTCAGTGTCGAGGTTACCAGATGGTTCGTCGGCAAATACAAGTGCAGGCTTGTTGATGAGCGCTCTGGCCACCGCCATGCGCTGCTGCTCGCCACCTGAAAGTTCATTAGGGCGATGCGATGCGCGATGGGCAACATTTAATCTTTCTAAAAGAACCTGTGCTTCTTTGAATGCGTCTGTTTGGTTCTTTCCGCCAATCATAGCAGGTAAAGCAACATTTTCAAGCGCAGAAAACTCAGGGAGGAGCTGATGAAACTGAAAAATAAAACCTAACCGTTGGTTGCGAAAAAATGAGCGTTCTTTTTCAGACAAAGCAAACGGATCTTTATCCTCAATGCGCAAACTTCCTGAACTTGGCAGATCTAGGGTGCCAAGAATTTGTAATAAAGTTGTTTTTCCGGCCCCCGAAGATCCAACAATTGAAATAATTTCGGAAGGTGCTACATAAAGATCGACCCCCTTTAATATGGAGAGCTGCTCGTAATTTTTATGAATTCCGGAAGCTTGAAGCATTAGTGATTAAGTTTAAGGGTGTGTCCAGCTTTATCGCGCTTGGTTTTCAAGTAGTGCTCATTGTGCGCATTGCTTTGAATCTCTAATGGAATATTTTCTACGATTTCTAGACCGTATCCAATGAGCCCAGTGCGTTTCTTAGGATTATTGGACATCAATTTCATTTTGCGAATACCTACTGAGCGCAAAATTTGAGCGCCAATACCGTAATCGCGTTCGTCTGCTTTGAAGCCTAATTTTTCATTGGCTTCATAGGTGTCGAGGCCTTCTTCTTGTAATTTGTAAGCCTTGAGTTTGTTGAGTAAGCCAATCCCACGACCTTCCTGATTCATGTATACAATGGCGCCTTTTCCGGCTTCATTAATGAGCTCCATCGCTTTGTGCAATTGTGGGCCGCAGTCACAACGACAGCTGCCAAAAATATCGCCAGTTAGACAAGAAGAATGCACGCGCACTAGAACGGGTTCGTCTTCAGTCCAGCTTCCTTTTGTGAGCACCAAATGATCTTGGTCATTGCTTTGATCTTTGAATGCACGCAGCTTGAAATCGCCGTAAACTGTTGGCATTTCGACTTCAACTTGCTCAACTACCAAAGACTCATGGGCAATACGGTATTTGATAAGGTCTGCAATGCTCACAATTTTTAAATCGAATTTTTTGGCGATTTCTAGTAGTTGAGGCAATCGGGCCATGGTGCCATCTTCGTTCAAGATTTCTACGATGATTCCGGCTTCTTCAAAACCAGCTAGACGAGATAAATCGATGGCAGCTTCAGTATGGCCAGCTCTTCGGAGTACACCGCCTTTTTTGGCGCGCAAAGGAAAGATGTGCCCAGGCTTACCGAGCTCTTCTGGTCTGATGGCTGGGTCAATCATGGCCAAAATGGTTTTTGCGCGATCCGAGGCCGAAATACCCGTAGTACAACCGTGTCCAATGAGATCGACACTGATGGTAAAGGGTGTTTCGTAGGCTGCTGAATTGTTGCGAACCATTAATTCGAGACCAAGTTGATCACAGCGGTCTTCAGAAATAGGAGCGCAAATGAGGCCTCGGCCATGTGTGGCCATAAAGTTGATGAGCTCAGGACTCGCATTGCGAGCAGCCGTCAGAAAGTCTCCTTCATTTTCGCGGTCTTCGTCGTCCACCACAATCACTACGCGTCCTTGTTGGATCTCGTAGATGGCTTCTTCAATGGTATTGAGTTGTTGGGTCATGTTGTGGAATTAAGCGTTTGGAATTTGTTGAAGACTGGCTAAGAAATACTGCCAAAATTTTTGAACTGAAGAAATCTGTACTTTCTCGTCTGGCGAGTGTGCAGCTCGGATATTTGGGCCAAAAGAAATCATGTCCACACCTGGTAGTTTTTCACCGAGTAAGCCACATTCTAGACCAGCATGACAAGCTTTCACTTTAGGCTCTTCATGAAAGAGCGAACGATAAAGATTGGTCATGGTATTTAAAATGGGAGATTGCATGTTAGGTTGCCAACCAGGGTAATCGCCAGATTGTTCAACAGTTGCTCCCATATTTTCAAAAGCACAAGCCAAAGCCATACTGACTTCTCTTTTGGTACTTTCTACAGAACTTCTTTGCAAAGATTGCGTTGTGAAAACACCATCTTTAATGATGACGCGTGCCAAAGAAGAAGAAGCTTCAACAAGCCCTTCAATTGCTGGACTCATTCTGAAAACACCGTTGTGCACTGAGCACAGCGTTTGAATGATCTTTTTGAGATCTGAAGTACTCATCGCCTTTTCAGGGCAAGCTATTGCAGTTGCACTGATTTCAAAATGAGGTTCTACGCTATGGTATTCGTTTTTTAAGTCAGCGACAATTGCTTCAAGTTTAGCTTCAAATAATGATTTATCCGGGCAACTCACAATGGCTACCGCTTCTCTTGGAATGGCATTTCTTAAACTGCCGCCGTCAAATGCATACAGGTGGAGTTCTTGTTGCTGCATGAGTTCCCAAATGATGCGTGCCATCCATTTGTTAGCGTTGCCACGACCTTTGTCGATATCCATGCCAGAGTGCCCGCCAAGCAAGCCCTTGATGTTGATTTCAAAACAAGGGTTAGTTGTATTTGCAGCTACTTCATTGTAATGATAGTTGGTGTTTGTATCGATGCCTCCTGCACAACCTACAGACAATTCGTCGTCATCTTCGGTGTCAAGGTTCAGAAGAACGGTGCCGCTTAATAAGTGAGCCTCCATTTCTTTGGCGCCGGTCATGCCGGTTTCTTCATCAATAGTGAAAAACGCTTCTAACGCTGGGTGGGCAATTGTTGAGCTTGAAAGAACTGCCATGATAGCAGCTACGCCAATACCGTTGTCGGCACCTAGGGTGGTTCCTTTGGCTTTTACCCAATCTGCATCAATAAACATCTCAATGCCTTGCTGCTCAAAATCAAAAACAGTACTTGCATTTTTTTGGTGCACCATGTCTAGGTGCGACTGCAAAATCACTGTTTGGCGACTTTCCATACCAGCTGTGGCAGGTTTTTTAATAATGACGTTTCCGGCTTTGTCAACGAGTGTTTCAAGACCAAGGCCTTCGCCAAAGGCTTTCATGAAGGCAATGACACGCGCTTCTTTTTTAGAGGGGCGCGGCACTGCATTGAGCGCTGCGAAATGTTGCCAAAGTGCTTGTGGTTCTAAAGCTGATATAGACATTAAGGGAATTTTGGATATTGTTGGAAATTAGGATCTCTTTTTTCTAAAAAGGCGTGCTTACCCTCTTGCGCTTCTTCTGTCAGGTAATAGAGTAGGGTGGCGTCACCTGCTAGCTCCATTAGACCGTGTTGACCATCGAGTTCAGCATTCATGGCTCTTTTGATCATGCGGATCGCCAAAGGGCTTCTTTTCATGATGATTTTTGACCATTCTACAACTGTATCTTCGAGTTCGGCAAGTGGAACCACTTTATTGACCATGCCCATCTTTTCGGCTTCTTCAGCAGTGTATTGATTACACAAGAACCAAATCTCACGAGCTTTCTTTTGACCTACGTGACGAGCCAAATAAGAAGAACCAAAACCGCCATCGAAGCTACCCACTTTAGGCCCTGTTTGGCCAAAGCGCGCATTTTCTGAAGCAATAGTGAGGTCGCAGACAACGTGCAAAACGTGGCCTCCACCAATGGCATAGCCATTAACCATAGCAATCACTGGCTTAGGTAAAGAGCGAATGGCTTTGTGTAAATCGAGTACATTGAGTCTTGGAACGCCATTTTCTGAAATATAGCCACCAACACCTTTTACATTTTGATCGCCGCCTGAACAAAAGGCTTTGTCGCCTTCACCTGTCAAGACAACCACATTGATGTCTGGACGCTCGCGGCAAATAGCCATAGCGTCTAGCATTTCAAAGTTAGTCTCAGGTCTAAATGCGTTGTAAACTTTTGGTCTGTTGATGGTAATTTTTCCGATTCCTTCAAAGAACTCAAATTTGATATCTTCGTAGGATTTGATGGATTGCCAATTTCTTTGTGACATATGCTTTTTATTTCAGATACAAAGATAGAACATCCGACCCGACCAAGAAGTTTATTTTTAGGAAAATCTAGCCAATCTGTAGTGAAGTCATGCTCAAACTTCCGGCCAAGAGCTTGTCATTGAAAAAGCTAAGTTCTTCCTTTTCATTTTTTAAACCGAGAATATAGAGCAGTGGGATGTAATGATCAGGAGTAGGAACAGCCATTTTCATGGCAATAGTCGCCGTTTCCAAATTCATAAGGGCTTTGAAATTTCCGGTTCTTATAGCCTGATTGACAAAAGCCCTCGCTTCGTGCGCCCATTCGTACCCATAGCCAACTTCATTGATTTTACTAAAATCAACAGCGCGTAGGTTATGAACGATATTACCAGAACCTATAATAAGCACTCCTTTTTTTCGAAGAGTTTGGAGTGCTTGCGCCAATTCAAAATGATAACTCAGCGGTTGCTTATAGTCGATGGAAAATTGTACTACAGGAATGTTTGCTTCAGGATACAAATGTTTCAAGACGGTCCAGGTGCCGTGGTCTAGGCCCCAATCGTTGTCAAGGTGAACCGTTGTTTTGTTCATCAGGTCTTTGATTTCTAGTGCCAAAGTAGGGCTTCCAGGGGCAGGATATTGTTGGGCAAATAGTTCAGCAGGAAATCCGCCAAAGTCATGTATCGTTTTGGGTTTTTCCATGGCGGTAACCGCGGTTCCGTTCGTAAGCCAGTGTGCTGAGATTACCAATATGGCTTGGATTTCGGGTAGCTTAGCAGCTGCTGTCCTGAAGCCTTGAACAAATTCATTTTCTTCAATGGCATTCATTGGTGAGCCGTGTCCGATAAAAAGGCTAGGTGTCAGACTACTACCTTGTAACGTTTGACTCCAGTTTTCTAAACTTTTTAAATTTCCAATTGGCATAGCCATAGCGCTTAAAGTAAGTAAGGTCGTGAAATCCCGGCGTTTCATTCAACAAATATAGGTAAGTCAATTTCAAGTATACTTGACTTAAGTTAAGAGCTGCGTGCAACTTTATTTGGAGACATTCCGTCAATCTACGGAATCCACTTTCGTGGAGGAGCTTTAATTTTACATCATGAAACAAATCTACTTGTATTAACCTAACCGGGCCTTGGCCTATTAAAATGCAAGTCGTATGAGTAATTATTTGGGTGCACGCATTCGCGTGGGTTTTATTGATTCAAATGTCATTTTCAGAACAGGATTACGCGCCATGCTTGAGCAGCGCAATGATTTCGAATGGGTAGGAGAGGCGCCTAATCTTAGTGATTTCAGAGCGCGCTATACGGGCACTGCCTTTCAAGTCATCATGATCGATGCTGATCTTTTACAAGAACTCGATCAAGCTTACATGAATTTTTGGATGGCTACTTTTCCTCACGCTAAGTTTCTTTTAGCGGTCAAAAATTTCAAATCGGCGATGATTCCGCTTTATTTAAAATGGGGATTTCATGGGGTCGTGAACAAAATGCAAATCCAAGAAGAAGCCGTGGTGGCTTTTCGGCAGGTTTTTTTTCAGCAAGCCTACATGCATCCGCATACAAAGCGCTTGCTAGATGCTGAAAAGAAAACCATTCAAACACTAGAGCGCATCACAGCGCGTGAAATTGAAGTCATCAGAGGCATATGTCAGGAAAAAACCTGTCGGGAAATTGCGCTTGAATTGCACATTTCACCTCGAACCGTTGAAACACACAAAATGCGGATCATTGAAAAACTCGATGTGCGCAACACTGCCGGTATTATTGTGCACGCTGTCAGATTAGGAATTATTCCTTAAGTTGAATAGATGAACTTTCAAGGTTATTCCGTAGAAGGATCTTAAGTTATTTAGTTCATCATCGAAGTTCAATTTCGTCTAGGAAAAGCCAAGGCCTATTTCCCGCTCCAGCTTCTCCTTCAGGGATAGTACCCATACCATAGAGTCTAAAATGAATAGTATTCGTTTTTCGATCTTTGGGCATTTTAACAACGAGTATTTCCTCAGTGCTATAGCCATCTGCAATACCGTTTCCGACACCAAAGTGTTCAAGTGAAATTTCGTAGCCTTGTGCGGCCCAAATCCAAGAATTTGGGTCGTGTAAGGTGTGTATCCGAATCTCTTTGATTTTCTTGGCTTTTGGCAACACGATATCGAATACCACTGAGTCCGAGTCAAAGCCCAACCATTCATTGCCTTTCCAGGGTCTTGCACCAAGTTGACCATCAACAATGGTGAGGCCACCGTTGTCGTATTTAGGGCTTGGGTTTGTAATGAAACTAACTTGTGCCCCAAGTGCTTTGTGTGCAATAATGTTGAGCTCTTTGGTAGGAAGGTTTGCTCCTTGTTCTATTTTTAAATGGACAGTTTTGGTCTTGCGTTTTGCGGCACTAATATTGGCCAACATTTCGGTGTAAGCCAATATGCCTTTTGGGGCAATTTTTTTGATAGAAATCCCATTGTCGGCCCTTATTGTTTTGATTTCGGGCTTGAGTGCAGACTTCGAATAATTCACTTGGTGAGCATCAAGAAAAGGAAAATGATGCTTGATTAATACCGCTAAAAAATCTTCGTAAGAAACCTTGGTCTCGGACCAAAGGGCAGTACTCAAGGCAATTGCTCTTGGGTAGGCCATGTATTCCAATTGAGCCATATTTGGGATGTATTCAGTCCAGAGGTTGCCTTGTGCTCCTAAAACATAGGCTCCTTGAGCAGTTGTCATGTCTGGCGGAATCGGGTTAAACGAAAGTACTTTTTCTAAAGAAGTGTAGCCACCAATGGCTAATGGTTCTTCAGCACCACGACCTTGATAATGATCAAAATAACAATGCGAGCCCGGGCACATCACAACATCGTGCCCTTGTGCTGCTGCAGCCATTCCGCCGTCGTAGCCGCGCCACGACATCACGGTTGCATTTGGCGACAACCCGCCTTCTAAAATTTCATCCCAACCAATGAGTTTTTTTCCCTTTTGTGTCAAAAAGGCATCCATTCTGCCAATGAAATAACTTTGCAGTTCGTGCTCGTCATGAAGCCCTTTTTCTTTGATAATCGCCTGACAATTAGGACAGCTTTTCCAGCGCGTTTTGGGCGCTTCGTCTCCTCCTACATGCACGTAGCTTGACGGAAACAATGGTATGACCTCTGTTAAAATATCTTGCAAAAAAAGAATGCTTTCTTCTTTGGCGCAAAAAATATCATCGAAAATGCCCCAAAGCCCTTCTACACCGTGTTTTTCACCGGTACAAGAATACTGCGGATAAGCAGCTAAAGCCGCGCGCGCATGCCCGGGCATTTCAATTTCGGGTACAATTTCAATGAATTTTGCTTGGGCGTAAGCCACCACATCTTTGACCTCTTCTTGTGTATAGAAACCGCCGTATCTGGTTTTGTCATAAGTTCGGGGCATTGTTGTATAATGCTGATTCACGGTAGAATCTCGAAAAGCTCCAACCTCTGTCAGTAATGGATATTTTTTGATTTCTATGCGCCAACCTTGGTCATCTGTGAGGTGCCAATGAAGCGTGTTGAATTTGTAATAAGCCATCAAATCAATAAAGCGCTTGACTTCAGCAACCGTAAAGAAATGTCTAGAAACATCCAGATGTAGTCCGCGCCATTGAAATTGCGGGTAGTCTTTTACAAAGCACTGCTGAAAAACAAATTGTTGGTCCGATTGCGTACAGAGTTGTAGCAACGAGGTCATGGCATAAAAACACGAGGCATCAGAAGAGTAGGAAATAACAATGCGGTCAGAGATATTGATGCTGTAGGAATCGTGCTTGACATTGGTCAATTTCTTAAAGCTCAACATTGGATTTTGAACATGAGGTACGACGCTCAGACCATGACTCCATAATGCAAGGTCCTTGAACGATTGCATTAATTGCGGATTGATTTGTGATGGGTCGACGAGTAAGGATCCACTGCAAACAAATTGACCATTAACACGCTGGTAAACGGCAGGGGTCGGTAAAATTGGACTATTTGTTGTACTGGTTTGGGCACTTGCCGTGCAAACAAAAAGGATCGAAAAAATGAAATACTGATATTTTAACATGCTTTAAAATTAGTGAATTCAACTAGATGACTAACTTTGTTCAAAGTTCCAATATGAAAATTTACAACAATATCCTCGAAACCATTGGCAATACACCAATTGTTCGTATCAATAAAATCACAAAAGACATTCCGGCCCAAGTTTATGCCAAAGTAGAAACAACAAACCCTGGTAACTCAGTCAAGGACCGAATGGCCCTCAAAATGATTGAAGATGCTGAAAAAAGTGGTTTACTAAAGCCAGGCGGAACGGTCATTGAAGGAACTTCAGGAAATACAGGGATGGGCTTGGCCTTGGCTTGTATCATTAAAGGATACAAACTTATTTGTGTACTCAATGACAAGCAGTCCAAAGAAAAAATGGACATCTTAAGAGCTGTTGGCGCAGAAGTAGTGGTGTGTCCTACGGCTGTAGAGCCCACAGATCCGAGATCTTATTATTCTGTATCTAGAAGACTCGCTACTGAAATTCCGAATTCATGGTATGTCAACCAATATGACAATTTGTCAAATAGACAGGCGCATTACGAGCAAACTGGCCCTGAAATTTGGGAACAAACCGACGGAAAAATCACGCATTTTGTAGTTGGTGTAGGTACGGGTGGTACCATATCTGGTGTAGCAAAATACTTGAAAGAAAAGAACCCAAACATCAAAATTTGGGGCATCGATACTTACGGATCTGTATTTAAGAAGTATAAAGAAACAGGCATCTTCGACGAAAATGAAATCTATCCATATATCACTGAAGGAATTGGCGAGGATATTCTACCTGCTAATGTCGATTTCTCTTTAATCGATCATTTTGAAAAGGTTACCGACAAAGACGCAGCGGTTTACACCCGACGATTGGCACGTGAAGAAGGGATTTTTGTAGGAAACTCGGCTGGTTCTGCCATCAAAGGGGTGCTGCAAATGAAGGCTCACCTCACCAAAGATGATTTTGTAGTCGTTTTATTTCACGATCATGGCAGTCGTTATGTCGGAAAAATATTCAATGACGAATGGATGCGCGAACGCGGTTTTTTAGAAGAAGAAGTACTCACCGCCGCCGATTTAGTGGCCAAACATGCCGACAAACCTTTGGTTTCGGTTTACGCCGAAGAGTTGGTTTCTCATGCGATTTCTAAAATGCGCAATTTTGGAATTTCTCAGATACCAGTACTCAAAGACGGCGGTTTTGTAGGTTCAATTGATGACAGCCATGTTTACCAATTGTTGGTGGATAACCCAGAGCTTCGCGATGCGCCAATTTCTTCTATTATGTTGCCAGCTTTCCCAATCGTTAAAGCCAATACAGCTCTTGAAGACGTCTGTAAACTGATCAATAAAAATACGCCGGCCGTACTCGTTGAATTGCCAGATGGAAAGCATCATATCGTATCTCGATACGATGTGATTGCTGCTAAATCATAGTACTTGGGCCTTATGCGCATTGTTTCGTTGGTTCCTTCTTTAACTGAATACCTTTGTGCGCTGGGTCTAACTCATGAGGTAGTCGGGATTACCAAATTCTGCGTGCATCCTAAAGAGTGGTTTGAAACCAAAACCAGAGTAGGAGGCACCAAGCAATTGAATTTCAACTCGATAAAGCAACTTCGGCCAGATCTCATTATTGCCAACAAAGAGGAAAACACAAAAGAGGATATTGAGCAATTACAGCAAGAATTTAAAGTATTACTTACAGATATACTAGATATTGAAGGCGCATTTCAGGCCTTAAGCACGATTGGCAAGGCGGTCAATAAAGATCAACAGGCTCAGCTGCTGATTACCGAAATCAAAGCGCGTTTATCCCAACAAAATGGGCTTTTTAAAGGCCAGACTTTTTTGTATTTTATTTGGAAAGACCCTTATTTTTTAGTCGGTGAATACACTTATATCCATTCATTTTTAAGTCATTTTGGCTTAAAGAATGCCTGTGCTTTGGAACGATACCCGAGTTTAGAAGACTGGAAAAACCACGTTGAAACGGCAGATAAAGCACCCACCTATATTTTCTTGAGTTCTGAACCCTTTCCTTTTGAATCCAAACACATCGAACAGGTTCAAGTGCTTTTTCCAGCCTCTCAAATCATTTTGATTGACGGAGAAATGTGTTCTTGGTATGGTTCTAGGATGCTAGAGGCAGCTGCTTACATGCAGCAATTAGCACAAATGATTAAAAATCAAAAAGCGTAGGACCTTCGTTACTTGCTGGTTTAGAGCGTGGTGCTTTAGGTTTCGGCGCAACAGTTTTTGGTGCGCTTACAGCTTCAGAAGTTGTAATGGGTTCATTTTTAGTTTCTTGAAAAACTTGGCTTTCTTGGGTCGAACTTTTAATTTCAGTTTGGCTTTCGTTTTCAAAAGAAAGCACGAGCAATCTGTTCTTGATTTGCTCTAATTTGGAAATCAGCTCTTGCGCATTGATATTGCTTTGGGTAGCGCTACTTGAAGCAAGGTTTTGCTTGCTTTGATTTTCTTCGATGAATTCATTTACTTCAATTACTTGAGCACTATGATTCACCTTTGATTTTAAGGCTTTTTTGGCGCCTTCAAGTGTGTAGCCCTCAACTTTTACAAATTGATAAATGCGCTGAATTTTTTCAATTTCCTTGACCGTATAAAGTCGATTGCCCTTTTTGTTCTTTTTTGAAACCGCAAGATTAAATTCTTTCTCCCAAAATCTTAGCAATGAAGCATTTACATGTAAGAGTTCAGCGACCTCGCCGATGCTGTAGTATAATTTGTTAAGTGCTTGATTTTCAATATTGGGCATCTGTTTACTTGAATGAACATTCGAAAATAATTATTATTTTTGCAACAGACGTCAGAAAATGAAATTTCTCCGCATCTTTTTTCTGCTCTTGTTGCTTCAACTCCAGAATCAGGCAAGCGCACAAACACCAACTCCAAAAAATGACCCGCAAGTTGATGCCATTATCAACTATGCAAAAAGTTTTTTAGGGGTGCCGTATCGCTATGGAGGTACGACACCCTCCGGTTTTGATTGCTCGGGGTTTATCAACTATATTTTTGGCAATTTCGGCTTCGATTTAGTGCGCACAAGTTACGGCTTGGCTGAATTGGGTACCACCGTGAAGCTCTCAGATGTACAACCTGGAGACCTCATGTTTTTCAAAGGAAGCAATGTGCATTCTACCGCCGTAGGGCATGTGGCTTTGGTAGTAGAAGTTACACCTGATGCCATCAAATTCATACATTCAGCAAATACAGGGGTGCGCATCGATAATTTCAAAACGTCACAGTATTACATTCAGCGCTACATCAAAACAAAAAGACTCGATTACGGCACGCCATAATTTGCTTACATTTGACTATGGATCAAGTGCAACTCAATGAACGTCGCCAATGGTTGTTTATCGCCTTGGCAGGTTTGTTTATTACCAACGCAGTTACTGCTGAATTAATCAGTAATAAACTCATTCAAATCCCGCTTTCTTGGCACTTTTTGGGCAAACAGTTTGGTCCTTTTATTACCATTATTGGTATTTTACCTTGGCCTGTAGTTTTTCTTCTAACAGACCTCATGAATGAATTTTATGGGCAAAAAGCGGTAAGGCGTCTTTCCTGGATCACTTCAGCGCTGATCGCATATTGTTTTTTGATTGTGGGTATTTCGATGTCCATTCCGGCTCATGAAATTCCGGGATCAAAATTGGCAACCAATGCCGCCTATAATTTGGTTTTTGGACAAGCGCAGGCAGTCATTGTAGGAAGTATCGTTGCCTTCTTAGTTTCACAATTACTCGATGCTTTTCTGTTTGAAAAAATAAAGCAGCGTACCGGCAATAAATTCATTTGGTTGCGCAGCACCGGAAGTACCATGATTTCTCAACTCATTGACTCCTATATCGTTTTGTATATCGGCTTTGTATTACCTGGTACCATGACCTTAGAAACCTATTTTGAGGTGGCGCCAACCAACTATATCCTCAAAATGCTCATCGCTATTTTGCTTACCCCTTTGATTTATCTAGGGCATTATTTAGTGAGGCGATATCTGAATCAGCACCAATAAGTCGTTTTCTTTTAAGTTGATACACAAGGGATAGCAACGCAACGAGCGCAAATGCAGCTGCGATGTAAAAAAGCAGCTGTGCGCTTTGTAAGGTGTTTTTGTAAAAAATAAAGGTCATTCCGGAGCCGAATAAAATTCCAGCTTCAAGCGCAATAAACATCGTTCCAGATCCTGTTCCGCGGCGTTCGGGTAAGCTCAAATCTGCGGTCCAGGCGAAAAGCGTAGGGCTTGAAACACCTGTGGCAAGACCGAAAACTCCGGCAGCAATAGTGTAGCTCAATTGGGTTTGCGCTAGCGCCAAAAGAATCATGCTGATAATCAGAAAAATACAACCGATAAAAAGCGTTTGTTCCCGACCAATTCGGTCAGATAACGACGAGAAAAATAAGCGCATGACAATAGTCGTCAAGACATAGATCCCAAAGAAATAGCCTTTGTTTTCAATATTTAAGAATGCCGAAACATCAGGGGTAAGCACAAAAATGACGCCTGAACTGATGGCCGTTAAAAACATAATCAGCGCGGCTGGTTTTACAGGCTTTTCAATGACATCTGAGGTCTTTAAACGAAGTAAAGACCAACTAAAGGCTTGTTTTTCAGTCAGTGTTTCTTTAATAAATGCACTAAAAATGACTGCAAGAAAGCCAAAAGCTGCTGCACTTAAAAAGAGCATATCGTAATTGCTGTAGCTAAAGATCAAAGACCCTAAAGATTGTCCGACACCAATTCCGAGAGAAATTGCAGTTCCCCAAATACCCATAGCGGCACCGCGGCGCTTGGCGGGTAACAAATCTGTTAGTAAGGCTGTAGCACTTGTTGGGCTAAAGCCAGCACTCAGGCCATGGATGAATCTTAGTGCAAACAAAAGCCCAATGGTTCTTGTAAAAGGGTAGGCCAAACTCACAAGAATGGTAATTGCCAAGCCGATATTCATGGTTCGCTTTCTGCCAATGACATCGGCTAACTTTCCTGCAAAAGGTCTAGAGATGCCGGCTGCAATAGAAAACAGAAAGATAATACTTCCTTTGTAGGCTGCACCACCGAGTGCACTAATGAATGCATTCATTTCTGGTAAAATCAGGTTGAAGCTCAACATAAAGCAAAACATACTTGCGCTGAGCAACCAGAAATCTTTGGGGTAGGATTTAATCACGCCGCAAAATTAGTCGGATTAAACCATTAGGGTTCTTTTTTGTTATCTTTTCATGAAATACTTAGTTTATTTATTTATGCTATTCAGTTTAAACGCCTGCGGGCAAGAAGGAGATAAAGAAAAAGATGTGCAGAATACCAATTCTTTCAATGGAAGGGCTTTGCCAGAAAATGTGTGTTATGTAGTGAATGGCGGAACAGAAAGGCCTTTCACCGGAAAATATTGGGATCACCACGAGACAGGCACCTACATATGCGTTGCTTGCGATGCGCCTTTATTTGAAAGTACCACTAAATATGATTCAGGTTCAGGTTGGCCGAGTTTTTATGACGTTTTAGTCAATGGAAATGTCAGTAAGAAAATTGACCGCTCTCATGGTATGGTGCGTACCGAGATTAAATGCGCGAATTGTCAGGCTCATTTAGGACATGTTTTTGAAGATGGCCCGAAGCCCACAGGTTTAAGATATTGTGTAAATTCGGCCGCATTAAATTTCGAACCGAGTAAGGCCGTTAATTCTTCAGAAAAAGAAAACAACATGACAACACAAACCCAAATTGCCACCTTTGGCGCCGGATGTTTCTGGTGCATCGAAGCTTGTTTTAAGGACATGAAAGGCGTTATTTCTGTTGTGCCTGGGTATGCCGGAGGTCAAAAACAAAATCCTACTTATCAAGAAGTTTGTACAGGAAAGACAGGGCACGCAGAAGTAGCCCAAGTGGTTTTTGATCCTAAAGTTATTTCCTACGAGGAATTACTTGAAGTATTTTGGTTTGTTCACGACCCAACGCAACTGAATCGTCAGGGCAATGACATCGGGACGCAATACCGTTCTGTCATCTTTTATCATTCTGAAGCGCAAAAAGCATTGGCTTTGAAGTATCTGAATAAATTAGAAGCAGAAAAGGTTTGGGATCAAAAAATTGTCACTCAAATTGTAGAAATCAATAATTACTTTGAGGCAGAAGATTACCACCACAACTATTTCGAGAATAATCCTGGTAATCCTTATTGTCAGGCTGTAGTACGCCCTAAGGTCGAGAAATTCAGAAAAGTTTTTGCTGCAAGATTGAATTAGTCTTGTTCAGGCGCGAGTCTCAAGACGATGCCGTCTATGCTTTCATCGAGCTGAATCTGACAGCCTAAACGGCTATTGCCCTTCACGAAAAACGCTTGGTCTAGCATATCGAGTTCTGCATCGCTTTGTTCTGGCAAGTCTGTTTCAGATTCTAAATAACATTGGCAAGTGGCGCACATCGCCATGCCACCGCATTCTCCTTTAACCGGAAGTTCATAGGCTTTACACAACTCCATGATATTCATGTTCATGTCTGTAGGCCCTTCTAAAACGTGTTCTTGTCCTTCGCGGTCGATGATAGTTACTTTAATATCTGCCATGTCAATTGTAAATTCTTAATAAGTTGTTTCCGTTAAATTGGGTTGCGTATTGGCGTAAACCGTAAATACTGTTGCTTACCGGTGAGCCGTCATACAAGGAAAAAACGGCATTGTTGCAAGTGTCTTTCAGTTGCAAGAAATTTTGTGCATCAGGAAATAAAGGCAATGAGCAGGTTCCGTCAGGGTCTGCAGGAGAATGGCGATCAAAAGCCACAAAATCTTCGATGCCGCGGCGGTAAATAATAATGCCTCGCGAGCCGCCGTTGATGTAGGTCCAGCCGCCAACTCCTTGTAATTCGCTGTAGCTCGGCAACTGGATGTCAATGGTTACATCAACTGGCACAAAGGGTACAGGATTTTGATTTTGTTGCTTGCAGTTAGCTGAAAGCAATAATAAACCCAGAAGTAAAAATACAAGTGTCTTCACAAGTTAAAATTAATGTTTTTAAGCTTCTAAAAGCTCATTTTGTTTGAACTCCCATTGCTGATAGCGCGCCTCCAGATTTGCTTTTTCTGTTTCGTAACGATTTAAAACCTGATTGTAGCGCTGCTTGTCTTCGTAATCGAGTTCGCCCAATTCGTTTTCAATTTCAGTCAATAAACGCTCTTGCTGCTCAATTTGTTGCTCCAGGTTGCTGATTTCGCGTTCTAATTTCTGTTTGGCCTTGTCGAATTTAGGTTTTGCAGGTGTCGTATTTACAGGAGCTTCGGTGTCCTTTTTACTTGTATTTTTTGTCTGCTCCTTTTCTTTATTAATTGCCGGACTCCCGTTTTTCTGCATTTTATAGTCCAGATATTCCTTTAAATTGAAATGGTGAATCAGGATATTTTGATTTTCGATGTCCCAAATTCGGTTACTTAAGCCATCGACAAACTCGCGGTCATGTGATACAATAATAAATGTTCCCTCATAATGTGCCAGGGCTTCTTTCAGTACTTCCTTACTTTGTAAATCTAGGTGATTTGTAGGTTCATCGAGAATCAGGAAATTAGATGGGCTCAGTAGTAAGCAGCACAGCGCTAAGCGCGTTCGTTCTCCTCCTGAAAGTACGGCCACTTTTTTGTCGACATCTTCTCCTGAAAATAAGAAAGCTCCAAGAATACTGCGCAAATCTTTGCGTAAATCTCCTTTGGCAATCTGATCCACGGTTTCGAAAATGCTGAGCTTAGGATCTAGCTTTTCAGCTTGATCTTGGGCAAAATAGGAAATACTGACATTGTGTCCGAGCGTTACGGTTCCTTCATGATCAATGTTTCCCATGATGGCTTTTAGTAGGGTAGACTTACCGACGCCATTCGGACCAAGCAAGGCAATCTTTTCTCCGCGCCCTACGGTGATAGATACTTCTTTGAAGAGTTGGCGCTCGTCATATTTTTTACCTAATTGAGTCACTTCTAAAACCCATTTCCCCGGTTGTACCGCTAATGGAAAGCGTAACTTCAATCTTGCAACTTGGTCTTTTTCAATTTCGATGCGATCCGTTTTTTCAAGTTTCTTGATCAAGGATTGTGCGAAAGCAGCTTTATTTTTCTTGGCGCGAAATTTTTCAATGAGCTCTTCTGTGTGCTTGATGTCTTTGTCCTGCTGCTTTTTTGCTTGTTCTAGGCGTTCGAGTTCCTCAGCGCGTAGTTCCTTGTATTTCGTATAAGGATATGGGAAGTCGAAGATTTGTTGTCTAGAGATTTCTAAAGTTCGCGTACTCACGTTATCTAAGAATAAACGATCATGAGAAATCAGAATAACAGCTCCTTCAAAGCGTTGCAAATAAGTTTCTAGCCAGCTGATCGATAAAATATCGAGGTGGTTGGTAGGCTCATCAAGGAGTAAAATATCTGGCTGATTAACCAAAATTCTGGCAAGTTCTGCACGCATCTTCCAGCCTCCAGAACATTGTGCAATATTTTTCTGCTGATCAAGTTCTGAAAATCCGAGTCCTTCAAGTGTGGCCTTTATTTTTTCTTCCCATTGATAGCCGTCGTGTACATTGAAACTGTGGTTGAGTTCATTGAGTTCATCAAGTAAAGCTAAATAACTATCAGATTCGTAGTCAGTGCGTGTAATGAGTTGTTCATTGATCTCATCGAGGCGCTGTCTTATTTGATTGAGTAACTCATTTGAATAAAACAAAAAGTCATAAACACTTTTTTGGACATCTATATGAATGTCTTGGGTTAGAAAGCCAAATTTCAAATTCTTCGGGTGATGAATTTGACCCTCTGTTGCTTGAATTTTGCCAGATAGTATGCGAAGCAGGGTAGACTTACCAGCTCCGTTCTTTCCTACTAAACCAACTTTATCGCCTTTATTGATTTGAAGGTTAACGTTGGCAAATAAATGCCCTTGCGGTAAAAAATATCCAAGATGGTCTAATTGAATCATGCTGCAAAGTTAGTGCTTTGCCTTGAATTGAATTAGGCATGATTTTTGACTAAAACACAACAATTGTTCGAATTAATAGTTATATTGTCAACTCTTATCAAACTTTAACCAATTTAAAAATGGGAAGACCACCAACAAAACCCGCTCGTTTAAGAAACGGATTCTACATCGAAGTTAAATCACAAGGATCCTCTGCCATACTCATCAGACGTGACACCCGCGAGCAAATGCTCATGGCTGCCGAAGACTACTCTAGAACCAAAGATGTCACTATTAAAGGTGAAATGAGAAATGACAAGTGGATCGCTGAATAAATTTCGTTTTAATTTTTGGCTACCGTATTTTGCCATATTATTATTGCTCATTCCAATACTAATATGGCAAGAATTCATTTTTCTTGCCAAGCTATCCGGAATCATCACTTTATTAGGTTTACTTGTTGCGCTCAGACAATGGTTTGCAGTTGCTCGTAAAATCAATAATCGTGTAGAACGCTACGTGCTCAATACAAACGAACTTTATTTATTAGAAAGCATTTTACCCGCATTTAAATCATGGTCTGTTTCGGATCAAAAAGTTCTTAAAGACCAATTCGGTATTGTTTTGTCTGAAATCCGTTTTTCAGGCGATAGCGAACTCCAAGACAAATTCACTGCTGTCTTACAACTTGTATTAGCAAATTGGGGTGAAGGTTATTCAAACAAACAGAACTGGCTGCTAGATTTCAAGGCCAATGAAAATGCATGTAATCTAGAGGTAAACAATCTTTCAATTACAAGTATCCCAACAAACGCAACATTTACATTGCGTACGCCAGAACAAGCACTTGAACATAGTTCGCTTCTTGAACTAAAAGAAAAGTTAAAAAATCTTTAATTCTAAGTTGCTTTAAAATCAGGTAGTTATATTTCTACTCAGAAAAAAAATAAAATTTCTTTCAAAAAATTATTGCAGAACCAAAAAGAGTACATATCTTTGCACCCCGCAATTGAGACAACGG
>CAZPWB010000024.1:0-34510 GCA_964590425.1 uncultured Lishizhenia sp. | reverse complement strand
CCCCGACCAGCTGATTACAAATCAGCTGCTCTGGCCAACTGAGCTACATCGGCTTATTTATTTGAATGTTGGTAATTCACAAATATTGAAAGAACTTTTCCCCGAAACCTCGCGTTTTGGGATTGCAAATGTACGAAACTTTTTTTTATCACAAAGAGTTTTTGAAAAAATTTCTTCAATGCCAAAAAAGAGTCGTTTTCACAGGCAGGGCTTTGCTTACGAGATTTGTTTACTTTTGTTTCAATGCAGCATAAAAGAGTCTTAATGACCGTCTCTAGTGATCTCGCTACAGACAATCGCGTTGACCGCAGTTGTACCCTTCTTACAGAATTGGGCTACAACGTATTTCTTATTGGTAGAGTTAAAAAAGATAGCCCTGAAATGCCGCAAAGAGTTTATGGCTACAAACGCATGAAATTGCTCTTCGAAAAAGGCGCTGTATTTTATGCTGTTCTTAATTTTAGGCTTTTTTTTGAGTTGCTCTTTACAAGAGTGGATTACTTATTTGCCAATGATCTCGATACACTTCCTGCAGCTTACCTAATTAGTAAACTCAAACGTGTTCCTCTCATTTATGATAGCCATGAGTTATTTACAGAAGTTCCAGAGCTTGTTGAGCGCCCCTACATTCAAAAAATTTGGCTGCAAATAGAAAAATGGATTTTTCCTAAGCTCAAATTTGCCATCACAGTCAATGAATCAATTGCGCAGATTTTTGAAAATAAATACCACACGAAAGTTGCCGTAGTCAGAAATGTCCCAATTAGAATAGCTGCTATTCAACCTTTGAGCAAAACTGAACTTGAGCTTTCTGGGCAAACCAAAATGCTCATTATTCAAGGAAGTGGCTTAAACGTAGATCGGGGTATTGAAGAAGCGGTACTTGCCATGGAGCATATCCATAATGCGGTATTATTTTTAGTGGGTAGCGGCGATGTGATTCCGAAAGTGAAGAAAATGGTGCTTGATAAAGGGCTTTCTCAAAAAGTTCGATTTGTTGGTCGACTTCCTTATAGAGAGATGCTGCGCTATACCGCAAGTGCAGATCTGGGTCTAGCTTTAGATAAACCACTCAGTTTGAACTATGCCCTCGCACTACCCAACAAAGTGTTTGATTATTTACAAGCTTCGACGCCCATTTTAGCAAGCCCATTAAAAGAAATCGAAAGGATTGTTATTCAGTATAATTGCGGAACCGTGATTCAAAAAGTAGACCCTATTGAAATTGCAACGCGAATCAATACGCTTTTTGACAATGTTACCTTATTGGACACTTACAAACAAAACTGCGTAAAAGCTGCAGAAACAGAGCATTGGGGCAAAGATGCTAAAATTCTCGAACACGTTATTTTGACTGCTTTTCCAAAGCACTAAGCCTAGCAAGTCTGTACAAATCAAAAATAAGGAGTGGCGCACTACCACTCGAAAGCCACCATTTCATTGGTCTAGTAAAAAATTCTAACATGCGTAGTAGCCATTTTTTAGGCCTGCTAGATTTAATTGCTAAGTAGGTTGCTAATAGCTTATTCATCTCTAACATTTCGGCAGATGGTGCATGCTGCTGAATCCACAACAGATTTTTAAGGGCCTGTTCCGTTTTTGCTAAAAAAGTAGCGTTGTCATCCAAATTAAGATTCCAAACTGGGTTGTCAATGTGTGCTACTTTTATCTGTGCTTGCCGAAGCGCAGCGCCATATAGGGTGTCTTCGTGGCCGTAGCCAGTCAATCTTGATTCAAAACCAAGTTGTTCAAATACGGACCTTTCAATTACAAAATTATTGGTTTTGAAGCCCGCTTGTTTTTTGGAAATGCGTTGGTCGTAGTTCAGACTCTCTCGATGGGTAGAATAACGCCAGCGCAATAAATAATTGGCTGCCGGACGATCCTGTTGGTAACAACTTGCCCCTACTAAAACCGGAACAGCTTGTGCGCATAAGCTTTGGACATAATTGAATACAAACTTTTCATTGAGAACCGTACTATCACCATCTATAAAAAGTAGGTATTGGGCATTTGTATGTTGTAAAAACAAATTGCGGATTTTAGCGCGGCCGACATTTTGTGCAAGTAAAACTTGCTTGACAATTGCATTGTTAAAAGTATTGAGTGCCGTAAACGGTTCGCCTGAAGCGTCGTCAATCAGAACGATATCGACCTGGGCATCGGTTAAACGTTTGATTTGCTCGAGCAGCGTAAGGACTAATTTTCTGACGTCAGTTCGATAAACCGGAATACAAATACTTAAACTCAGCATTTAATTTGCGAGGAGGCTTGAACTAAGCCATTGTATTGGGCGTGCCAAAATTCATTGGTGGAAAACCAGCTTGTGGCTCATCAATGACGCCAAAATTTTGTTCGTATTTTTCAATATTCTCTGCCAAAGCTTGTAAAAAGCGTTTCGCATTTTGCGGCGTCATGAGCACACGAGAACGAACCTTGCCTTTTGGCATACCTGGCATGATTTGCACAAAATCACAAACAACCTCAGCGGGTGAGTGCGTAATGATTGCTAAATTAGAATAGACCCCTAAAGCTACATCCTCAGTGAGCTCTATATTCATTTGATTTTCTTGATTTTCCATGTTTAGATTTGTGTTTCATGTTCGTTAAAAGTAATGCCATATTGCTCAAGTTCCGAAAGAATAGGTTGGTAAATTTCTTTGTATACCGGCAAGGTCACTCCTTTATGTTGTATTGTTTGATTTAAAATAAGTTTAGCAGCAATGGCAACTGGCAAGCCAACTGTATCAGACATCGCTGTAAAACGTTGGTCTTGGCCAATGGCTACCATTGAACTTTCTATTTTGAATTTTTCTCCGGCCTTCTCATAAATAAATTCATGGTACATCACCAACATATCGTTGTCTGTTGGGCCTAATTTCCAGGCTTTCTCTAAAAGCTCTTGTAAGTATTGCGCTGGTGTTGCTTCGGTAGCTTTGAACACATAATTTGCGTCAAACAATCCGATTTCTTCAAAAAGTGGCAGTAAGTCGGCATTTTCTCCTAAAAATGCGGCAAGTTTTTGCTCGACGCTGCGCTGATCTTTGAACGGAATAAAAGTATTTAAGAGCATTCGGGGTGTGAAACTGCCGTCGTTCTGAATGGTGTAAGTATCCTCAGTTAAGCCGAGTTGAATGAGGGCATTCCAACCGGCACAGAACGGAGGCACACGCAGGGTGCCTCGTATAATGGTGGGTAAATCTTGCAAGC
Source organism: uncultured Lishizhenia sp. (assembly GCA_964590425.1). GTDB lineage: Bacteria > Bacteroidota > Bacteroidia > Flavobacteriales_D > Crocinitomicaceae > UBA952. The sequence goes on along the minus strand of CAZPWB010000024.1, from coordinate 31,300 downwards.
CGTAGGTTTCTAAATAGGAAATCGAGTTGCGGTTCGCGTAGGCTTCGAATTGACCATAGTTGGGTACCGAGATAAATTCTGTCTGTTGAAAAAGTCGGTGATACGGTAAGTACTTTAGTGCCCCCGCTTCTTTATAAATTGCGGCAGCCCCCTGCCCTGCCAAGACAACATTTCTTGGGTTCCAGGTAAACTTGTAGTGCCATTGATTGGTATCAGAAACTGGCGCTATTAAACCGCCACAATACGACTTAAAGGATAAAAGTGCAGCGCCCTCCTCTTGAATCTGATGAATGATTTTCATCGCACTCATGTGATCAATTCCGGGGTCCACGCCAATTTCGTTCATGATCACAATACCAGCAGCTTTGGCATCGGCATCGAGTGCCCGCATTTCAGCGGAGATATAAGACGGTGTAATTAAATTCTTTTTGAGTGCAATACAATCTTGGGCAACACCTACATGATAAATGGCAGGCAGCATCGAAATAACGAGGTCTGCTTTTTCAATATAAGGCTTGCGCACTTCTGAATCGAGTGCATTAAAGCTATGAGCGATTGCATTGGGATGACCGCCCAATTTTGATTGCAGCATTTGTAGGTCTTGATCAACCGCATGGAGTTGCCAATTTTCAGTAGTGCTGTGATCCAGTAAATATTTAATAAGCGTTGAAGCTGATAAACCTGCGCCGAGAAGTAAGATATTTTTCATGCCAAAAGAGAGTCACAAATGTAGAAAACTATTGTGAATTGCCGCTAGATATCATAAACAAGAGAGGAACGTGCAGGCGCTTAGCCCATGAAACCTCATCGTGACCCGCTCCTTGAACAACAGCTTCTAAAAATCGTGGGTTTTTCGGGCCATAACCAACCAATTCCAAAGTGCTGAGCAATCTGTCGTGATATGGGCCATAGTAAGCATCTAAGGTTTCCGTTCCTCTATCAATATAAAGTTTGTGTTTTTTGTCAGCTTTTAACTCATGTTCAAGGTAAATATTGAAAGGAATGACCAAGGCTTCGACCATGCCTTCGTCAAACATCCCAAAGTTGATCATCGGCGTATGAATTGACAAACAAGCGGCTGCTCCAAAAAGCTTTGGTTTTTCACAGAGTGCATAAAGTGAAATGAGGCCGCCCATACTAGAACCCATCACCATTCTATCTTTCGTTTTTTTACTCGTGTTAAAATTGTGCTCAATAAAAGGAACTAAGGTATCTTCAATCCAATTTAAATAGGCATCGGCACGCAGCTGTCCGTTCCATTGAGCACTTAACAATTTGTCGCGATAACTTTTAGGCATGTAATCGGCAACTTTTTGCGGAAAAAACTCAGCATAGCGATTTGGCGGGTCATTGTGAATCCCTACAACAATAAACGGATCATGCGCGTATCTCGAAAGCGTTTGACTCAGCATTTCATCGACAGACCATTCTTGCTTATTCCAGGTAATAGTACTATCAAATAGCATTTGACCGTCGTGCATGTAGAGTGTTTTCAGGCCACCCTTCGAGATATTTGTGTTTTGCGACACGAAAACATCCACCATTCTTGTGGTATTTCCAAAAGGAAGCTCGTATCGAAACACAAAACCACCGGACACTTTTAACTTTACTTCTCTTGAGAATACAGCGTCATCCCATTGATTTTTGGTGTTTTTTTGGGCGAAGATTGGAGTGAGACTAATCAATAAGAGCAAAATAAAATAACGCATGTGCTTTTTTTAACAAGATTAATGTCTTTCAGTGAATGTTGCGCGTACAATGTCTATTTTTGTCAAAAAAAATTTATTCGCATGAATAAACTCCTTTCAACCTTGTTTTCAATGCGCTGGGCGAGTGTTGGCCTCATCGCGTTTTTAGTTGCCATTGCTGCTGCTACTTTTATTGAATCTACACACGGTACTCAAGCGGCAAAAATTACCATTTATGACGCATCTTGGTTTGAGGGCCTCCTTTTATACCTTGCTTTAGCGCTCGTTTCAAATATTTTCCATTACCAAATGTGGAAGCGCGAAAAAATCGCCATGTTCAGTTTTCACTTGTCATTTTTAATCATCTTATTGGGTGCAGCCATTACGCGCTTTGTGAGTTTTGAAGGACTTATGGTCATTAGAGAGGGTACCAGCCAAAATTTTATTTACACCGCTGATCCTTATTTACTTGTAAATGCGCAAGAACTCGAAACCGGTAAGCAAAGCCTTCAAGCCTGGAAAACTTATCTCAGCGAGTACAACGCTAACAGTTTTGAACACGAAATTGAAATCGGGAAAAAAACTGTGAAACTCCGCTACATGGGCTTCATGTCTGATCGTGTAGATTCTTTGGTGATTAACCAGAACTACAAAGAAAGTGCACTCGAGCTCGTTACAGACGGAATGCGCTCAAATTATCTGTGTGAAGGCGATCTTTTCATGGTGGGCCAAACGCCGTTCTTTGCAACTTCAGCTAAACCGCTTGAGCCAGGCATCTATCTCGATGTACAAAATGGAAAAGTGATGGTTTACCCGAATAACACGAATCTCAAGTCACTACCCATGAGTGAAATGCAAAAAGTAAGGGCATCTGGGCAAGCACCTGCTGACAGTCTTTACAAAGAATTTCCAATCAATGAATGGTCTGAGTTTACGCCATTGACACTTTATTTGGTTGGTGGAAAACAAGTTGTTTTTAAAAGACTCATTCCGCATGCCAAAAAGGGCTTGTTAAAAGCCCCGAAGAAAAACACCGGCAAGGACTACCTCAGTGTTGAAGTGTCTGATGGTAAAGCCACCAAATTAGTGCAACTCGAAGGAGGCAAGGGTCAATTTCCGAAGCCTGAACGTTTTGCGATGAATGGCGTAGTATATCAATTAGAATACGGCTCTATCCAAAAGAATTTGCCTTTTTCCGTGCGCTGCCGTGACTTCCAACTCGATAAATATCCAGGTTCTAATTCTCCTTCATCGTTCGCATCAGAACTCACCATTGAAGACCCAAGGAATAATAAAAATATGGACAAACGTGTCTTCATGAATAACGTCATCGATTACGACGGTTATCGCTTTTTTCAATCTTCTTATGAACTAGACGATCCGTCCACACCCGAGAATGAAGAAGGAACAAAATTAAGCGTGAACCACGACTTTTGGGGTACCACTATTACTTACATAGGTTATTTACTCATGGCACTCGCTATGATCCTTTCTTTGTTTGCACCTGCTGGTCGCTTCTATTATTTGGGGCAACAATTGCAAAAATTGAAGGCTAAAAAAGCTGCATTAGGGATTGTACTTTTATTAGGCGGCGGGCAACTTTTTGCACAACACCAGCATCAAAAACCAGTGCATCACGAAATCACTGAAGCACACGCCGATGAACTCGCATCCTTATTGGTGCAAGACTTCGAGGGTCGGATTGTGCCCTTTCATACCATTGCAGACCAGCTCACAAGAAAACTCACTCACAGCAATAAATTTAAAGACCTAAATGGTGTTCAGTTTGTTTTGAGCTTGCACATGTACCCTTCTTATTGGGTGACGCAACCTTTTATTCATGTACCAAGAGCGCTAAGAGAACCTCTCAAGCTGAAAGAATTTGCCAACATCATGGAACTTACTGAGAATGGTGAATTCAAGTGGATGGCAGCCTACAAAGAAGCGCATCAAAAACTCGAATCTCGACGCAATGAATTTGATAAAAAGCTAATCAAGCTCAACGAAAAATACGAGGTTGCCAATAACATTTTCATGTGGCAATATATGCGTGTGATTCCACTCAAAAACGACCCGAATAACACTTGGTTTGTTCCGCTGAGTATGGAACTAAGCCAGAAAGATACGCTGTCTTCAAAACCTTTTCTTAATTACTTAGCTGCTGTTCATGCGGGCGGTGAAAAAGGATCTTTTGGAGAAGCCACAGACATACTCAAGAGTTTTAAAGCTTTTCAAAGAACGGCCGGGCAAAAAGTAGCACCCTCTGAATCACAGGTGAAACTTGAAATCAGCTATAACAAAATGGAAATTTTCAAGAGAGCTTACCAACTCTATTTATTGGAAGGTCTGTTGTTGCTTATCATCTTTTTCATCGGAATCTTCTTCCGTTCGGAGGCCAAAGTTGCGCTCTTAAAGTGGCCAAAACGCATACTTGTTGCTTTATTGGTTGTTACGTTTTTGTATCACGGAGCAGGGGTTGCGATACGCTGGCTAATTTCGGGGCATGCACCTTGGAGTAATGGCTACGAAGCCATAGTCTTTATTGGCTGGATCACCATGATTGCCGGTTTCATTTTCGCTAGAAAAAATCAAGTTGTACTCGGTGGCGCAGCTATATTGGCAGCCCTGATGTTATGGGTTACCGAAATGAATCTCATGGATCCTGAAATCACGCCTTTGGTTCCGGTTCTTAAATCTTATTGGCTCATGATCCATGTTGCCATCATCACGGGTAGCTACGGCTTTTTGGGCTTGGCCTGTATTTTAGGCCTCATCAATCTGAAACTTTACCTTTTTCAAACTGAACGAACTGCTCCTTTGATTCGCATCAATATTCAAGAGATCACTGTCATCTCTGAAATGACCATGACCGTTGGTTTATACATGCTCACTATTGGTACTTTCCTTGGGGGCGTATGGGCCAATGAATCTTGGGGTCGTTACTGGGGTTGGGATCCAAAAGAAACTTGGGCATTGGTTTCTGTGCTGGTATATGCGGTTATTTTGCATTTCCGCATGATTCCTGGCTTACAAGGCCGATTCCTGTTTAATGCGCTTTCGTTTTGGTCCTATTCAGCCATCTTATTCACCTTCTTTGGAGTCAATTTCATGCTAGTGGGGCTGCATAGCTATGCGCAAGGTGAAGGCCTGAATCAGTTCCCAACATGGCTAACCATTCTGATCATCGTCATGGCTGTCTTTACGGCGCTTGCCTATTTAAGAAATCGCCAAATGGAAAAGAAACAAAAAGCAGCACTTCTCGATTCATGATGAATTCAGACCGCATTTTATTTGAAGACAACCATGTCATTGTTGTCAATAAACTGCCTTCTGAACTGACCCAAGGTGACAAAACAGGCGATGCAACACTTCCTGATTTGATCAAAGCCTATCTCAAAGAAAAGTATGAAAAGCCTGGCAACGTTTTTTTAGGAGTGGTTCACCGCCTTGATCGTCCAACTAGTGGCGCTTTGGTTTTTGCCAGAACCAGCAAGGCCCTCGAAAGACTCAATACGCAATTTCGCGACAAAGAGACCAATAAGGTTTACTGGGCTATTGTGAGCCAAAAACCTGCACAAAAAAGTGGTACACTGGTGCAATATTTAAAGAAGAACGAAAGCCAAAATAAAAGCTATGTGGTGTCTGCTGAAACCCCCGGAGCAAAAAAGGCCATCTTACATTACCAATTTCTTAAGAGTTCTGAACGCTATCATTTACTTGAAATCAAATTAGAAACAGGTAGACACCATCAAATTCGTTGTCAGTTGGCTAACCTAGGTTGCGTCATTAAAGGAGATTTAAAATACGGCGATAAGCGCTCGAATCCGGATGGCTCGATTTGTTTGCACGCCCGAACCCTTGCTTTTCAGCACCCGACTTCAAAAGAAACCATTGGTGTAGTTGCGCCCTTACCCGAGCTTGGTATTTGGGCCGCTTTCAAGTAGCCTAACGCCCCAAAATTTTCAGAAAGGTCAAGCACATGATTTTCAAGTCTTGGGCTAAACTTGGGTTAGACAAATAACGCTCATTGAGCTTGATTTTTGCCGGCATAATTTGCTCAATATAGGCCTTTTGTGGATCAGTAGCTGCGGCTAAAATTTCATTTTCATGATAGTATTCAATGCTTGCGTAATCGGTAATTCCGGGTTTAACATCTAAGATTTTTCGCTGAGCCTCATTATAGAGCGCTACATAAAAAGGCACTTCAGGTCTTGGACCAACGATACTCATTTGCCCGATCAAAACATTGATAAACTGTGGAAACTCATCGAGTTTAAACCTTCTGATAAAATATCCGGCCCGCGTAATTCTCGGATCTCTGGCGCCTACAGTAAGTTGGCCACTCAGCTCGGCATTAGGGCGCATGGATCTGAATTTGATCAATTTGAAATGATGGCCATTTTTTCCAACTCTTTCTTGTAGGTAGAAGACGCCTCCTTTCGATTCTAACTTAATCCAAATAGCCAAAATGAGACCTAGCGGAAAAAAAAGAAGCAAAACAATTAGCGAAACAAGAATATCAAAGGCTCTTTTCATCGTAACTTAGTGAAACAAAACTAACAAAACAAACTGAGTTGCTCGATATCCAACAACTTCAAGAGGCACTTTCACTTCCCGATTTCCGGGAACAAACCCTTCTACAACTTCAAAAAGATTTTGACCGCGCTCAGGTTGAAGTAAAGTTTGTAGCGAACAATCTTTTATTTGAAATTGAATCTGCCATTCAAAATTTACCACAAATTCAACTGCAGCAACTACTTTACCTTATTGATGTCCCTGAAATTGATTGGGATTTACAATCTGGACAAGCATATCATCAAAAATTAGCTGAAGTCATCTTGCACCGAGAAGCTTTGAAGGTGTATTTACGTAGGAAGTTTGTATAAGTCTGCTTAAAATCAGCGTCAAATTCATCTGAAATGTTAACTTTGTAAACAAATTTTTTGCTATGAATTTCATTGCCTCTAGTACCACACTTTTACGTCATCTTCAAAGTATTTCTGGTGTCTTAAACACAAGCAACACCTTGCCTATCTTAGATAATTTCTTATTTGAAATTCAAGACGGCATCTTGACTGCCTCTATTTCAGACCTCGAAACCACCATGATGACCAAACTCGAGGTGCAATCAGAAGAAAATGGCAAAATTGCAATTCCAGCAAAATTATTGCTAGACGTCCTTAAAAATTTACCAGATCAACCTTGTACCTTTAAGGTCAACGCCAGCAATTACCAAATTGAAATCGCCTACGACAACGGTAAATCAAGAATGGTTGGCTTCAACGGAGACGAATTCCCTAAAGTTCCTGAATTAGCCAATAAAAGCGCAATCAAACTTTCTGGAGCTGTTTTATCAAAAGCCATTAACAAAACTCTTTTCGCTACCGGCAACGACGACCTTCGCCCTGTCATGAGCGGTGTATTCTGCCAGTTTTCCGGAACCGAAATCACATTTGTGGCTACAGATGCTCACAAACTTGTGCGTTACAAAAGAACCGATGCAGAAGCTAGCGGAAGTTCGGCTTTTATTTTACCAAAAAAGCCACTCAATCTCTTGAAATCGAATCTTCGTGGTGACGAAGAAATCACGATGGAATACAACGAATCAAACGCCGTATTCACTTTCAATGACCTCGTTTTAGTTTGCCGCCTTATCGATGGCAAATACCCGAACTACGAAGCCGTTATCCCAAAAGAGAATCCAAATGTACTCACCATTGACCGCGCTCAATTTCTATCTTCGATCAAGCGTGTATCAATTTTCTCTAACAAAACCACGCATCAAATTCGCCTCAAACTTACAGGATCTGAGCTTTCTTTATTTGCCGAAGACATCGACTTCGCCAATGAAGCCACCGAAAGACTCACTTGTAACTACGACGGTGATGACCTCGAAATCGGGTTCAACTCGCGTTTCCTACTAGAAATGCTCAGCAACATCGATGCCGACGAAATCAAGTTATCCATGAGCGAGCCTAGCCGTGCAGGTTTATTAACTCCGGCAACGCAAGAAAATGCCCATGAAGATATCTTAATGTTGGTCATGCCAGTGATGCTGAATCGCTAAACAATGTCCACGGAGCTTAAAAACATCCGCGACCTTTCTTTAGAAGAACTGAAAGCATGTTTTATCGAACTTGGCGAAAAGCCTTTTCGAGCCAAACAAGTTTGGGAATGGCTTTGGCAAAAAAATGCACACAGCTTTGCCCAAATGAGTAGCCTAAGTATTGGGCTGCGCGAAATGCTTTCCAAACAATTCTTCATTGATCACATCACGCTTCAAGATCAACAAATCAGTAAAGACCGCACCATCAAAAGTGCTTTTAGCATTGAGGAAGGAAAAGTAATTGAGGGCGTACTCATCCCGACAAGTTCGCGCATGACTGCCTGTATTTCTTCACAGGTTGGCTGTAGTTTATCTTGTCAATTTTGTGCAACTGGGCGGCTCAAACTCATGCGGAACCTCAGCGCCGGTGAAATTGTCGATCAAGTAGTTTATCTCCAACAACAAGCACAGACCCATTACCAACAGAACCTCAGCAACATCGTCTATATGGGCATGGGTGAACCACTGCTCAACTACAAAAACGTATTGCGTTCTATTGACCGCCTTTGCAGCCCAGATGGGCTTGGAATTTCTCCGAAGCGCATCACTGTTTCAACGGCTGGCATCTCCAAAATGATCAAAAAATTGGGTGATGACGAAGTCAAATTCAATTTAGCACTTTCGTTGCACGCTGCTAATGATATCAAACGTAACGAAATCATGGAGATCAATGAAAGCAACAACCTCGAGAGTTTAGCCGAGGCCTTGCAATATTTCCATGAAAAAACCGGCTCTCGTGTCACTTTTGAATACATCATCTTCAAAGATTTCAATGACGACCTCAGCGATGCTCGCGAGCTAGCTCAATTCGCAAAGTGTGTGCCTTGCAAAATCAACATCATTGAGTACAACCCGATCGATGATGGTAAATACCAACAAGCCGATGCCAGAAAAGTAGAGGCCTTTGCCCAGTTCTTAGAGTCTCTCAACCTGATTGTCAATGTGCGCCGAAGCCGAGGTAAAGATATTGATGCAGCTTGCGGACAGCTTGCCAATAAAAACAAAGCCATTGCGCCCAATGAGCGCGCTCTTAAATTTTAAGCCTGCCTTCCTGTAACTACTTGACTTACAAACCGTCTTCATTTAGCCTATGATTTCTGTACAACACCTTTCCAAAACCTTCGAATTAACGAAGCAGCAACGCAAAGAATTGCAAACGCAAGCAAAAACAGCTAACGCTGTCAAAGATATCTCATTTGAATGTCAACCAGGCAGGGTGTTTTCTTTACTTGGGCCTAACGGTGCAGGAAAAACTACTACTTTACGCATGCTTGCTACTTTGGTCAAGCCAAGTAGTGGCCAAATTCAAATTCAAGGGATTGACGCGCTTGCACATCCTGAAGAAGCACGCAAATACATTGGTTTTTTAACCGGCTCCACCGGTTTGTACGCAAGACTTACCCCAATTGAACTCATAGACTACTATGCTGATCTCTACAATGTTGAACCAAATACCCGTGAAAAGCGCAAAGCGGCATTATTTGAGCTGCTCAACATGAAAGACTTCTTACACCAAAGAATCGGGAAATTGAGTACAGGTATGAAGCAGAAGGTCTCAATATGCCGCACCATGATTCATGATCCAGAGGTAGTTATTTTTGATGAGCCAACCAGCGGCCTCGATGTCATTACTGCAGAGAATATCATCAAACTCATCCGTTCTTGTAAAGATCAAGGAAAAACCGTGATTTTCTCAAGTCATATCATGAGTGAGGTTGACCTCCTCTGTGATGACCTCGCTATCATTCATAAAGGCGAACTTAAATACCAAGGCACGATGGAAGAATTCAAGGCGCAAATGCAAACAAAAAACTTAACCGAAGAGTTCATTCGTATTGTTCAAACTCAAAACTCAGCACAATGATTTTTCGCATTTTCCGCAAAGAACTACTCGACACACTCCGCGACCGCAGAACGCTCATGACCATGCTCGTGATACCGATTTTGGTCTTCCCGATTACGCTCAACGTATTTGTAGAGATTTCAAAATCATTTGAGGAGGATGAACAACAAAAAGAACTAAAAGTTGGTGTATTCGGAACCAATAGCCAACAACTCAAACAACAACTGCAGCTCTTACCCGAAAGCCTCGGTAAAAAAACAGTTGTAATTTATTCTGATTCTTTGAAACTAGACAAAGACGTAAAGGCTCAAAGCATAGACCTTGGTCTGTACCATCATTATTCCGCTGATCAAAAAACACTGATCCTTGACTGGCAATTTGATGCCACCGAGATTGGAAGGCCAGAACGAGCCGAAGCGTTTAATGCGGCGATTGAATCAATAGAACAACAAAAAAGACTCAAAGAATTAGGTATTCGGATTCAGGAAATTGAGCCGGTTAAAGCCAATTATAATAACTGCGCCTCCAATGAAAAAATGATTGGAAAAATGGCTGGGGGCTTTTTGCCATATATCTTTATCGCCTTCGGTTTTATTGGGTGTATGTATCCAGCTATTGATCTTTTTACCGGTGAAAAAGAGAGGGGTACAATTGAAACACTACTCACCACACCGGTGTCTCGTTGGAAAATTTTGTTAGGTAAAATGATGGTTGTTGTACTTTCAGGAATGTTAGCTGCTAGCTGCTCCTTATTGGGTTTGTTTATCTCCATCGAATTCCTAGATCTTGGCGCCAATAAAGAAATTTTAGAGGTCATTCACGGAATATTGAGTTTGCCATTTATACTTTCCATGTTGGCTTTACTACTTCCTTTGGTTGTATTCTTTGCAGGGGTGATGATCCCGATTGCTATTTATGCAAAAAGCTTCAAGGAGGCACAAAGCATTATCACTCCCTTAAACATTCTTATGGTCTTGCCAGCAATGATTGGCTTTTTCCCTGGAATTGAGTTGAATTTAAATACAGCCTTTATTCCTGTTATCAATGTGGTTTTAGCAACAAAAGAACTTATTGCCGGAACCTTAAGCATCGGTTATTTCTTAAGTGTATTCAGTGTTATGTTATTGATTGCCGGCCTAGCGGTCATGTTATCTTACCGTCAATTTGGCAAAGAGCAAAATATCTTAAGCTAATTCAGAGAGCTCGAGCCAACGCATCGTGAGTTCGTCAATCTGATCCACAAGTTTGCCCAAGTGCTCGCCTTTTTGTTGAAGTTCTTCATTGGACAAGGTTCCGCTAGAAAGGTCTGCGGTGAGGGCTTCCTTCTCCTGTTCTAGTTGAGGCAGTTGCTTTTCAATTTGCTCGAATTCCTGCTTCTCCTTAAAGGACATTTTACGTTGCTTTTCCGCAACCTGTGGGCTAGGCGCAGCTTCTGTGGGCTTAGCTTCTTGCTTCTGCTGTCGTTGCGCTTCTTGTAGGCTATTTCTGTAAACATGATAATTCCCAACAAGGTCTTTGATTTTGCCTTTGCCTTGAAAAACGAACAAGTGATCTACCATTTTATCCATGAAATAGCGGTCATGGGAAACCACGATAAGGCTGCCCTGAAACTGTCTGAGGTAGTCCTCCAAAACAGACATCGCAAAGATATCGAGGTCATTGGTGGGCTCATCGAGGATCAAAAAGTTCGGATTCAGCATCAAGACACGCAATAACTTTAACCTGCGTTTTTCACCACCACTCAGTTTGTGTACAAAATGGTAATGCATATCTCTTGGAAACAAGAATCGTTCGAGCAATTGTGCAGCGCTCAGCTGTCTGCCTTTTTCTAATGGTATGAATTCTGCTACTTCCCGAACAACATCTATCACTTTCATGTCCGGATCGACTTCAATCAGGTCCTGAGAATAATAGCCAAAAACAACAGTTTCACCAATGACAATCTTGCCTTTATCGGGTTCTATGCCACCTGTTAGGAGTTTGAGAAAACTGGTTTTGCCCGTGCCGTTGTTACCAACGATACCTAAGCGCTCTTGCCTTTGGAAATGATAACTGAAGTCATCTAGGATAACGAGTTCATCAAAAGATTTTGAGACCTTATGAAACTCGACAATTTTAGTGCCGAGCCTTTCCATTTTGATGGGCAATTCAAGCTCATCTTCATCGAGTCTTTGTGTCGCTACTTTCTTTAAATCAGAAAAAGCATCTATGCGAGCCTTTTGTTTGGTTCCCCTTGCTTTGGGTTGACGCCTGATCCAGTCCAGTTCTTTGCGAAAAGTGTTTTTCGCTTTTTCAATAGTTGCCTGTAACTGATCTTCGCGCTCAGCTTTTTTCTCGAGATAATAAGAAAAGTTGCCTTTGTAGCGATAAATTGTTTGATCTGCTAACTCAAAAATAGTGTCACAAACGACCTCTAAAAAGTAGCGGTCGTGGGTCACCATCAGAATGGTAAGTTGAGAAGCAGATAAGTAATTTTCAAGCCACTCGATCATGTCTAGATCAAGGTGGTTCGTAGGTTCATCTAGGATTAAAAATTCGGCCTCGGCCAACAACACTTTGGCTAGCGCAACTCTTTTCTTTTGCCCTCCTGAAAGTGCGCCAACTTTTTGTTTGAGGTCTTTGAGCTTCAGTACGGACAAGATTTGCTGTACTTTGACTTCGAGGTCCCAGGCTTGGTGTTCAGTGAGTGCTTGGTATAAAACGCCTAACTTTTCTTCGTCGTTGGCCGCCAAGGCGTCGTTGTAAGACTTCACCAACTGAATCTCGGGTAAATCATGGGCTAAAACCGCATCTAAAACACTGAGTTCAGGATCGAGGTCTTCGGTTTGCTCCATAAAAGCAATGCGCAGTTCTTTTCGAAAAGTAATGCTGCCCGAATCTGCGGGTTCTTTACCCAACAAGCAGCGCAAAAGCGTTGTTTTACCAGAGCCATTTTTTGCAACAATGGCTGCTTTTTGACCTTGTTCTATGCCAAAGGTTAGTTCTGAAAATAAAAGTCTTTCACCATATGATTTGGTGAGCTGTTCGACTGAAAGAAAATTCATAAGATTAACGGAGACGATCTAGAGACTCTAGCAAGTCTTTGTCTTTTTTGATGCCTTTGAAAGCGAAGTAAGAAAATGGCAAGCCAACTACACAGATGTAATAGCCTAAACCGAGTTGAATAGCCACAGCGCCTTTCACAAGAAGGCCCAAACTACCAGCTAATAAAAGCGCTACTAAGCCAACTAAATAAATCAAGGCAACAATTCTCGCTAATCTGAATTGCTTCTTGAGATTTTTATAGGACATCATGACAAAATAGACAAAAAGCACAAATGCGATGATAAAGTAAAACAAAATGGATCCTTCCAAATGTTCCGCTTTGCCAAGCGGTGCATTCGCCTCAGATTTAAAGCTTTGAATGCCGTAAACCGAATACGATAAGTAGTTTTTTGACGTCGTAAATCCAAATATTTCTACTCCTGAAAGCAAAGTAGAAAGCAAAATCATGACTAAAATAAAATACAGTGTTTGAATGCGTTGTAACATAATTACTTATTAAAAAGGGTATTTCTTTGTTGTCTTAAATAAAAATCGAATAATACGATTTGGGCCATTGCTTCTACAATTGGTACTGCTCTGGGCACCACACAAGCGTCATGACGACCCTCAATCACTTGAGTTTGCAAATTGCCTTCAGCATTGAGCAGTGCTTGCGCCTGACGAATGGATGCCACAGGTTTGAATGCCACTCTAAAACTGATGGGCATGCCATTAGAGATGCCTCCTTGGATGCCGCCAGAGTAGTTGGTATGGGTTTGACCATTCGCTAAAAATTGATCGTTGTGTTCGGATCCTTTCATAGAAATGGCTGAAAATCCACTTCCAATTTCAAAACCTTTGACCGCATTGATCGAAAGCATGGATTTACCTAATTCAGCATGTAATTTATCAAAAACGGGCTCACCCCAGCCCGCCGGAACGCCCTTGAGCATACAGCGAATAGCTCCGCCTGTTGTGTCCCCTTCAGCATGGATTTCTTTGAGATAAGCTTCCATTTGTTCTGAAACCGCTGGCTCAGGACAGCGCAAAACAGATGCTTCAATTTGAGTGGTGTCATACCAAGATGGGCTTTGCAGTTGCACAGGGCCAATTTGATCAACGTAGGTTGAGGCCTGAACACCTAACTGTTGTAGCGCTTGAGCGGCAATGGCACCAGCTACAACACGGCAAGCGGTTTCACGGGCACTGCTGCGACCGCCACCACGGTGGTCACGGATGCCGTATTTTTGTTGATACGTGAAGTCGGCATGAGATGGCCTGAAAGCATCTTTGAGAGCTGCGTAATCTTTGGAGTGCTGATCTTGATTTTTGATCATGAATGCCAAAGGACTTCCGGTTGTTTTTCCTTCAAAAAGACCCGACAAAAACTCAACTTGATCGGACTCTTGCCTTGGCGAAACCATACTCGACTGCCCTGGGCGTCTTTTCGCTAAAGCCAATTGAATGGCTGCTAGATCGAGCTCGAAATTAGCCGGAAAACCTTCAATAATGCCGCCAATGGCAACACCATGTGACTCTCCAAAAGTGGTGAGCTTGAAAATTTGACCATAACTCGATCCTGACATAAGACAAAGGTAAGCAATTTGGATGGTTAATCTTTTTATATTTGGTCTATGCAAAAATGGATTTTTTACGCACTTGCGGCATTGTATTTAAGCGCATGTGCTCCTGCTAGGTTCGTCGAACCCTTAGAAAAAGGCGAACAAGTGCTTACTGGTCATTTTGGTGGGCCGGTGGCAAAAGTTCCTGGAATTGGCGCAATTCCAATCCCTTTTACTTCTATTGGTTACGGCAGAGGAATCACCCACACAACAACCCTCATGGGTGCACTACAAACGACCTCTTTGGCTTTCGGTGTTGGACAATTTGAAGTGGGTGCTTCCCAACGCATCTGGAAAAATGACCGCATGGGTGTTTCAGGGCAAGTCAACGTTAATTTTCTATTAGATTTCTACACGGGTGCCAACCGAATTTGGCCGCAACTTGATGCAAACTACTATTTCAAATATGGAAAAGAGTGGAAACCTGTGAAATTAGATCGCTTTTGTGAGGAGCAGCCTAAAAACTATAACTTTTTCTATGCTGGCATGAGCAATTGGTTTGATTTCTATCGCGTTGAATCTCAGGGAAGGCCCAATGAACAACTCTGGATTCCTAACTTTCAAATCGGACATCAATGGATCAGACCTAAATTGTCATATCAGGCAGAAATGAAAATTTTGGCTCCAACTTATTCTAATGAAAATATTGTGGTTCCTTATCCGAGTATACTTCAAAACCGCGGAGCAATGGGCCTTTACTTTGGTATTACTTATCGTTTGTAACATGAAAAAACTGCTACTACTATTTATCATTTCGCTTTGTCTTTTCTCATGTCGCAAGAGACTAGACAGCTTTTTATTTAACCCGAGCCAACTTGAAACTTATCAACTTGATGCTTATACCGGAGAGTTGACACTCGATCTTGGAGGTCAGTTTTCTGTGCCTGAGTCGATGATCCATCAGTTTCAACTCGATGTCGAACTCGAAGAAGGCGCAGCAAAAATGAGTGCTATTTACGTCGGTGACCTCAACAACATTACAACTGACACCGTTATTTTATATTGTCATGGCAACAAAGACCACATGGATTTTTATTGGCCAAGACAAAAACTCTATGCCAACACAGGCGGCTTAGGTCGTTATGGCGTACTCATGTTTGATTACCCAAGTTTTGGACGCTCTGAGGGCAAGGCCTCAGAAGAAAACATGTACAGAACAACTGCTGCAGCTATTCAATGGCTCAAGGAACAAGGCTTGCAGAAAGAACGCTTTGTCATTTTTGGCTTTTCTTTAGGTTCTGCCGCTGCATGTGAGGTTGCTGCTCACCCAACTGAATATGCACTCGAACCAAGTAAACTCATTTTGGAAGCACCCTTTGCCTCCGCAGAGGTGATGATTCAGGATGCGGCGCTGCTCTCGATGCCTGGCTCTTTCTTAGTAGATTTAAAAATTGACAATGCCACTGAAGTTAAAAAAATCAGCATTCCGTTACTCTGGATTCATGGCGAAGCCGATTCCTTTTTAACAGTCAAAAGTCATGGGCAACCGGTTTTTGACAACAAAACACAAGGATACAAGGAGTCATATTTAGTTCCAGATGGAGAACACGAAACCACGCCCTTTGTTGCGGGATATCAAAACTATATGGACAAGATCGCGGCTTTTATTGCGCTTTAGTCAAGTAGCATGATTTTAACGCGAACCGGCTGCTCATTTAAAACAGTCTGAAAATAATAGATGCCCGCAGCTTCATCCAACTCGAATAGTTGATTTTCTTGAGCTACCTTGCCAGTTTGAACAATTTTACCGCTCGAATGGATGATTTGATACGGCGCATTCTGTTGTAAACCTTGAATTTGAAATTGTTGTTGACTTGGATTTGGAGAGACCAACAAATGACTATTCCCAAGAGCTTCAAGTCCAGTATCATCAATTTCATTAGCATAGATACTGAAATCGTCAAAATAGAAACCATCAGCTCGCGTGCCACCGTCAGATCTTAATTGAAAGCGTACTTTGATCTGCTGACCCAAGTACTCGGACAAATTGATTTCTTCAAGTACCCAGGTTGACTGAACGCCATCCCAAAGTGGTTTGTTAGCAGGCTGAACACTACCATTTCCTGAGGTGCCTAAAACAGTGTAATTACCGCACTGAGCCATCCAAGTCTGACCATTATCTGTAGACACTTGGAATTGCGTAAAATCATAGCCTGCCTCGATATTCCATTTACACCAAAATGTAATTTTTGCTGCACTTTTATTTGAAAGATCAATTGTTGGCGTATAGGTGTAGGTCGTATTAGCATTATTCGAGTAATTCCCGGAAGGTGTATCTGTAAATGATTTACTAGCTGACACAAAGGTGTTTGAGGTGGTACCCCAATTACCCGTCCATTGGCTCGGATCAGTGGCATCTTCAATCGTTAACAAATTCAAAGCGCCAAAAATTTTAACAATGGTATCCTTCCTTTGCCAAAAGCCGTTGTCTGTCTGTAAAATATATTTGATGGTATCTCCAAACTGAATGCTTGCGTTGAGCGTAAAGCTTATACTCGCCGTAGCAGTTTGTTGAATAGCTAAGTCATGAACTATTGGTGCACCAACGCTGGCAATATTTTGCAAAGGAAGTAAGCTAACCGTTACAGGGCCTGCTGCTCTTCCGAGTCTGGTAGCTTCATGTGTAAAACTACCGTTCAAACTTGCTACGCCTTGTGGATCAGTATCTTTAACTAAAGTATAACGACCTGCCAAATGTGCCAAAATTAAATTAGGAAAGAACATTTCCTTGCAAGTCGGGATAATTTGAGATTGTGGCTGCCAAAAGGCTGTACCCACCTCAGGAGTATGCACAAACATGGTGTCTTTTTGCCCAACGCCAATATCGAGTTTGTACATGTAGTCATCTGAGTCTCCAGAAGCAGGATACAAACCAGAGCTCTTTATTGCGCTGTAACCGTTGTACTCTACCATATGATTGGTACAGGTCTGAAAATAATCGTGATGATCTGCAAATTCAGCATTGGTGGTCCCGATTGGGAAAAGAATATCTTCAGCATAAGTATGCGCATTGAATGCAGTAATAAAATGATTGTTCTGAACCAACCAGCGCATGGCTTGTGTCTCAGGCTCAGAAAAAGGTGCGGTACCACAGTAGGTATCATTACTTTGGTTGAAACTTGTACCGGTTGTTCCCCAACCGTAGGAATAGTTTCTGTTGAGGTCAACGCCATAAGAACCACCCGAATTCAGCCTGCGGTTTTTACGCCACATCCCGCCGCCATTTGGATTGGTGGTTTGGTTGTAAACATAGCCATCAGGGTTGAGGCAAGGCACAAAATAAAGTTGCGTATGATTAACTATATATTGAATTTCAGGATTCACCTGATAGTTATCGAGGAGATACCACATGAAAAATACAGTTTCCATTAGACTCATGGGCTCTCTGGCATGATGTATGGCTGTGTACAAAACCTTAGGTTCACCTGCTTCATCTTGGCCCGGATTATCAGAAATTTTTACATGGTAAATTGGGCGATTCTCAAAAGTTAAAAAGTTAGAAATGGGTGCTTTAACTGTAATTAAATTAGGATACAATGTGGCCATTTCATCAAGCTCAGCAAGCAATTCTTCGTATTTGAGGTAGCCGCCCATAGTGCCAAGGTTAAAATGAGTTGGCGTTGCAGGATTTACCCACGGATTGGCATTATTTGTGTTTGAACAACTCGTGTTTTTCTCAGTTTCAGCTTCTGTAGGTTTTTCAGGCTGATTAAGGAGGTCTTCATAATACTGCACGATGTCAGCAATTAATATTTCATAAGCAATACCATTCTGGTCCATGATGGCTTTTTCTGCATAAGAAAAGTCAGAAATGAAATATTTTTCTTCTTTGAAAATACCGTGATCTACTGCTACACCTTGATCTGCTAGGATTTTTAATTCGCCATTATTTACAGGAATTTGTAAGCGCAAATACCCTTGAGACCAAGCTACTGCGTTAAGTAACAGAAAGCTAACTACGAGAAAAAGTTTATTCATCATATACATAAGGAAAGAAAAGAAATACAAATAAAAGGTATTTTGAGATGCGCGACAATAATTTTATACTGTTTTGGCAACCATATAGGCTTTGAATAGTTTATAGTTTTGAGTTTGGTAATGAATGTGTTAATTTTACTTACACCATGAAGATAATAGTACGTTTAATCCTTCTTTTTAGTTGGATGCATTGCACCTTTGCGCAAAAGGTCTGGATGTATCCAAATAAGGGGCAATGGGATGCACGTATTTTATATAATCTGCCGCTTTCAGGTGGTCGAGTTTATCTCGAGCAAGAAGGTATGACCTTTTTTCTGTCAAATGCCACAACTCATGCACACGAGCACAAGGATCAAGACGAAAAGCAAGAAGTACATTCAGAACAAGGGCAATACCACTGCATCAAACACGTTTTCGTCAACGCTCAAAACGCCAATTTTGAAGTCCAAGATTCCAGTGCACATTACCACAACTATTTCATTGGTTCAGACGCCTCTAAATGGAAGTCTATAGTACGAGGGTCCTCGACAATAATTGCGCCTAACTATTTTCAAGACGGCAAACTCATTTACACCACCGAAAATGAGCAACTTGCTTTTCATCTAGAATTAGTGCCTCATGGCGACATTCAACAATTTACTTTTCAGATTCAAGGAGCTGAAGCGGTTTCTGTCAATCCTGAAGGTCAATTGTTACTCAAACACCGTTTTGGGGAAATAATCTACAGTAAACCAATAGCCTGGAATATCGATTCAAATGGTGAGAAGATTGAAGTGCCGATTTCTTGGGTTTTTCAAAATGGGCAAGTTGATTTTGTGCTTTCAGAAAGCTATGACCCTAACCTGACACTTTACATTGACCCGAGCCTGACCTTTTCAACGTTTACGGGTTCACCCGTAGACAACTGGGGATTTACGGCTACACCTGATGTCAATGGCAATCTATTTGGAGGCGGAATTGTCTTTGGTTCGGGTTATCCGACAACGGTTGGTGCCTTCGATGCCAGCTACAATAACGGAACAGGTATCTTCCCGATGGATGTATCAATTACGAAATTCAATGGAACAGGTACGGCTTTGCTTTACTCTACTTATTTAGGTGGCTCTGGAAATGAAACGCCGCACAGCCTTGTATGTGCGCCAAACGGCGAACTTTTTATTTATGGTGTGACCTCCTCTACCAACTTTCCAATGGCGGGTCAATCTTATGATAACAGTTTCAATGGCGGACCCTACCAATTGCAAAATTCTCTTGAATTCAATGGTTCTGATATCTATATTGCGCGCTTCAATGCAGCAGGAACTGCTCTTCTTGCCTCTACTTTTGTGGGTGGTAGTAGTACCGATGGTTTAAATGCAGCTAGTTTATCCTACAACTACGGAGATCAGTTTAGGGGCGAAATTGTATTGGATGCCAACCAAAATGTCTATGTTTCAAGTACCACTACTTCCACCAATTTCCCTACTCAAAATGCCTTTCAAAATACACTCAATGGAAGTCAAGACGCGGTCGTTTTTAAATTAAATCCAGGGCTTTCTCAACTAATCTGGAGCTCTTATTTTGGCGGCAGTGGAATCGAATCAGGCAATTCAATTACCACCGGGAACAACGGAAGCGTTTATGTTGCCGGCGGAACAACCTCAACTTCATTAGCTATTACAGGTGGTAATGACTTATCATTTAATGGAGGAAGTTCTGATGGCTACACGATTCGCATCAATTCAGCAAGTGGTGCACTGCAATCTGGAACCTACATGGGGCAAGCCGAATACGACCAAACCTATTTTGTTCGTACAGACGTAAATAATGCCGTTTATGTCTACGGGCAATCTCAGTCTGCCTGGGCTATCTCCCCAGGTTGTTATGGCAACGCTAACTCTGGACAGTTTATCAGAAAATACAGCACAGACCTCAGTACCATTTCTTGGACAACCATGATCGGCGCAGGCACAGGTAATGTTGAACTCTCTCCTACTGCTTTCTTGATTTCTGATTGCTATGATATTTACTTAGCGGGTTGGGGAGGGCAATTGAATCAACTATACGGACAAGCTTCATTTTCAACAACGACCAATTTCCCAGTAACACTAGATGCTTTTCAGCTCAATACCAACGGCTCTAACTTTTATATTGCGGTTCTAGATCAAGACGCGTCTGCACTCAAGTACGCGACTTTTATGGGAGGGCTAAACAGCAGCTCTAACCATGTAGATGGCGGTACAAGCCGCTTTGACAACCAAGGTAGAATTTATCACGCCGTTTGCGGTGCTTGTGGCGGCAATGACTTTGGTTTCACAAGCACACCAGGAGTTTGGTCTACAACTAATCAGAGTTCTAATTGTAACTTAGCCTGCTTTAAGTTTGAACTAAGTACTATTGAAGCCATCGCAGCACAACCAGCCCCATTAATTTGTATTCCTCAGAGTGTCTTTTTTGACAACAACTCACAAAATGCCAATTCATTTTTCTGGGACTTTGGTGATGGCACTACCTCAAATGCCTTTGAGCCAATACACGCATACACGACACCGGGCGTTTATGATGTTTTATTGGTTGCATTTGATTCTACAGGCTGTTTTACCCCAGATTCTGTTACAGTGACAGTCAATATTGGTGCTTTCACGGCTGGCACCATCCAACCAACTGCGAGTATTTGCCCAGGTGATAGCTACCAACTTGAAGCTTTCGGAGGTTCTACCTATTCTTGGAGCCCTGCCAATGTGCTTGACAACCCAAATATTGCCGAACCAACCGCCACAATATTTAGCACGACAACTTTCACGGTCATCATTGCTGACTCCTGTGGTTCAGATACCTTACAACTCACCCTTGAAGTTTCAGCTCCTACCATTTCCTTGCCTAATGATACCACTATTTGTATTGGCGAAACCGTTCAGATTACTGCGACCACCAACGGAAACATTTCTTGGTCACCGGGTAATTTCTTAAATACAACCAGCGGTGCCAACGTCATCTCTACACCTCAAAATGATATTACCTACACAGCCACTGCTACCTCAAGTAATGGTTGTACCGCCCAAGATTCTATTACAATTTTAGTTTTTAATAATCCACCTGTTCCACAACTTATAGATAGCGTTTCACTCTGTTACGGCACTGCCATGCCTTTGTCGGCAAGCGGCGGAACGAGTTATTTCTGGTATCCGAATAACAATTTACTCGGGGGCAACACAGCTACTGTTCAAATCAATCCATTGAGTCCGCAGTATTATTTTGTGGACGTCACAAACAGTTGCGGTACCGAAACCGATTCTGTTTGGGTGAGCATCTTGACGGCTCAAATTTGGGCTGGTTCTGATACCACAGTTTGCCCTGGGCAAGCAGCTGGGCTCTGGGCAAGTGGAGCCTTATATTATGAATGGTATCCGGGGCCAGCGGGTTCAAGCAGCAACGGAGCAATGGTAAGCGTGGTGCCACCAACCAATACCACTTACTTGGTAGTCGGGACCGACGCACAAGGGTGTCAAGACAGCGCAAACGTACAAGTCAATGTTTTTGCAGCAGCATATGTAAATGCTGGAGCCGATGTTTATGCCGTTCAAGGTGATATCATTCAACTCAATGCCCTTACCTCTGGGCCAGGCTCAGTGCTTTGGGCTCCAGATGATGAAGTGAGCTGTGTCAATTGCCTTTCTACGCAAGTAAGCCCTTCTCAAAACGCTCTTTATTCTGTTTATTTTACTGATCAAAATGGTTGCACCGCTGAAAGTCAAGTCAATATTTATTTTGATCCTTTCTTTTATGTTCCAAATACCTTTACGCCTGATGGCGATATGTTCAATCAGTATTTCCGAGTGATTGGCGGGAATTACCTGGAGGTCGAGGTTTCAATTTACAACCGTTGGGGAGAACTCATATACGCCTTTAATGACCTCAAAGAATACTGGGATGGCACTTATAATTTCAGACCTTGCCAGGACGGCACATATACCTGGAAAATCAAATACACCGACTTCAAAAACAACAAAGAGGTCATTACCGGACACGTAAATTTACTGCGCTAAATATAATTGCAGTAAATTTGAAACATGTCTACTCAAGTTCAGGCTTTTTGCTTCAACGGCTTTCAGGAAAACACCTATGTTGTATATAACGGCAACGATGCTGTCATCATAGACCCAGGATGTTATGCAAAAGAAGAGGAAAGCGCCCTCCAATCATTTATTTCATCGACGGGCTTAACCGTACATGCGATCTTGTTTACCCATGCGCACATCGATCATATCTTAGGGGCGCACTTTTGTTTTGAAACCTTTACATCTAAAGCCTATTTACACCCATCGGATCACGCCACTTGGGAGGCCGTAGAGCGCTATGCCGATGTCTATGGCTTTCATGGTTATAAAGCGGCTACCCTACCCATTGATTTTCTTGAAGATCAACAAATTTTACTATTCGGAGCCCTTCAATTCAAAGTGTATTTCACCCCTGGGCACGCACCTGGGCACGTAGTTTTTTACCATGAAGAAGGTTTTGTAATTAACGGTGATGTCTTATTCAAAGGGAGTTTTGGACGTGTTGATCTTCCTGGAGGAGACCTTGAAATATTAAAAAACAGCATCCAAAATGTACTGTTTAAGTTTCCAGATCAAACGCTTGTGTATTGCGGTCATGGCCCTACAACAACAATTGGTCAGGAAAAACGCACCAACTACATACTACAATTTTAAGGATGCGCATCGGAATCAATACAAGGTCGCTTTTGGGTTCCAAAATGGAAGGTTTTGGAAATTATACGCTTGAATTGGTAACGCGTATTTGCAAAAATCATCCGGAGCACACTTTTTATCTTTATTTTGACAGACCTGTTTCCGAGCAATTTTCTTTTCCGAGCAATACAGTTTGTCGAAGTGTATTTCCACCAACCAGACATCCACTGCTTTACATTTGGTGGTTTCAATTTTCTCTAAAAAGGTACTTGAAAAAAGATCAGGTCGACTTATTTTGGTCACCCGACGGCATGTTACCATTAGGCCTGAAAATACCAACTTTAGCAAGCGTGCACGATTTGAACTTTGAGCATTTCCCAAAAGACCTACCTTGGGTTGTTTCTAAATACTATCGTTACTTTTTTCCAAAATTTG
Source organism: uncultured Lishizhenia sp. (assembly GCA_964590425.1). Lineage (GTDB taxonomy): Bacteria > Bacteroidota > Bacteroidia > Flavobacteriales_D > Crocinitomicaceae > UBA952. The sequence continues at coordinate 7,934 of CAZPWB010000024.1, read as the reverse complement.
CGCGTCAGGCCACAAAAATTGTGACGGTTTCTCAAACAACCAAAGAAGATATCAAGACTTGTTATAAAATTGAAGACACAAAAATAGCAGTGATTTATAATGGCGTGAATCCTGCCTATCAAGTACTGAACAACTCGGAAAAAATTGAGAAAAACGCTCAATTGAAACTACCAGAAAATTATTTTTTGTTTGTAGGTTCTTTGCATCCTCGTAAAAATATTAAACGGCTTTTAGCTGCATTTCAGGTTTTTGCAAATAACGATACTGCTACAGAATTGGTAATAGTCGGTTCGGCAATGTGGGAAGCACAAAAATTTCAAATAAAGAATCAGTATAAAAATCGCATCCATTTTTTAGGGCATATTGAAACGGATAAATTGGCGCAAATTATGGCGTGTGCAACTGCCTTTGTTTATATCCCTTATTTTGAAGGATTCGGAATGCCGCTTGCTGAAGCCATGGCCACTGAAACGCCTATCTTAGCGGGTAATCAAAGTTGCCTACCCGAAATTGCTGCCGATGCTGCTTTATATGTTGACCCTCATAACACCAATGATATTGCACAAGGCATGCAGCAACTAAAAAATGACGTAGCTTTGCAAACCGTACTCAAGCAAAAAGGCCTTGAACGTGTCAAAGCCTTTGATTGGGATCATGCCGCAGTTCAACTTTGGCAAGAAATAGAAAACTTGGTTTCGTAGTTCAACGGATAGAATAAGCGTTTCCTAAACGTTTGATCCAGGTTCGATTCCTGGCGAGACCACTACAAATCCAGTTTATAGACGTCGCAGAGTGTGTCATTGTCTTTAAGCGTCACGTCCAAATCTTTGATCATGCCGTCATGGATGTCATAAACCCAACCATGCACGTGTACTTGCTGCCCGCGTTCCCATGCTGATTGCACAATTGATGTTTTACCGAGGTCAAGCACTTGTTCAAAAACGTTGAGTTCAACAAAACGATTAAAGCGCTGTAACTCATCTGTTATGGCATCGAGTTCTTCTTGATGAAATCGATAGACATCTTTAATGTGTCGAATCCAGTTATCGATAAGACCAACATGTTTGTTGGTCATCGCTGTTTGCACACCACCACAACCGTAATGGCCACAAACAATGATATGTTTAACCTGCAGAACATTGACTGCGTAATCGAGCACAGATAACATATTCATATCAGAATGCACAACCATATTAGCAATATTTCTGTGCACGAATACCTCACCTGGCTCTGCTCCGATGATTTCATTTGCAGGCACCCTACTATCCGCACAACCAATCCATAAAACAGGAGGTTTCTGACCAGCAGAAAGCTTGGTAAAATACTCAGGGTCTTTCTCTAATTTACTAGCGACCCATTTTTTATTATTATCGAGTAATTGTTTGTAAAATGCTTCCATTATAAATTAATGAATTGGATTTCGTGCTGTCCTGCTAATTCAATGTTTGTTATAATTTCTTTTCAGTACATAAAAAACGGCAATTACTATTCCTATAGCAATTCCCTTCAGTAAATCTGTGAATAGAACACCAAGAATTGTAGCAATAAAAGGTATAAATTGATCCAGACCCTTTTGATACATCTCAACAAATAACGACCACTTTGCCAGTTTATATCCTACCAAAATAAGTATTGCTGCCAAGGCCGCCAAAGGGATTAAATTCAAGATTGGGCCCAAAAAAACCACTGCTGCCGCCAAGAGTAAGCCATGAAAAATAGCGGCAATCTTTGATTGACCGCCTGCAGCAATATTAGCCGAGCTTCTAACAATAACCTGCGTAACGGGTAAGCCACCTATTAGGCCACTTACTATATTCCCAATGCCTTGTGCTTTGAGCTCACGGTTTGGGTCAGTTTTCTGCTTAGCAGGATCCAACTTATCAGTTGCTTCAACACTCAGTAAAGTTTCTAAGCTACCCACAATGGCTATCGTTAAGGCTACCATCCAAATTTTTGGTGCTGCTATCAGATTATAATCAGGAGCATTGAAAAAAGAAGACAATTCTGAGATAGAATGAATTACGGGTAATTGAACCATATGTTTTCCAGTTACTTGAATGTTATTCAGCAACACTGAATTCATAAGTATACCAACTAGAACAACAACTAAAGCCCCTGGAACATAGGTAGACCATTGTTGTTTTCTAATCCGCTTTGTATCAAAGACAACTAAAATCAATATGGAAAGTCCGCCAATGATAACCGCGCCAAGTTCAAATGCATTGAGGGCATAAAAAAGTTCTGAAAATGTATTATGCCCGTCTAATTGAGAAAAAGATTGGTCACCGAAAAAATCCCTATCATAACCAAGTAAATGCGGAATTTCTTTCAGAATAAGCATTATACCTATTGCAGCTAACATTCCTTTGATTACTGACATCGGGACATAATTAGCTAGAACTCCAAAGCGAAAAAAGCCCAAAACAACTTGAATCAGACCTGATAAAACTAGTGCTAACAAAAAAGCTTCAAAAGATCCTAAAGATTTTATAGAGCCAAGAACGATTGTAATGAGCCCAGCAGCTGGTCCGCTTACACCATGTTTTGAATTTGAAAAAAAGGCAACAACCACCCCACCTATAACACCCGCAATAATACCGCTTAATACATTAGGCAAACCATTGATGCCCTGCACAGAAGTTGAGGCTAAACCAATGCCCAAACAAAGTGGTAAGGCTACTAAAAAAACAACAATTCCAGCAGGTAAATCCTGCTTGATCGTTTTAAAAAATGTCATCATGAAAGAAAGTATTTGAAATTAAGTATGAAATGTTATTTCAAAAACAAGGTGGCCGAAGGGCCTTCTCTAAATACTCGGATGGATAGGCATTCAATCTGTAAACTGCTATCAAATGAGAGTTTACTATAGGAATTGATTTGATAAGGTTATAAGACTGTGAATCAGAAGTATATTCTTCATTAACATCCTGTATATCAGTGTCTTTATTTTCTTCTTGATCTTCTGATTCTTCAGCTAATAATTGGATAGCGCAATGTTTTTGCTCAGATGTATAAACAACCATAGCACTTGTTTTAGCTAAAAACAAGCAGAGTAAAAACAATGCAAAAAGCCTTCCCAAATTTGACATATAACAAATATAAGAAAACTTTATGTTTCTTAGAAAAAGAGCTGCTTATTTGATTACTTTTAATTCTTTCCCTACCTTAATGAAAGCAGCAATCGCTTTATCAAGATCTGCTTTTGAATGAGCAGCTGAAATTTGGGTACGGATTCGGGCTTGCCCCTTAGCAACGACTGGATAAAAGAAACCTATAGCATAAACACCTTCTTTGAGCAAACGATTGGCAAACTCTTGAGATAGAGCCGCATCGTACAACATGATTGGTACAATAGGAGAATCTCCGGGTTTGATATCAAAACCTGCAGCTTTGATGCGCTCTTTAAAATAAGCCGTATTGGCTTCTAATTGATCTCTCAGTTCAGTTGTAGAGCTAAGTACATCAAAGACCTTGATAGATGCTCCGACGATCGCAGGAGCCAAGGAATTCGAAAATAAATAGGGTCTTGATCTTTGGCGTAACATTTCAATGATTTCTTTCTTGCCGGTTGTATAACCGCCCATTGCTCCGCCTAAAGCTTTACCCAGCGTTCCGGTGATAATATCAACCTTGTCCATGACACCAAAATGCTCGGGTACTCCTCGGCCTGTTTTACCAATAAAACCAGCAGAATGACATTCATCGGTCATGACTAATGCGTCATATTTTTCTGCTAAAGCGCAGATTTCATCCATCTTGGCTAAGTCGCCATCCATAGAAAACACGCCGTCCGTAACAATAATGCGAAAACGCTGAGCCTGTGCATCTTGAAGTTGCTTTTCAAGATCTGCCATATCTGAGTGCTTATAGCGATAACGTGCCGCTTTACACAGACGTACGCCATCAATAATTGAAGCGTGATTCAATTCATCTGAAATAATTGCATCTTGTTCATTAAATAAAGGTTCAAATACACCTCCATTGGCATCAAAGGCCGCAGCATACAAAATGGTATCTTCAGTTCCATAAAACGATGCAATCTTGCGCTCTAGCTCTTTATGGATGTCTTGAGTACCACAAATAAAACGCACTGAAGACATTCCGTAACCATGAGTATCAAGTGCCTGCTTAGCTGCATCCACAACATCTGGATGCGAAGACAGACCTAGATAATTATTTGCACACATAATGACGACATCTTCTCCTGTACTTACATGAACATTGGCACCTTGTGGTGTTGTGATGATGCGCTCTCTTTTGAGCAAACCATTGTTCTCTATTTGAGCAAGCTCTTCCGCTAAATATTGTTTGATTGAACCGTACATTAGGATTTAATTTTCTTGTTGAGTAATTGATATAATAACTTGGCTTCAGTCTCTGTGAGTTTGCGACCAAACCTTATTTTTTGATTGAAGTAATCAAATTCAAAACGCTCTCCTCCGTTGATCCATGGAGAACTTTCCCATACATCCTGGAAACCACCCTGTTTTGGAATTTCGTATTTGAAATTTTTAATGTTTTCAAAAAAATATTGATGAGTTTTACCTATGTGCTTTAAAGATTTTTTCAAATAAAAAGCCTCTTGATCAATTTTAATATACTCTTGCCCCCTTAAATTCCAAAGAAAACTCATGGTGACGCGCCATGCATAATAGAGCCAAAAAACCAAAAATATCCAAAGAATTAATTGCTCTTGATTTTTTAAAGTCATGACGTTCAAGGCCCAAATCACGGTACCGCCTATGGCATACCACATACCCAACCAAGCACCCATGATGGCTGAAATCCAGGCATTTTTTGAAGGGTCAATGACAATTGTAGTTTTATCTTTTTGGTCAATAAAACTGATCCGATTTCCTATCCATTTCACAATACAAAAATAAATGAAAAAAGCCCCGCTTTTCAGCGAGGCTTTCATTTTCAATAATTCTTATGAACATCTTAGTAGTTCCAAAGATCGTGCTCCCAGTTACGGATGCTTTCTTTTACTTTCTCAGACTCATATAGTGCTTCTACACCAAATTTGTAATCTTCGATTTCACGATCAAATTTGTCAGATACTTTATAGATCGTTGATGAAAACTTGCGCTTCCAGAATAAATCGTCGAAAGACATCCATTGTGCATCATTTTTGTCGTTGTAAACATAGTAGTTTACAAGTACATTGCGCAATTCATCGAAGTAAAGCCAGAACATTTCTAATTCTACTATATTTTTGTCGTAGGTCTGAAAACCACCGTTTCCGAGAACTAGCGGCGTGCCTTTTTCGTTAAAGAACAACAACTCACCTCTTGTGCTAAGTTCACCTGGTCCTGGAGGCGTAGCTTCAGAATAACGAGCAACTGGTGCAATGGCGATAATACGCTTGTCCAAGACAGAACGCTCTTTGTCAAAGTACCAATCTTCTTTGATGTTGTAAGCAACAATGTTACTTGAATTCAAATACATGGTAATTCTGTCGTTTCTTACCATAGCACCTACTTCGGTTTGATCCCAAAGTCTTTTCAATTCATTGAAGTCACGGCGACCCAATTCTTCGTAATCAGAACTAGGGTTTCTAGCATCTAGTGAATCAAGGAATTCATCTAGTGTTTGTTTGGTTCTTTCCACCATCCAGGTATCTTCAGAAATAGGACGTGCAATGGTCACGATTTCACCGTTACCTTGACATGTCATTACAGAGTTTACTTGGTCCTTGTAAGATTTTGATTCAAAATAGTCATTTTGACCAGTACGCGAGATTGGATATTTTAAGGAATAACCATCTTCGTCACCTGTTTTAAAATCAGGGCTATTAACACGGTACACAGTCAAATCACCTAACATGATGTGTCTTTGAATGACTGTCCAGAGTGACCAACGCTTGTCATCTTTTAACCAAGTTTGGTCATCGATTTCAGCAGCTGACTTCGGTTTGTAAGTAGATCCTTCTAGTTCAGAATAATCAAACCAATCGTATGGAAGAAATATATCATGGTTCATGATTTCACGCGCATCAATACGAGAAAAAACTCGTTTTTGCCACGCAACATCGCTAGCACGAACGTACTCGTACTCAACCTTTGAACGTACTGGCACCTCATCTTGGAGGGCAACACCGTCAATTACTCCGCCCGGACGAGTATTGTAAGGACCTCGTTGTGGACGATCTTGAGCGTAGCTTGTTAAAGCAAATGCAGACGTGAGAAGAACAGCAATATATTTCATTGTCGTTAGTTTAATTATGGCTTAACCGTAAGGACAGTTAACATAGTGTTTGGTCCACCAGTACCATTGTATCTAATTACTGCTGCAACTTTTGCACCAGCTTTAGCCTTTGCAACTGCACTTGCAGGAATCACACCACCAGAGAATGGAACAGGAGTTTCATTACCTATTGTGATTTCACCACCAAGCACATTGAAGTTTGCTTTTAATGGACTATCCTTCAAAATAAGTGTTACACGGGCTCCGGAACTCTTTTTGATCGTAGGATCAAGGATTTCTGGTTTAGGGAACGATTTAACTTTATACTTGAATGTACCGTAAGATTTTGATTTACCATCTTTATCTTTACCAGTGAGGGTAATCGATACAGAGTTTCCAGCACCTGGCGTTACAATGTATCCTTTATAGCTCATTCCGTCTTCGCTCCAAGAAGCTGCTCTTGATGAACCACCTGCAACAGAGATAGAAGAAGATACTGCTCCTGCTACAACTGGAACAACTTTGTTGTCGTAACCTCTGTAGAGTACAGCCATTTCAGGTAAAGAAATAGAACCTTGTGCTTTTACAACAGCAACTTTCCATTCCCAGTCTCTTTTGTAAGGAACACCAGACTTGTTTGTGATAGTAACTGAACCATTTACGGTCATGTCCGTTGCACCAGCTTTTAATTTGATTCGGCCAATACCATCCTTCACTTCAACAGAGCCCGTATTTGCAGTAACCACAGGGTTTTTGTCTGAGTCATAAGCTGCCATGGTTACAAGCAACTCAACTTCTTCACCCGAGGTAGCAACACCTGGGCCACTTACTAATTGTTGAATTTTGTTGAATGAGAACTCACCAGTTGTAACTTTGGATTTCAACAAGTTTACGGCTTTTGCACGCGCACTTAAAATCTCGTTTTGAAGTGAACTCAATGAAGCCAAAGCACCAACTAAAGGAGCGTGGTCAAAAGTTCTTCCTAACCAATGAATATTTTTTGCTTCGTGGTGGTCAGCAAATTCTTGCTTAGTTAACTCCTGGTAAATAGAAAGAAGTGCTTCCATGTCTTCTGGATTTACTTTGTTTCCACTACCCTTAATCATCTTTTCAATTTGCTTAGAAAGATCTTGAAAGTCTTTGTAGTCATTGATGTCTTTGACTTTAACTTTCCAAGAGTTTTTCTCACCTTCTTTGTAAGTACCAGCAGTTTCTACAATTGACTTACGTAGGCCGTTGTAGAGATCCCAAAGTTTTTGACCTTTTTTTGTTGGGTCAATTTTTGAAATTTCAGAACCTACGATTTCGTGCATAGGCACATCGAAGTTGTCTTTTTGTTGAATTGCTTGAAGGTACAAACGCGTAGGTAGCAAAGGCGTTTGTGGATCGTATTTTTTCCAAAGAATACTCTCTTTATCGTTTGGCTTAGCAGCTTTTACGCTTTCTGGACCTTCTACCTTTTCAATGAGCTCAAGTTTGAGGTCATCTACGTATTTGATAAATACAGCAACATCCTTGTCGATCTTCTCGATCATGCCAAGATATTTTTTAATCTTGGCTGCTTTAGCTCTACCCGCTTCGTCTTTAGTAACCGAAGATAATTCTTCAATTAATGTTCCTTTTGCGGTCTCACCACGATCGTATTGTGTAATACTTCCACGTTGAATGTTATCTTCAATTGCCACGAATGCATCGAGGATTTGTTTTGATACGTTCAACGCAAGAAGCGCAGACAATACCAAGTACAT
>CAZPWB010000023.1:31537-35188 GCA_964590425.1 uncultured Lishizhenia sp. | reverse complement strand
CTTCCGCAGAGGTTACAAAATTCAAATTATTCAAATTCAATTCTCTGAATACATCAATAACTGTTGCTGCATCTTTATAGAGCGTTTTAGAATCGACACGCAAGATGAATTTAGGCTTGAAATCTTCCATTTTAGGCTCACCACCTTTAAGTTTTGCTTCTTCAAAAGCAGTTTTTCCGGTGTTGGCCGCAGCCGCAGCTGCAAATGAAATCCAGTCTAATAATTCGTTGCGTAAAGAGTCTGTAGGAATTCCTTTGGTAGGAAAATCTACGCGTCTAGCTGCTTCAGTATTCATGTATGCAGGAAGTTCTTGCATGGTACAACCAAAAGTTGACATGATGGAAAACTCTTCAACTTGCTCTTCGTTCAAATTCATTTTGTACTTAGCGAGCATGCTGCTTAGCATTTCTTTACGGGCTTCAGGGTCTGAGAGGTTAAAAAATACGCGTCCGTCACGATCAAGCGTTACCATAATGATATTTTCAGGAATGATCTTATCACTAATGCTAGAAGGTGTTTCAACGGTAACTGGCTCTGCAGTACGGAATGAAGCCGTCAACATAAAGAAGGTCACAAGCAAGAACGCCAAGTCCACCATAGGCGTCATGTCTATGGAAGGAGATCCTTTCGGCATTTTAATTTTTGGCATTGCTTGAGTTTTTTACTTGGGTGTAAAATATTAATTATTGGCTGCAAAGTCCTGAACAATCGTGAAGCTTGCTTCGTCGATGCTGTAGGTCATGGCATCAATCTTCGTAGAAAAGAAGTTGAACATGATGATCGCGATTGTAGAACCAGTAATACCAAATGCGGTGTTAATCAAGGCTTCAGAGATACCCGTAGAAAGTTCTGCTGTATCTGGCGCACCTTGTGACATCGCAGCAAATGAACGAATCATACCAAGTACAGTTCCAATAAGACCGATAAGGGTTGCGATTGAAGCTGTAGTTGAAAGAACTGGCAAGTTTTTAGAAAGCATAGGCAATTCTAATGCCGTGGCTTCTTCGAGTTCTTTTTTCAAAGATTCTAACTTTTGCTCTTTGTCCATGTGACTATCTTTAGTCATCAATTGGTATTTAACCAAGCCAGCACGAACTACGTTAGCAAGTGACCCACGCTGAGCATCACATGCTTCAATTGCACCAGCATAATTTTTAGCGGCCATTAATTCTTTGATGTTTTCAATAAATTTGTTTGCTTTTCCTTTACCATTTGCAAGCATAAGGGTAACCAAACGCTCAATTGAGAAAATTAAAATAATGATGTTGATTGCCACCAATCCTGGTACAATAAAACCACCTTTATAGATTACACCTAATAGGTTTCCTTCTACAGGCTCATTTTCTGGATTGCGATCTACGAAGTTTCCTGGATCACCGAAAATGTATTTGTAAATTAAAATACCGGCGATCAATGAAAGTGCAATAGCCAGGAAAGCAATGATCGCTGAGAAACCTCCGGCTGTTTTTTGTTTTTTGTCCATAATGATAGTTTTTAATTTTTCATTTTTACAATTGAACGCCAAATATAAAAAAACTTTGTCCCCTTGCCAAAAGGAAAATGGCATCATTTTGCATCAATAACGATTAATTATTGTCAATCTAACACAAAGACCTAAAAATAAAGGACAAAAGTTGAGTTCAAGACAGATTGTTGGAGGAAAATTAACATAGAGTTAATATTGAAAATTCCTAGATTTAGAAACAATGGAAGCGATCAGCGAGGAAAAAATTCCTTTATTAGGGATATGCCAATATTGAGCATTTATTTCTTTGAAAATGAAAGAAGTCAAAATCCATTTATAAAAGTCATTTTTTAGATTATGGTCTTATTTATGGTCCTAAAATGGTACAACAAAAAACAAAACCCCTGATTCCATAAGGGATTCAGGGGTTTTCAAGAGGTCTCAAGCAGATTCGAACTGCTGTAGACGGTTTTGCAGACCGGTGCCTAACCGCTCGGCCATGAGACCTTGGGAGTGCAAAGATAAGAAATTTTTACGCTTTGAAAAAAAACCAACTTATAACTTAATGAGTTTTTTTGATAGTAAGGAGCCGTTGATACGGGCCGACACGAAATAAACGCCTTTTGGAAGCGTAAACCATTCAGTCTTTTCTGCACCTAAATGAATTTGTGTGGCTCCGGCCTCAGGTGTAATTTTAGTTTTCAATTGCCCGCTAGCGTCATAGATATAAATGAGGTCTTGAGGCCCAAAGCTACTCGGAAATTCTAGGGTTAAATTTGTTGCATACGGATTCGGGTACGCTTTTATTGCTCCCTGCTCAGGTTCCATGTATTCTTGAACAGAGGCAGAGGAAAGCGCCTCGAGGTCATAGGTTTCATCACCTGGTAAATAAGGCAAGTAATGAAAATAGGTTAGGAACATTTCGTCGGTGGTATTGAAACCACTGAAAACAGCTTGCGGCGGGTTATTCGGATTATTTGGGTTATTGACCGTGTTGTCGTAGGTTCCTTCACTTTTGAGTTTGTATCCAGTCGAAACCTTCTGAAGGTGTTTGAAGAAGTAAAAATCTTGCCACATGAAGTCCCAATTAGGGATATTTATAAATTTTACAGTATCATTCCCGGGTTTGTAGGCGTATGCCTTGATCGATTTTCCAAGTAAATGCATATGAGGAAAAACTGAGAGTATCGAGAAATTGGTTGGGATTGTTTGCGATCCTTGAGGGTAGGTCGCACTTAAGTTGCTTATTTGACCAGCAGGGAGAATAAAGCTATTGTCGGCTAAAAGTGGACCCGCGCTGATTTGCCGCACATTGGTAGTCCCGACAGGGTAGAAGTGTAAAATGACCTTAGTTGAATCATAAAGGCCATACGAACCCATCGGATAATGCATAGCAAAATAAATGGAAGAGCCTGGCCCGATGTCAAGGCCGAGCTTGAGTGGATCGGCAGATGGTAAAATCATAGGAGTGGCTCCAGGAGTATAGCCTGTAATAAGTTTTGTAGTGCCGTTATTTGGGCTCGCGCAGTTTCCGCCGAGCGTATCGGTTTGTTCGATGCTAGTAGGATCAAGGTAGACCAAACAGTGATGCACAATTTCACGGTTTCCGGGAACAACTTCAACTGCTTTAATGATGCGATTTTGTGTCAGGTTAGTCGGAATATTGAAGCAAACGTAGTCGTCTTGGGTGGTGGCTTTAGACATGTAGGTCGGGATCTGCACTTGGAGATCTCCGTTGCCAAGAAACGTAGTTGAAGTATAAACAGGCGGTGGAGGCGTCTGATTAGCATTGCCCTCAGGCGCTCCGTTATTGAGCCAATTGATAATACTTGTTTTTTCGGTATTCGAAAGTGCGCGATTATGTTGGTATTGCTGGTAGTTGTTGTCTGGAGGCCATGGCGGCATTTCCCCCGTATTGATACACTGATAAACAGCTGCAGCTAATGGACTGACTTCTGCATGTGTCATTAACGAAAATGGCGCAGCACCTCCTTGATGATGACAAGCCGTACATTTATTGTAAAAAATTTGTGCAACCTCGCCACTCCAAGTCTGGGCCTGAGCTTTGCTAAAGAGGACTAACGAAAGAATGGTCAGCAGGAGATTTTTGCTTTTCATAGAATGGGTTTAGTGTAAAATTAAAGAATTCCCATTATTTGTTCTTAATTTTCAAATCCTTAATAATT
>CAZPWB010000023.1:0-31437 GCA_964590425.1 uncultured Lishizhenia sp. | reverse complement strand
TAAGATTTAAGATTTAAGATTTAAGATTTAAGATTTAAGATTTAAGATTTAAGATTTAAGATAAATGAAAACTATTATCCCAATTTCTTTCCTATTCACCTTACGGTTGTTCTTTGCACAAGATTTACCAGCATATCAAATTTATAATTCAAAAGGCAAAGCGGTCAGTTTTGAAAAAATGGCTGCTGCAACCAATAATATTGATCTTGTTTTATTTGGTGAATTTCATGACAATCCGATAGCCCATTGGTTGCAACTTGAATTAATTCAACGCATGTACGGCGTGCATCAGGGAAAGCTGCAATTAGGTTTTGAAATGTTTGAACAAGACCAGCAAGTGCTTTTGGATGCTTATTTGGCAGGAAAACTAACCGATGAGCAGTTCAAAGATACACTGCGCCTTTGGCCTAATTATTCAACCGACTATGCACCTTTGGTTGCGTTTGCCAAAGAGAAAAATCTGAGTTGCGTGGCCAGCAATATTCAGCGAAAATATGCGAGTTTACTCTTTAAAAAAGGTCGTGCAGCACTCGATACCTTACCCGAAAGCATTAAAACGCAAATGGCACCACTTGATTTCAAGTTTGATACCACACTGACACAATATCAAGCCATGAAAGAAATGGGCGCTCATATGGGGCCAGGTGCAGGTTGGCGAATGGTAGAAGCCCAAGCGATTAAAGATGCCACGATGGCACATTTCATACTTCACAATTTATGGCGTAAGCCGGAAACGGTTCATTTACATTTCAATGGAGCGTATCATTCAGATTTTTATCAAGGCATTATGTGGTATGTCTTGCAGGATAGACCTGAGCACAAAATTTTAACGATCAGTACAGTCTCTCAGGATAACATCAAAAAGTTGGATGCAGAACATTTAGGGAGAGCTGATTTTATTATTTGTGTGCCGTCGAATATGACCAGCACTCATTAGTAGGAACATCCCAACTAGAAGCTTTTAATTTTGCTTCGGCTTCTCAATTTTTGAATAGATGAGCGCCTCGTTGGTTTGAGTTTGCATGAGCTGCCCGTCTTCTAAGTCCGAAAAATTTTTCAGTAAAGCTCCGTCAATTGTTGTAATCGTAAAACCTCGGTTCAAGATATGAATGGGGTCGAGGAGGTTAATTTTTTGAAGCGCATGCTCAAGTTCAAGTTGCTTGGCTTTGAAATATTGATTGGAGCCCCAGTTTAAGTTCTGAACTACCTGATTGATTTTATCAGTATTGCGCTGAATTTGCATTTGGGCATGTTGCACAACGCCCTGGCTGAGCCTTTCTATGCGCAATTCAAATTCACGAAATTGGGCAATCAGCATTTCGGCCAATTGCGTTGGAGTAATAGCTGATGCGTAGGCAATCAGTTCGGCAACAGTTAAGTTTGTCGAGTGGCCGATGCCAGTTAATATCGGTAAAGGAAAGGTAGCAATGCCTTTACAAAGTTCATAGTTGTTGTAACAAGTAAGACCTACTTCTGCACCGCCTCCTCTGACTAACACAACAACATCAAATTGTTCTTGACACTTTTCAATTTCTTGGAGCGCTTCAAGTATAGATGCCACCGCTACATCTCCTTGCACATACGCTTCAAAAAGTTGGGTATGAAAGGTGTAGCCAAAGGCATTTTGATCTAAAACTTGATAAAAATCGGACAGCCCTTTACTCGTGGCAGCAGAAATGATAGCAATTCTTTTTGCAATGAGCGGGTAGGGCAGTTGCTGATTGGTTTGCAGCAGCCCTTCTGTTTTGAGTTTTTTGAGGGTGATGTCTTTTTCTTTTTGCAAATGCCCCAAAGTAAAAGCAGGGTCAATATCTTGAATTTGCAAACTCAGGCCGAATGTAGGGTTGAATTGAACCCTAACCAACATCAGTACTTGTATTCCGTCTTTGAGTGGCTCTTGAACCTGATCGATAAAAATCTTTTCGATGCGTTGGAGGTGCTGCTTCCAAATACTTCCATTTAATTGCGCGACAATTTTTCCGTCTTCCTTTTCGACCAATTCTGGAAAAGCGTGTCCGCTTGGGTATTTATTGAGTTTATGAATTTCTGCTTTTACCCAATATTGTTGGTTGTAACGGCTAGCAATAGTCTTCTCTATGGAAAGCGCAACTTGTTTGAGACTAAATATTTGGACGTTTTCTGTCATTTCAATGGAATACCTCTTGAACTTACAGGTCCTGAAGCTTTACTTTTTTCTAGCGAAAAATTAAAGGTGGTTCCTTTACCAACGACACTACTCACTTGTATTTGTTGCCCATGAGACTCAACAATATGCTTGACAATTGCCAACCCGAGACCCGACCCGCCCTCATTGCGATTTCGACTTTTCTCCACGCGGTAAAAGCGTTCAAATAAGCGCGGAATGTGCACGGGTTCAATGCCGGGGCCGTTATCTTTGATCTGAATGTTATAGGTCTGCTCGATTTCAACGACACTCACAATGAGTTCTCCACCTTCGTTGCCATATGCAATGGCATTATTGAACAAATTGGTAAGTACTTGGGAAATTTTATTGCGATCAGCCATCACATAACAGAAAGGGCTGGTATTTTCTAACTTTAAACGAAAGGACTTTTCGCGAGCAAAAAGTTCGAGTGCTTCAAAGGTTTCGCGAATTAAATCTAAAACATCGAAGCTGCGCACATCTAAAGGAATTCTTTCTAGCTCTAATTTGGTGAGTTGGTCGAGGTCATCGAGGATGTGCGTCATGCGCTCGGTGGATTTTGATGCGCGTTCTAAAAAAGTTCTCAAAATTTCGGGATCTTCCATACCGCCATCTAGTAATGAGTCTATGTAGCCTTGAATGGAAAAAACTGGTGTTTTGAGTTCATGCGCTAAGTTGCCAAGAAATTCTTTTCTGAAAGCAGCTTGTTCTTGTAGTTTTTCAATTTCTTGGTTGCGTTTTTGCTTCCATTCTTTGACATCTTTTTCTCCTTGCGCGACAATTTGGTCTATATTTTTCTCTTTTTTGTTAGAAGAGTCTTCGTTTTGAATACTTCTGTAAATAAGGCTCATGCGGTAATGCAAGAAGCGCTTGATGATATAGTAAAAGATAGTATAAGCAAAAATCCCGGAAACTAACGGGATTACAAAGATGAGCACAGGGCTCAGGGTTACGATTTGTAAGTGAACAAAAAACGTAAATAGTAAACTGAGAATGTAGAATAAAACACTACCTCTGAGAATTAAAAAACTTGGTCTTGATCTGTTCACTTTTCATTGAAGGTATATCCGACACCTTTTATGGTACGAATATACACATCTCCGAGTTTTTCGCGCAATTTTCTGATGTGAACATCTATGGTTCGTTCACCAACTATGGTGTCATTTCCCCAAACTACCGCTAAGATTTGATCGCGGTTAAAAACTTTACCTGGTCTTGAGGCGAGTAATTCTAATAACTCAAATTCTTTTTTGGGTAATTGAAGTTCTTTTCCCTCAATTTCTACAACAAAACGGTCTCGGTCGATTGTTATTTTGTCGGTTCCGTTTTGAACATTTTTATTTCTCCGAAGTAGAGATTCAATCTTACTAATTAACAATCTTGGTCGGATAGGTTTGTTAATGTAGTCATCGGCACCGGCTTCAAATCCGGCAATTTGTGCATAGTCTTCTGTGCGGGCAGTTAGAAAGGCAATAATTGGCTGAACCATATTGAGATCTTTACGAATCACCTGACAGGTTTCGATGCCATCCATTTTTGGCATCATGACATCTAATAAAATGAGGGATGGATTGATTTGCTGAACGAGTCTGAGCGCCTCCATTCCATTGTTAGCGGTAAAAACTTTATAACCCTCCTTGCGCACATTGTACGATAAAAACTCCAAGATATCTGGTTCATCATCGACGATCAGTATGGTGTGTCCCTTTGTGTTTTCCATCGTTGCCACTTTTTTAAAAAAAGAGGGGGCCTAGACCCCCTCTTGTTGAATAATCAATCGATTAATTGCGAATCATTAGGCGCTTCACACCTACTTGGTTTTCGCTGATGATTTGTAATGTATAGCTACCAGAAGCGAGCTCAGCAACACTTACAGGAAGTAATACAGAACCAACTTCGTTGATATTTTGTGTAAGAACTACACGACCCATTGCATCGAGAACAGTTAAAGTTGTATTGTTATTGTTTTCAAAAGCAACAAATACTTGTGCGCTTGCAGGGTTTGGATACACCTCAAAAGACAAGCTGTTGTTTTCTTCAATACTTACTTCAATTGAAATTTCAAATGCTACGGTATCGGTACAGTTACCATTGATGGCAGTTAAAACTACTGTGTAAGCACCATTTCCAGCAAAGGCGTGTGCCGGAGCAGTTGCAGATGAGTTAGTGAAATCACCGAAATCCCAAGAGTAAGAAGTAGCTCCTGAAGAAGTGTTTGTGAAAGTCACAACGTTACCATTAATAGTGAATGATCCAGCTGCAGTTGGCGTGGCAGTGAAAGTAATGTTTGTAGTTGCAGATTGACCTACACCGTTACATGCATTACTGTTAGTTACAGTCACATAAACTGCTGCTGCACTTGTAACTTGAATTGACTGAGTGGTTTCACCTGTTGACCACAAATAAGAATCAGCTGCTGATGAAGTAACCGTAACGACATCACCAGAACACGCTTGTGTACTTGTTGCGCTGATAGTTGGAGCTGGAGCGTTAGAAACGTTCACAGATATAGGAGAAGACACATTTGAACAACCATTCGCATCTGTTACCGTAACCGTATAGTTACCTGTAGCGTTCACTGTGATTGTAGCGGTATTCGCATTGTTCGACCAAATGTTTCCTGTGGCAGCACTTGAAGTCAAGTCAACCGAACCACCTGTACAGAATGTTGTAGAACCACTTGCAGTAATTACTGGTGTCGCAGGAAGTGCATTCACAATAACTGTGATTGCTACTCGCATACTTTCGTCGTTGTTTGCGTTAGCTTGTGAAACATAGTAAGTATAAGTTCCTGCAGTTGCAGTACTTGGAACCGGAGCAGATGTAGTGAATGTTCCACCTGTTGGTTGTGTATACCAACGAAGAGAATTACCTGTTAATGCCGAAGCAGAAAGTACAGTAGCAGTCGCTCCTTGGCAGTATGTAAAACTAGTTGTAGCAACGGTAGGAGTTACAACTGAATAAAAAACAGGGTTCATAAATGTAGCACCTGAAGCAGCAGTTGATCCGGCAGCAAGACGTGCATCAGGAGTTACACCAAGTGCTGTAAACAAATTCACCCAATTTACTTGAGATAAAGAAACAGTTGAGTCATTTCCATCTAAGCCCCACCATGAGTTATACCATGCAGTTGTTGCCCCACCTGAATTCAATACGGTGTTGGTGTTGTTTATAGTCCAAGATGGTTGAGCAAAATTGGTGAGTATGTTGTTTACAAATACCATGGTATCTCCGTTAAGGTTAGCAACAACAGGTGCGCCTTCAATAGATAAACCTTTTTCCCAACCTGTTACCAATGAGTTGAGTACAGACACAGCAGAATTTCTTCGTAAACGGAAAGCTTTTTCAAATTTTTCACCTGGTGGAAGTGCAATTGTACCATTACCTCTTGGACCAACCAATGTGACATTTGAGAAAATAGGACGTGTCTTTGGTTGTGCCGCAGAACCCGTTGCATCGTTATCACATTCAAAAGCATTTGAGTCTCCAGGAGCATCGGAAATATCTTTATCCCGAATCGAGAGTGCAAATTGAACTTTACCTCGGTAACCGAAATCGCAATCAAAGTCGTCATCAAGACCACGATAAGCAATAAGGTGTTTACAATTCACTGTACCACCAAACCACTCAAAAGAGTCATCTCCGGACAATGTAACCTGAACGTAATCAACAATAGTTCCGCTTCCAACAGAGCCAAAAGTGATACCGTTAATTTCTTTGTTAGGCTCTAAAGCGATACCTGCAAATTCAACACGAACATATCTCAAAATTCCTGAGTTGTCGTTATCAAAGTTGCCGCCGAATTGTGAGTCTGTTGTAGGTACAATACCTTCAATGTTAGCAACTCCACCGGGCTGGTTGTTTTTGGCCAAACCAAGCAACACTAATCCACCCCAGTCACCTTCGTTACGAGCTCCTACGGCTTCGTTAGAAGTAAAAACAATCGGGTTAGCAGCTGTACCATCTGCAATAATTTTAGCACCACGCGTAATGATTAAGGTACCTTGAGTCAGTTTGTCGCCGCGGATAATAGTCCCAGGCGCAATAGTTAAAATAGCATTGTTTTTAACATAAACTTTATTATTGAGCCTAACGACGCCACTCCAGGTTGTATTGGTCGTGATGTCTGTAGATACAGTAGTTGTTGTTGCCGGATAAACAGTTGTTTCCGGATCGAAATTAGCCCAGCCAGCAGTCCAGTTTGTAGCAGGAGTGTTGTCAGTGACTGGAAAAGCGCCACGATAAGTTGTAGGCGTCCAAAACGCATCCTGAGCAAAGGCAGAGGCGCCGATGCAAAGGGCAGTCAATAAATTGTAAATCTTTTTCATCTTTTTTAATTTTTATCTGTACAAAGTTCAGACTAACGACAGCTGCTCAAGTTATAGGATACTTAAATGTTCTTTAAATATGTGTTAATAAAGACCAACGATTTCTTAACATTGGTGGTTTAAAATTTGTATTTGAAATTCAAAGTGATGGTCTGACCAAATGTGATTTCTTGCCAAGCGCTATCTACGCCTTTGTCGTAGCGTTTATTTTTGTTGATATCTTGGAAGAACACGAGGTCTTGCGCTATAAGGTCTGCACAGTTTAATTTTAGTTCGTATTTATCGTTCCATGTTTTTCCAATTTGAAAATCGAGCACATGTCGTCCATTTTCCCAAACACTTGGTTCTTGAATGCTACCTGCAATGGCAATACGTTGGCCTACATAATTGTAAGAAAAGTTAATCATGAGGTCTTTTTTGCTTTCGTAAAATAAACCAACATTCAAAATGTATGGCGATTGACCTTGCAGTGGTCTGGTTGAACCTGGGTACTCTTCAAGACCTGCAATTTGACTTAAGTCAGCAGCTGAACGAATGTATGATGCATTTGTGTAGAAAGTTGTTCTTGAGAAAACTGAGTTTGAATCGGTTCGATTCATCCATCCCAAATTCATGCGATACTCAAACTCTGCACCAAAACTGTTTGCACGTGCAATATTGTTATAGTATAATTCTGGTTGTCCAGAAGTACCTGTGCGAAGTAATAATTCAATAGGATTTTCGAATGTTTTGTAAAAGCCCGAAACACTGATGATTTGACCCTTGCCTGGGAAATACTCTAAACGCGTATCATAATTATTAATGATTGCACGTTGCAATTGTGGGTTACCCGAAGCTAAATTGTCATTTAAGAAGTTGTAGAAAGTAAATGGAGCTAACTCACGGAATTCAGGGCGGCTTAATGTGCGTGCAGCAGAGGCTCTTAATTGAAAACGATCTGTAATCTTGTAAGTAAGGTTAATGGAAGGCAATAAGTCAATGACGGTTGTATCTAGATATTTATCAGCGTTTGACCCAAATTCAACGTAATGAAACTTTTGCTGATAAGATTCTGCACGGACTCCTGTTACCACGCGTAATTTAGTAAACAAACGCATATCAACCATTGCATATAAGGCATGTAAATTTGACGAAGCATCATAACTATCATCGACGTTTGTCCCTTCTTCTAATTTAAATCCACCTTGTCCATCTGCCATTAAGCCCATATTTTGCGCGGTGAAAATCTGATCTTCTGGCAAGAGTACTAAACTAGAATTGAACGAACTTGATCCGGCAGGGTCGTATTTAGAAAAACCAAGATTTCTTGCAGCAAAATCACGGCCTCGATACTGATGGAAACCACCAAATTTGAATAGATTTTTAGAATTATCTCCGCCAAATTGCTTTGAAAAGTCGTATCGAGCACTGGCAATATTTTCATTCATTGTTGACCAAAACATATTTCCTGCCCCTAAGGTTGAAATATCATTATTTTGAACAACCGCAAAGTAAGGTAATGTTGTATCTACTTGTTGGTATACCATTCTTCTTAGAAAAGGTATATCGCGATTGATATTGCTGTAACCTGCATTCCAGTTGAATTTCCAATCGTCTTTCCAATTGTGTTTTCCTAGAATTTGAGTAGTTAAAATGTTGTTTTGGGTGTACCAAATATTCGTGGATTTTTCATTGTACATGGATTCGATATCCATATCGCGCTTTCCTTGACGAATATTCACCTTATCATCGGATGATACCGAATAAAGTGTTTTGACTTGTATTTCAGTTCTTTTTCCTAAGTCGATTTTCAAGTTAAGCAAACCGGTATTCAAAATTGATTTGGTAAACGCAGAGTCCTTGAGTTCATTTTTTGTAATTACGCCTGTGGACTGTTCTTCAAATTCTCTTCTCGTGACCATACTAAAGTTATTCGAGTTGGCATATGAATAAGCAAAAACATAGCTTAAGCTTTTTTTGTCTTTGAGCATCATTTTGTTTCCAACACTGTATTGAAGGCTGCCATTTGGCAATGCTGTTTGATTATTAGTTGCCCAACTTGAAGGAATCAGCTTGGCTAATTCTGCTTTTTGCTGCGAGTTCAAGGCATTGAAATCTGCAGTTGAAGGTAGGCCATCAGGTATCGCTCTTGCCGAGTTCCCAAAACCGAGAATATCTGTTGAACTTCCTTCGTAAACACGGGAGTTCTTTAAAGTTGCAATCGTATTGAAACCTAAACCAATTTGAATGTTTTGAAACGCTTCTGAGCGGGGCTCGACCGTTTTGATATCAATAACTCCTCCTGCAAATTCTCCGGGGAGTTCAGGCGTAGCACTTTTCATGATGAAAAGGTTCTCGAGCATATTTGAAGGGAAGATATCAAAAGAGAAAGCTTTCCGATCTGATTCAGTACTTGGTAGCGGCGCACCGTTGATCAACGCGAAGTTATAACGGTCACTCAGGCCGCGAACTACTACAAACTTGTTGTCTTGTACACTGGCTCCACTTACACGCTTGAAAACTTGAGATACTCTAGAGTCTGGCGTTTTAACAAAAGTGTTTTTATTAATGCCATCGACAACACCAGCCTGGTTAATTTGCATTTTTGTCACCTCGACATCACCTTTGTTTTTATCTGACTTTCCACTCACTCGGATATCTCCTGTAGTCTGAGCACGTGTTTTCATACTCACACCTACCGTACTGGTTTGACCTTCTGTAACGGTAATCGTTTCGCTCTTGAATACTTCGAAGCCAGGTGCTTTAACGTCAATCGTGTAGGTTCCTACCGGAACATTTGTAAATGTAAAGGTGCCTTTTTCAAGATCAATTGTTGGCTTGATAGCTGCAGATAACTTGACCGTAAATTCTTTTAAAATATTTTGATCTTCGTCTGTGACGGTGCCGTTAATGTTTCCCGTTTGTGCATAAGAAAGAGAACTGAATACGATTAAGAATAAACTCGCTAAAATGGAGGTAAATAGCTTCATTGCTTTACATTAAATTATTTAATGCAAAGGTCTTGTAGTATCTTGATGAGTACATTAATCTAAGATTAACAAAGCGTTAATTAGCACGCATCAAAAGTTAACATAGTGGTAACATAGAAAAGGCGGCCTAAGGGCCGCCTTTTTCTAAAAACTAACTAGATTGAATGTTATTCAAATACAATTTTCATCTCGACGCGTCTGTTTTTCTGACGGCCTTCAGGGGTATCATTGGTAGCAATTGGTTTGGTTTCACCAAAGTAAAGCGTGATTAATCTGTTAGGATCAATGCCTTGAGAAACTAAGTAGGCTTTGAGTGCCTCAGCACGTTTTTTTGAAAGAACCATGTTCAAATTGTCGTCTCCTACGTTATCGGTGTGTCCTGAAATTTGCAATTTCCAAGTTGTTTTTTTCTTCAACACTTCTGCTAATTCATTCAAAGATGGTTTAGAGCTTTCAAATATGACATCCTTATTGGTTTCAAACTCTAAGTTATCAAAGGCTGTTTTAAGCACTTCAATCACTTCTTGTTCGATTACTGGGCAACCTTTATTTGATTTTGGCCCCGGCGTATTTGGGCAGTCGTCATCTTTGTCAAGTAAGCCATCTTTATCTGAATCTTTGTAAGGGCAACCTTTGTTGGCTTTTGGACCAGCTAAGTTCGGACATTCGTCGTCTTTGTCGAGTAGACCATCGGCATCGGTATCTGGCCAAGGGCAACCTTGGTTTTCTTTCGGGCCAGCAATTTCCGGGCACTGATCAATGAAGTCAAAAAGACCGTCGGCGTCTTTGTCTGGGCAACCTTGGTTTTCTTTCGGGCCAGCATTATCTGGGCAAACATCGTCGGCATCTGTGATACCGTCGCCATCTTTATCTGGGCAACCTTTTAAGGCTACGATTCCAGCAATTGTTGGACAAGCATCTTCGGAGTCGATGATTTTGTCTCCGTCCGTGTCCGGGCAACCTTTGAATTCTTTGAGGCCAGCGACAGTTGGGCAAGCATCTTCGGAGTCGATGATTTTGTCTCCGTCTGTGTCTGGGCAACCTTTAAATTCTTTGAGACCTTTGACTTCAACACAATCATCTTCGGAGTCAGGTATGCCATCGCCGTCAGTATCAGGGCAACCAAGGAAGCCCCAAGTACCTGGGACATTTTTACATTCATCCATGCGGTCAGACACTTTGTCCTTGTCCTTGTCTTTGACACGGTGATAAATAATAGGAAGGCGTAAACCAGCATAGAAATCTAGACCACTAATTTCATTTTTAGCTCTGATGAGGTTCATATCATTGAGCCCGAGAATAAGCGGGCCAATTCTGGTTGCCAAACCATATTTGAAACCGCTATAGTTGTTATAGACAAATGGCACATACAAGCCAAAATATGGACTATCAAAACTTGGGGTAAAGCTGAGTTGAGTGGCAGTTTGCACTTTCGTGTCCTTATTTTTTGGAATCATATTCAACATAGCCGTCGCATTGACATAGAAATACTTCCAAATGTGGTAGTCAGCTTGAATACTTAGCGCTGTTGGAGTGCGCATTCTGTAGGTTTGTGAAGGAGCTTGTAATGCTACCCACTCTTGATTACCATTTACTGAAGAAGCCGTAATAAGTGAGTCAATAACACCATCGAAGGACGCTAAATCAGTTGCCACATCAAAAGTCTGTAAGTCAAAAAGATTGTTGGTGTTCACCACAAAGTTGCGGCTCAGGCCTCCTTTTGTAAACTTCAAACCGCCCATATCGAGCAAAGAAAGACCAACTCTCGCTTTGTATTTCGTTTCCTGACGCATCCAAAGATCTGTTTTGCCATCCATGTCGTATTTGTACTTAGCGTAGTTCGGGCGCCACTCATAGATAGCACCAATGTCAAGCCCAAATCCTTTTGAACCAGGTTTGAGGTAGTCCATGTAATTCGAGCTGTTGATTGAGCCGTTCACGCCGTCTGTAATAAAATCACCTACTTCTTTGGAATAACCGTAGTCAAATGTCCCGGACAGTAATTGAGATGTGTCCTCATTAACGAGGTTATAACTGAAATCTGTAGAGTGTACATAAGCACTCGCAAAACCTAAAAGCAATTTAGGAGTGATTCCAATTTTGAGGAAGTGTTCTTTGTTGTCGATCAGGACTTGGCTGTAATTAAAACCAATTTCAGCCCAAGTCATGTGGTTCACATTGATTAAGTCTTCGTTAATGACTTGATTCCAAAGTGCAGGATATTCAAGTCCTTCCTCAGATAATACCGCGAGTTTCGGGTTCATGTTATCTACGTTGGTAATTGAACGCATGCGGGCATTGATGCCAATTGCTCTTTTTTCACCGAGGTGAAAAGCCAAATTAAAAAGGTCAAGGTTGAGGTTGATATTTGCACCAAGGGTTTTGGTGCTTTCTGAGGTGTAATTTCTTACGATAAATCGGTCAAGAAAAGTTGACGAAGGGTAAACCCATGAATTGAGAATGGCTGTATCACCAAACGATTTTGCCCACCAATAGCCACCATTTCCTTGTTCTGTGCGCATGGCATTGGCATCAAAATAACCAAAGTTTTGATATGTAAAAAGGTTAACAGCTGGTAGGGTGAGGTCAAACTTCACGCGTCCGTCTACGAAGCTTGATGGGTTCAGTTGGTTACCAATGGCACCAGCGTAGTTACTCGTGATGTTGCCAAGATAGGACTGCGACTCAACAATTATGGTATTGAGTAGAATAAAAGCGAGGATGATTTTTTTCATTGTTTGGTGTATTGAATAAGGTAGGTTCCTAAAAAGGTTGTGATTGAATAAGCGCTGCCGCCAAAGCTTGTAACTTGAACTTGTTCTTCTCCATGGCGGTCTTGGTTGTCTAAGTTTCTTCCTAAGTCGTCAAGAAGACAGATTTGGTTGCCTATTGCATCCAAAAATGCCAAACAAGAGTTGCCGCTTGGTTGCTGATAAATATGACACTGACTCAGTTCTTTGAGTGGTAGTGTTTTTTCCCATAATCTATTGCCTTGTTGATCATAGGCATAAATAGCAGTATTTCTTTTAAAAATAAACACAGTGTTCTGTCCTTGTTTGTAGGTGGCGAGATATACAACGCCACTTGGCACTTGGAATTGTTTTTTAATACCCTGTTGCAGCAGTGATGCTTGATTTTTTTGGATTTGAATAGCGGCAACGGCTGCTGTACTTTTGGCTAAGACACAGGTAGAATCTACGTTTTGCTTACTCAGGACTTTTCTTTTTAACAAATCAATGGTTGTGAATTGCTTGTCCGTTAAAATACCTACGAATGGTCTGCCGTTTTGCTTATACACAGCATAATCTTTCAGCTTCCCACTGGCCGTAAACTGTTTGATAACTGCTCCGCTTTCTCCTGAGAGCTGCAAATTTGCCCCGCCGTTATAGCTAATAAATTCTTTTTTACCATTGTATTCAAAGGCTCCTATCTGAGTACCTGCCTCATGTGTCAGTCTGTACACGAGTCTTCCGGTTTTGTCAAAGATTTGCACTTCATGAGCCATTTGAACAGCTACCAATTGATCAAGTGAACCGAGTGTATAAATGTCTTTGACTTCACCCTTGAGTTCTTTTTCCCATTTTTTGAGCCCGTTGATATAGCCAACTAACTTTTGATTTTCAGTTTGTAGTATCACATTGCCGCGTTCTGGGAAAGCACCAAAATCAAGTACTCTGAAGCCAGGATTCATGACAAAGTAATCTCTAATTTTATCTTGGTCTATGTTGCGCTCCTCACTGAATCTTTGATAGCTAGTGATGACCACATCGTTACCCAAAAGCGTCAGGGTTTTCTTCATGCTGGCGTCTACCCATCTTGCCGTTACTCTTTTTGGCATGTGCTCGTAAAAGCGAATGATTTTATTGGTGTCTTGAACGATTGTTTGGTTCAGTTTAACTGCTGCCAAGGCCTCATCAAAAAGCATTTTATTTGTACTGGCAAAAGCATATGTGCCAAAAGTCCCGAGATGCCAATCATTTTTGCTTGCTTCCACAAGCTTTGTGACGAATTGCTTGTCATATACTTGTGTTTCTTCATTGAGTTCTTCTAGGCCAAGCGCTTCATTGAGAGCTAGAAGCGGGTTGTTGTTTTCTGTAAAGTCGAAAAGAATGAGACTTGCACTATCTTTTTTAAGGTGTACAAAACCTGTCTTGATGCATTTGAACCAGGGTGTTTTTGCAAATTGTGGATCTAGTTCTGCGGCATAATTCTTCTCATAAAAATAATAGCTCGATATAAAATCCGGAACTACTTCTGCAAATAATGTGTAGTCATCTATTTTTTTGAGGCTTTTTGAAGTGTTTTTGTATTTCTCGTAGCGATAACGTAGGTTTGGTTTGACATACGTATCTGTTACATGTGCTAGTCGATCTTTCCACGTAATCCAAGAATAACTCGATTTAGTATTTAGGTTAAGTTGCAGTGTGACGGGTTCATCGAGTTCACCTTCGTAGATAATGAGTTGATTTTTGTTGAACTGACCGCGCAACTTACCAAATTCAAAGGTTTTCAGTTTGCCGAATTGTAGTGGAAAAAGTCCATTCTCAAAAAGATCTTTGACTTCTTTATTGCTCCAGTTTCCTTTCTTTTCGACAAGTAGTAAGGTTCTTTTGGCACTGAAAAATACAGTTACCGGATATTTGGCCGCCCGCGTAACCGAATAATATAAATTCTGATTGAGCTCTGTTGTTTGCACCCCTTCTTTGTCCCATTCAAATTCGCTGTCTTCTCTAATGATCCAAACTTTGCTGTCTTTTTCATTAAAGTAACTTCTGAAATCAGTGAGGGTTTCGTTGGAAAGCAAATCATAAGACGCAAAAATGACCCAAACCAAAGCCAAGAGACTTAAAATAAGAAGAACAAGACGTTGACGCATGCGTAGTTTTTTTCAAAGTTAAGCCCACTGATCGCTGCTTTGAACTTCATTTAATAATCTAATCAACAATGTTTTGTTTAATCAAATAAGCCCAATTGCTGATCAGGAGATAATAGTTGGAAAGTTAAGCGGTGGTATGGCGATACACCATGTTCAGAAATGGCCTTTCGATGTGCCAAAGTAGGGTAGCCTTGGTTCTGTTCCCAGCCATAAACAGGAAATTCTTTATGCAGTTGACTCATGAGAAGATCTCGTTCAGTTTTAGCCAAGATACTGGCAGCAGCAATAGCAGAAAATCGGGCATCACCTTTGATCATGCAAGCATGAGGGACGTCTTTAAAAGGCTTGAAACGGTTCCCATCAACTAATACAAAAGCCGGAGACAGCGTTAATATTTCTAGTGCTTTGTGCATGGCCAATATACTTGCATTCAAGATATTAATTTGATCAATTTCTTCATGATCTACCAAAGCAATCCCGTAAGCAAGTGCTTTTGACAAGATCTCATCACGCAAGAGCATGCGTTTTTTTGCACTGAGTTGCTTTGAATCGTTGAGCGCAGCAATAGGATTGTTCGGATCGAGGATCACGGCTGCAGCTACAACAGGGCCTGCCAAACATCCTCTACCGGCTTCGTCGCAACCGGCTTCGGGAAATAATGACTGGTATTGAAGGATTAAATCAGACACGTTGGCAATTTATTGAATTATTTTGTAGTTTTATGCTTGTTAATATATGCATTATGAAAAAACTAACGCTACTTGTTTTAGCTTTGGGTCTGAACCTAATTGTTTTTGGTCAGAAATCACTAAGTGCTTCGGCAAAGAATATAGCCGAACTTAAAGGTGGCGTTGCCAGTGGCCACATCCAACTCACTTTGCCAAACGAGGTAACAGAGGAAAATGTCATTATGTATGCCAAGTATTACACCAATATGTTTACCGTTGATTTTGACGCTAAATCACATGTGGCAACTTTTCATATGGTTGCAAACGACACCAATGCTCGCAGAGTAATTTTGCGTTTTTTATCAGCCAATCAAATTGTTGCCGTTCAGGTCGAAAACAAAAGCTATGACCTCTACGCCTTTTTTGAAAACTATCTACAGTAACACAAGTTCTTTAAATGAAAGCTACCCTTATTTCACTTGGTGTTTTTGCACTTTTTCTTGCTAGTTGTCAAACTTCTTCAATCGCCTACAAAGCCTATGGCCCTGTAAGTGTAGATACCACACAAGCCTTAACCCTTGACGAAATGCTTGTGCGTTTCAAAGCAAATCCTACTGAACAAGCCTTTACATTCAAAGCGCCTTTAGTTGCGGTTTGTCAAAGCGCGGGTTGTTGGGTAAATGTAAAGCCAGCAAACGGTGATTTAATCCGTGTCCGCTTTAAAGACCACTTTCTTATCCCGCCAGCAACTGAAGCTGGTTCTGTTGCCTATTTCCACGGCACACCTTACCTAGACACCATTTCTGTGGCGATGCAAAAGCACTTTTTAGAAGATGCAAAAGCACCACAATCAGAAATCGACAAAATTACTGCTCCTAAAATTGAATGGAATATTGAGGCTGATGGCGTTGTTGTCAAGAAGTCTTCTTCCGCAAAAGGAAAAAAGTAGAAACCCGCCTTGGTTGCTATTTTCTGAAATCATAAATACCTCCTGGTGTGAAGCAGAAATGCAATGGTATGTCGTGTGGACCAACATCTGAAATCTCAATAAATTCATCAAAAAGATGCAAGCCAATAAACAGACAATCTAGCTTGCACTGCTTTAATAAGCGGTCATAAAACCCTTTTCCATAGCCAACTCTGTGTCCGTTGGAATCAACGGCTAACAAAGGCACAAATACGTAGTCAAGTTTAGCAGGAAGTAGCGTGCGTCCAAAACGGGGCTCAGGAATACCAAAACTTGAAATCTCTAGTTGCCTTGGCTCTTCGTAATGATAAAGTGTTAAACTATTATCTTGAAAATCAGATTTAGATAAGACAGGATGCCCACCTTTTAACAAGATATCTTCTAAGAGACCATAGGTTGAGATCTCTTTTTGACTTTCAATAGGTAGAAAAAGACTGACGAATTTCGAAGGAAATTGAAAAGTATCCAGCACAAGCGCTTGCACTTGTGCTGAAATTTTAGATAATTCGAAAGGAGTGAGCTGAGCTCGCTTAGCCTTGTAATGCTTGCGAATTTCGGCTTTGGTCATGGTGTTTGTTTACTTACAAACGAACACCCAATTCAGATAGCTTGCGGTTATCTACAACAGCAGCTTTTTTGCGTAAACCACCCATAGCTTGACCTTCAACTTGGCCCATTAGGCCTTGTAACAATTGGTCGCGCTCTGCTTGATAATTTCTGGTAGCAGGAGCTTTGGTAACGCGGTTAATTTGGATCACGTAAACTCCGCTTTCACCTTTAAGTGGCAATGTACGTTGACCTTTCTTAATAGCACCAGAGAAGAGATTTCCTACAATTGTAGGCTCGTAACCTGCGTTTGAGATTTGTGGGTTACCAAAAGTGATTTCTGCATCAATAACTGGCGTATTGAATTTTTTAGAAATGGCTTTTAATGATTTACCTGCCATTTGATTCATGAAACGTTTTGCTTTTTTCTCTTGAATCAGTTCGCGTTCCATTTGTGCGCGTACATTTTCGTATAAAGGTTCACCTTCAGGGCGAATTGCACTCACCATGGCAATGACGTATTTGTCTTTGTCACGGATTGGCGAGAGGGTCATTGAGCCAACTGTGGCATCGTCAGCGTAGGCCATCTCAAGAATGCGATCGCGGGCCATAGTAGTTGTAAAACCATAAACCTTTGGTGCATTATCTTCAATTTGAATTACGCGTGGTGCATAACTTGCACGAGTAACAATGGTATCAAATAAAGCAGCTTTTTTGATAAGATCTTCTTCTTTAGAAATTTGACGATCTAATTTCAATAGAATACCATTGACTTCACTTTCCATATTGGCAACAGTTTCGTCGGATGGCTTGAAAGTAAGATTTACAGAGGCTAATAACGGAAGTTTGTCTGCAGAGCGCTCAAGAACTTCAATGATGTGGTAACCGAAATCAGTTTTCACAATACCCACTTTCCCGATAGGAGCAGTTGCACAGTAGAAACCGAATTCTTTAACCATGTCTCCTTCGAGGAAGTCTTCGTAGACACCACCTTTGTCTTTAGATCCTGGATCTTCAGAGTATTTAGCAGTAATGGCATCCCAGTTTGTTTTGTTCAAGATTTTCACTAGGCTGTCTGCTGTTTTCTTTTTAGCAGCTAGAACTTTGGCGTCTGTAGAATTGGCTGTTGAGATAAGAATGTGACGTGCCTTTAGGCTAGCAGGTGTGAACCCAATAACTTTAGACAAGACCATTTTTTCTTTTGAAGCGTAAGGACCTACAAGTTGACCAAGTGCTGCTGTTTTGAAAACAGTATCAAGGCTTCTTGGGTAAACTTGGTAGCGATCAGCTTTCGGGTGCCCTTCAGGAACTGAAGTTGCGCGTTTGTCTGAGAAATAAACAGGTGTTTCGCTGTTTTTGACAATGAAAGCGGAGTCATTGGTGCTCGCGGCAAAACCTGCACGCAATAGGTTCATTTTACCTGCAAATACAGAAGAGTCAGCTTTTGAAGGACGGATATTGACATCGAACATTTTTACATCGCGGCTAGGGTTGCGCACGAGGTATTTTTTGTCTGACTTGTGCTCGTCATAGTAAGCTTTAACTTCAGCTTCTGAGACTTTGATATCTGCATCAGAAATTTCAGTGTAACGACGAACGACAAAAGATACATTTTTCTTTTCGTTGTTAGCTAAATATTGGTCTTGAGCTTCGAGGTCAGTAACAAATACACCTTGCTTTACTAAACCGAAGTATTTTTCAGTTTTGCGACGGTCGGTGTGGTAGGCTTTGAAACCAGTCCATTGCTCTACGCTTTGTGCGTCTTTAGACGTCTTTAGTTTGTTAAGGGTAGCAGCTAATTTAGCACGACCCGCTTCAATAGATTGTGGCGATTGTACACCAGTGAGTGAGTCTGTAAAGAATTGGTTGAGGTCAGCTAAAACGCCAAAACCGTCTTTAGCCATCCAGTAAGCATCTAACTCGCGGTCAGTAACGCCGATACCTAGCTTTTCGTATTCTTTGCTAAGAATGGTTGAGTCAACCATAAAGTTCCAGGCTTTGTCGCTAGAAGCTTCCATGTCTGTTTCTGTGAATTCTTTACCATTTTGCATGGCTTGACTTCTTTCTTGCTCTTGAAATTTAGAGCTAGCAATGCTATAAGAAGCAGGATCAACTTTGTCTCCGTAGACCAAGCCAATGCCGTAGTCACCTTCTCCGATGCCAAATAAACTTTGATAGTCATTGAGGATAAACGCTAATAAAGCGATTCCAATCATTGCGACGAGCAGGCCAGATTTGGCGCGAATTTTACCGATAATTGCCATTTGTATGCGATTTTAAGATTGCGAATATAGGAAGATTTGAGCAGAGCCCCAAGTATTAGCTCACAAAAAAGGAGGTCTAGCGACCTCCTCCTTTTCCAGATTTATTTTCTGTAGATTTTGGCGCCGGTTTTGGCGCAGTTGGCGCCGGTTTCAGGGTGTCTGATTTCTGAGCCCCAGGCGTATTTTTTGCCGGGGTGGCAGCATTTGGAGTGGTAGGTTTTGGTTTTACAGGAGTGGTAGGTTTTGGTTTTGCCGGGGTGGTAGTTTTCGGTGCAGTAGGTTTAGAGTTTGTCGGTTTTGTAGTCGTTGGAGCGGGTTTAATATTGTTACTAGCTGGCTTCTGACCTCCTTGAGAAGGCGCCGTTGGCTTTCTTTGTTGCCCTTCCGTTCCGTCATTTATATAAGTCACATTGTAGGTATTTGTAAAGGTTCCGCAATCGTTAGTAACGGTGATTGAAATTTGATTTCCACCTTCAATTAAACCCAATTCTGCGGCCAAACTTCCATTGACATTGCTATAGCCACTTAAAACAGTTCCATTAATTGAAAGTACAATATTGGAATTCACGGTATAATTTACTACGGTTGCATAATAAGTAAAGACCGGGTTGTTTACAGTGCTTCCTGTCGGGATCATATTGTATATAACTTGTGGAGGATCACAAGGCGCAGGCGTATAGGTAAGATTAATTGTTTGATTGATTCTATCACAATCATTTTTTCCTTGGATTATAATAGTATTGAGTCCAGGTTTTAAATTCATAGCTGCTGAAACTTGACCATTTTGAAAGCTAAATGGTTGATTTGTCACACCATTCAAACTCAACGTAATTTGAGCCTGTGTCAAAAAGGCGGTTTGCGCTTGTAAG
Source organism: uncultured Lishizhenia sp. (assembly GCA_964590425.1). Lineage (GTDB taxonomy): Bacteria > Bacteroidota > Bacteroidia > Flavobacteriales_D > Crocinitomicaceae > UBA952. The sequence goes on along the minus strand of CAZPWB010000023.1, from coordinate 11,786 downwards.
TTTAGGGCAGACTGATTCACTTGACTGCCATTTGCTGGTGCATTCACTAAACTAATTGTCGGTTTTTTGCATGCCGCATAATTAATAGTAAATGTTTCAATATCAGAACCGCAATCATTGGCGGCAGTGATTGTGAAATTATTGATGCCTTCAAGCAATTGCCCTGAGTATTCAAGCAGCCCCGTTGAAGCATTAAATGTAAAATTAGTTTGCTCAGTGCCATTTATGACTAATTTGATAAGAGCGCGGTTACTGACGTGCAAAAGATTGGCTCTGAGTCTGAGTGCCGAACTTTGAACGGTGCTATTTACACTCGGCGACAGCACACTAATAATCGGCGCCACACAATTCTGATAATTGATGGTGGTGTTCAGTTGATCTGTACCACAATTGTTGGTGAATATTACTTGAATAGAATTTAGGCCATTTGTCAATGGCAGACTTGCAATGATTAAATTCCCACTCAAAGCTGGAGTTGGCATCAATTGGTTATTTAAAAAAAGTTGAGCTTGTCCACCTTGAACGGTGCCGTTTACTTTAGCTTGTAAAGCAAGTGTTCCAGTATTCGTTGTAGAACCCGCTGCACTCGGATTTAAAAAAGTAAGTTGTGGTCTATCGCAATTATTGAGAACAACAGTAATTTGTTCGGCCGCAGTTCCGCAAGCATTGGTCACTTCTACACGAATAATGTTGCTTCCTGGAGAAAGATTGATAATGCGTTGTAATTGCCCATTGAAGTTGTTGTAATTAAAGCCAAGAACAGACATGCCATTGTGAATCATTTGAATTTGATTGCTATTAACTTGCCCAATAATGTTTGCAATGAAGTTGTAGGAAGCCTGAGTAACTGTGTTGTTTGCAAAGTCATCATTGATTTGTATAGCGGGTCTTTGGCAATTTTCTCTGTTAATTTGAACAGTTTGTTGATCTGTTCCACAATTTGTTGTAGCCCTTAAGGTATAGGTGTTGATACCCGTATTGAGGTTTACAAGGGCTTCAACTCTTGATGAAAAAGAATTGTAATTGAACGGAATAGATTGGTTGAAGCTATTAGTTAGCGTAAGGTCTTGAACTGAATTGATAAAAGCTACAGTAAATTCTAGACGGGCAGTTGTTTCAGTAACCGTGTTTTGAGGCACATTGAAAATATTGACTTCAGGGGTAGGGCAATTATGAATAGGGTTTGGTGGCGTAGGTCGGACAGGATTAGGAACCGGGTTAACAGGCACCGGATTTGGTCGTTGTTCTGGTTTTGGACGGTTGTCACGACCTTTAAAATGAATTTGCACAAATGCAGAAGTGTAGTGGTACCAGTCATTTCGGAGTCTAACAGATTGATCTTGAAGGCCATCAAAATCGTCTGCCATAGTAAATGTAGTTTTGTGCTCAAGGCCAAAACTAACGCGTCCGCGGTGATACGCTAAGCCAAAACCAAGACTTGGCATCCAATTGACACGCCAATCTGGATAGGAAAGCCCATCAAGACGGGTTTCGTAAATATTGTCAAGTGTACCAACGAGTTGTTCACTTACTGGTCCATTTGCCGCCATCGAGTTGTAGTCATAATAGCCATTGGTATCCATGATATCGGCCCAATTTTGTTGCCATGTGAATCCTATACCGCCAAAGATAAAAGGATCAAAACCTGTTCTTTCTCTAAGTTTAGCAGCATGCAAGACCAATTCGAGGTTGAGTTCCCGGATATCAGTTCTAAAGTTGTGTACATATTGATTATTTCCTGTAAGGTATGGTTCTAAAGCCAAATTGCTGTTTTGCCCTAAAGTGCTGTAATCTGCTCCCTGACCATACCACTGACCCGCTAAAAAGCGACCACGTAGGTCAAATGATAGCGATTGCCCGTAATCGTAATTGAAAGAGCGGCCAAAAGTCAGGCCCCAACCATTATACGAGTTAGATTGAATATCAGCGTTATGCCAAGTGGCGCCCAAATTCATGCCCACAAACCATTTGGAACTTTCGTAGTTGATTTTTTGAGCTTGTAGCGCAGATGTAAAAACGATGCAGAGTAAAAGCGTGTAAAGAGTTTTCATAAGCTGTATTTTCGGACCGATAGGCTAATATGATGCCAAAAGTATTTGAAATTAACCGATTAAGAAATATTTAACAAATCCTTATTTGAAATAAGTATACTTGGTGAAGCGTAAAATTTTGAGTTCATTGCTCAGTGCATTCTTTCGAATAACAGCACCTAAATAACCTGTTTTATAGTCATAAACAATCTGAATTTCGTCAGGTGCTTGCCCTTTCCTTTGCTGCTTGACTTCAATCAAATTTCCCCATTGATCATAGCTATAAAAGCAGTTTTCTTGTGGCTCAGTGAGTGAAGAGCTGTATTTTGATTTTTCGATGAGTTCACCTTTTTGACCGTATTTATAAACTTCCTTTTCAGTTTGCTGACTCATCCGAAAATAGTTTTCCTTTTCAATGAGATACCCATCCTTGTTGTAATGATGCGTAACATCCATAAAAGGTAGGTTATACTGATTGAACTGGGTATAATTATGGTTGTTTCCAGTTGTATAAGCGAGGATTTCCTTCCTCATCATGACAAGAGAAGTACTATTGGAAATAGGGCTGCTAAACTGGTCGCGGTAAAAATGGATTTCACTGATTCGGTTTATAGAATCGTAAAGGTAGTATTCGGCAATAGCGCCTCCATAGGCACCATATCGATGAATATGCAGTAGACCTTTTGGGTTATAGGCATATTGATGTAGCGTGCTGTCTTTGCGTTTGCCGTTTTGAATGATCTCAAGTTGTTCGATGAGCTGGCCTTTTTCGTTAAAACGATATCTGAACCAATCTGAACTTTCTTTAAAAGTAGAATTAGGCGTTTTGTAAGTGTAAAATCCTTCGATGCTTTGAATTTTAAGCTGCGTTACTGTTGCTTGATTGAAAAAAGGAACAGCAGTAAAAGCCTGCCCTGTTTGGTTTTCTATTAATTGAGCTTGAATAGAAGAAGCAAAACAAAGAACAAAAACGCGCCACATAAATTATTGAAGGCGAAGCGCACTAAGCACACTTTTCCAACTCGCTTTTTGGGCTAATATATGCTCGAGTTCAGAAAGTGAAACGCGTTGTTGCTCCATGGTATCTCGATCGCGGATGGTCACGGTGTTGTCTTCTAAGGTTTGGTGGTCTACTGTAATAGAGTAAGGCGTACCAATGGCGTCTTGACGTCTGTAACGTTTTCCGATAGAATCTTTTTCGTCGTATTGCAAGCTATATTCTAATTGAAGATCTGCCATGATTTCACGCGCCTTTTCTGGCAAGCCGTCTTTTTTAATGAGCGGCAAAATGGCTGCTTTGTACGGAGCAAGAACAGCAGGGATCTTTAAAACCACGCGCTCAGAGCCATCTGGTAGTTGCTCTTCTTGATAAGCGGCACTGAGAATGGCCAAGAACATGCGGTCTAGACCAACTGAAGTTTCAATGACGTAAGGAACATAGCTCTGGTTGAGTTCAGGATCGAAGAATTGTAATTTTTTCCCTGAGTATTGTTCATGTTGTTTAAGGTCGAAGTCTGTACGTGAGTGAATGCCTTCTAGTTCTTTGAAGCCCATCGGGAATTTGTATTCGATGTCACAGGCAGCATTAGCATAATGGGCCAATTTGAGGTGGTCGTGAAAACGATATAAATCAGTGCTGAGGCCAAGATTTTGGTGCCATTTAGTTCTGGCGGCTTTCCAGTATTCATACCATTTCATTTCTTCGCCTGGGCGAACAAAGAATTGCATCTCCATTTGTTCAAATTCGCGCATGCGGAAAATAAACTGACGCGCTACAATTTCGTTGCGGAAGGCCTTTCCAATTTGAGCAATCCCAAACGGAATTTTCATGCGTCCTGATTTTTGAACGTTGAGAAAATTGACAAAAATACCCTGAGCTGTTTCTGGGCGAAGGTAAATAGTGCTAGCATCTCCTGCTACTGAACCAAGTTCTGTAGAGAACATCAGGTTGAACTGACGAACTTCTGTCCAGTTTTTTGAACCTGAAATTGGGCAAACGATTTCGAGGTCAATGATGAGTTGTTGAACCGCCTCGAGGTCATTTTGCTCTAGGGCTTCTTTCATGCGAGTTTCAATGCTTTGGATTTTTTCAGCATTGCGCAATACATTGGGGTTCGTGGCACGGAATTGTGCTTCGTCGAAAGATTCACCAAATTTTTTGTGGCCTTTTTCTACTTCTTTTTCAATTTTCTGACGGATCTTTTCGATGTGCTCTTCAAGAAGGACATCGGCGCGATAGCGTTTTTTGGAATCTTTGTTGTCAATGAGCGGATCATTGAAGGCATCAACGTGGCCTGAAGCTTTCCAAGTAGTCGGATGCATAAAAATAGCGGAATCAAGACCCACGATGTTCTCATGAAGCTGAACCATAGCCTTCCACCAATAAGTTTTGATGTTATTTTTGAGTTCGGCACCAAGCTGTCCGTAGTCATAGGTGGCAGCGAGGCCATCATAAATTTCTGAGGACGGAAAGATGAATCCGTATTCTTTTGAGTGGGAAATGAGGTCTTTAAGGCGGTCTTTTTGTGCTTCCATAGCCGCAAAGATACGAAAAGCACTATTTTTACTTCATGATTTTTTACCTAGACGACACGCATTTTATTGACACTACCAATCCGTTAGATTTATCCTTGCCTTTGAGCGCCGATGAATTCAACCCTCGGGCTTGGTATGTCGATGCCCCAAGAATGGAACCTGTGCGCGCCAATGGTTTTGTAGGCAGTGTACTTGAAGGTGGCGCAGTGAATTTTAAAGACATCTTTTTTAATCCGCACGGGCACGTTACGCATACGGAATCGTATGGCCATATCAGCCGAGAAGTTTATGCGGTTAATGAAGTCTTTGACAACTACTTTTACAAAGCGACGCTGTGCAGTGTTGTTCCTCGAGTCATGCCAAACGGTGACCACGTGGTTTTTGCAGATCAGCTAGAGTTTTTGCTTTCTAGTAAGTATACTGAAGCAGTTGTTATACGAACCTTGCCAAATCTTGATGAAAAGAAATCGGCCAATTATTCAGGCACTAATCCTTGTTATTTTGATGTTGGGCTTGTCGCTTTACTCGATCAATTAGAAACAAAGCACTTATTGGTTGACACCCCTTCGGTAGATCGTGAAGAGGATGGCGGTGAACTGATTTTTCATCATGCTTTTTGGAAGTATCCGGCACAACCCAGAAAAGACCGTACTATTACCGAACTCATTTTTGTTGATTCAGACATTGAAGACGGTGAATATGTTTTGGAGCTACAAGTGGCCAACTTTAAAAACGATGCCAGCCCCAGCAGACCACTGTTGTATAGGGTACAAGAAAAAAAGGGCTAACAAGTAGCCCTTTTCCTAGTAGTAGACAAAAATTGTCTGAGTGGTACGTTTGAATTAATAAGGACAGGAACCTCTTGTGTATATTCCTTTCGGACGTCGACAAAAACTATTAAACTCTTATCAAACTAGAAAATGAAACTGCCTCTCCAAGCAGTACGTCAACTGCTACACACAAGAAGTAACCTGTTTCTCTCCTTATTTCAATAATAAACTTAATGCAAAATTCTATTGACTAAGTGTCAAATGAACATCATCTCGGATTGGTTGAATATTAGCCCAATTTTTGTGAATATTTAATTTTTAGCCTTGTAGCTTATTCGAAAAATAGCCTGCCATTGATCCATTCTGGGTCGAGAGTGGCATGATTGCGGCGGTAGAAATTAAGTCCGGTATGGTTCCATTCTAAGACTTGCCAATCCATACGTTTGACACCGCGGTCTTTGGCAATACGAACCACTTCATCAAAGAGAGCCTGCCCGAAACCTTGCTTTCTTTCAGCTTCTAAGACATAAAAATCTTCTAAGTACAAGCAGCGTCCTTTCCAAGTAGAATAGGAGGTGTAAAATAAGGCAAAACCCACAATTTGATCTTGATCATTGCAGGCGACAATTGCCTCACAAATTTGATCATTAAAAAGATCTATTGTAAGCTGCTCGGGTGTATTGACAACCTGTTCGGGAGCGCGTTCATAAGTTGCTAGTTCTTGGATGAGTGAAAAAATAGCAGGAACATCTTTAGGGGTAGCGGTTCTAACCATCATTTTACTTTAAACCGTTGAGGTCAAAACGCAGTGTCACACCAGTCTTGAGGTTGCCTGTAGGGAAGCTCAAGGAAACTTTTGGTGTATTGATGAACTGTTCGTAATAGAAAATAGCGCTGAGGTATTCGTTGAGTTTGTAGTTCGCATCTAATTTGAAGCTCACTGTTTTTTGCCCGGCTGTTGCCATATTACTGTTTTCAACCACTTTACGAATCACGGTAGCGTTGTCTCTGAAAGAGAAGTTAACGTTGATCAGGAGGTCACTTGCATCAATAGATCGGACGAGTTTGAGTTTAGGTACATTGATAACGGTACCAACAACAATCTCTTGACCAAGCGTTTCAGTTACTTGATTATTATTCAGTGAAAGTGTTGCTTGACGATCCTTTTTGTACTCGAAGTTCGTGGTAATGTTTTTGCCTAAGATATTCCAAGTAGCCAACATACCAATGAGCGGAGAGAAGCGCTCGGAAATGGTGATATTTTGAACCTGCATCGGAGCAATGAAGTTGTTATTGAGGTCACGTGTATTTGGCATGCCAGCTGCATCTAGACCTGCATTAAGGTTCGTCTGCATGCCATTCACTGACACTGAAGACGAATAACCGTGATTGAGTTTAAATGATTTTACGATGTCCTTGGTAAAGGCAAACTTAGTGAGGCCTGAATAGTTGATGGTCCAGTTTGGCAACGGCATATTGCTGAGTGGATTGATGTTTTTGGCATTAATTGGCGAATTGGTGTAGGCCGTTAAGAAGGAGCCAATGACCACTTCTTGTTGTGTAGCTGAATATCCATCGTAGAAACCATTCGGCAGAGAACTTGCATTGGCATTACCTGATCCGATGATTTGTGAAACTTGTTGGCTATTTGCAATCAATTGCTGGAAGATTGGCGAACGGAAAGAGGTATCCATTTTGGCAAAGGCAGTACCCCAAGAAATGGTAGTGTAGGTAAGGGTGCTGCTTTCAAAACGACTTTGGCTTTCAAATAAGGTGTTGGTTGGATTCCAACGGAAAAATTCACCTGCCTGAGTGCTGTAATTTCTTGAAGCGTTGAGGTTTATATTGAGGTCTTTGAGTGGTTCAAGTGTTGCTTTTAATTGCAAGTTTGCTGTATGATTGATCATGAACTGCCTGTTCAAGTTCTCATTTTGAACCAACCAGTTGTTGTCTCGTGCAAATTCTCCCACATGAAAACCCGTTTCTCGACCTAAAATATCATAAGCTTGTTGACCAAATACAAATGGTGCCAAGCCAAGCGTTTGGGCGTTCATTCCGAGTACACTTGATTCTTGATTGAATCCAGGTAGCATTGTCCCATCTGATAAATTATAGGTTCCTGAGATGTTTCTTACGGTAAGTAACATTCTTACAAGCGTTCCAACAATTGGGTTAACTGGTTCTTTTTCTTTTAGTTTGAGTTCTTCAATTCTTGCTTGTTTGCGTTCGAATCGTGCTAACTGACGGTCATATTCTTTACGCTCTTTATCGGTCATTTCATCGAGCGGTTTTTTAGGCTTGAATTCGGCTTTTTTCGGCGGCGCACCTTTGCCGCCTTGAGCGCCTTCTGGACCTTGCTTGGCATTGACGTTGGTCCTATTTCCATTGCCACTGGCTAAAACTCGTTTGAAATACGGGACTTTGTTGTAAAGCGTTACCAAATTCCCTTGAGCGGTCATGTTGATGGATCGGGTATTTTGAATGATGTTACCAAATTCAGCCTGACCTAATGGGGCACGTTGCCAATTGTACGTTCCTGAATATTTAATATTAGAGGACAACCATGATGTAACAGGGAACTTATCAAACGGTAATGTATAACTAATTGAATAGTTGTGTGTGTAGTCCATGGTGCGGCCAAAGGTGCTCATTTGAGAACGAATGGTATCCATAAATTCTCGGTATCCATCGGGATTTGTTTGACGATTTACTCCATGATTACCTTCCTCGAATATGGAACGATTACCTGCTGTAAAGGTTGTTTTTAGTGCTTTTGTGACATCGTAACCGACTTGATAATTGCGGTTCCAATCAAAGCGCTTAAGGTAAATCGGGTCAAAGTTGTAATCAGGAACAATGATGTTTCGGATTTGTCTTTCGTTATAAATTCTCGAGTAATCATTGGTAAATGTAATGTTCTTCGGCAAATAATATAGGTTGAAATCTTTGAGTGATTTTAACCACGGATTTTTTTGAGCTGGTTGCCATTTCTTGAAGGGTTCCCAGGGTTTTCCGGCAAAAGTGTAGTTGTAATTGAGTGCGCCCGTCCAGGTACGGGTCATGTCTGCTTTGATGTTGAAATCGCGCCTGATGTTTTCAGCAAATGCATAGGTTGCAGACCAGTTTGAAATGCTCCAGAATTGTGGTTTGGTACCTGCCTTGGCTTCTTTTCGGACATTGGTGAAGTTGTAGCTGCGCCTTTCTGTGAAATCTTGCCCCAAGCGCATGCGCTCTTTGCGTGTGGCGATGTCATAGTTAGCAAGTTTGATGTCTGGGTTAAATGGATCGTATTCAGGGTTGATGACACCAATTGAGTAGCCGTAGTAGAATGGTAAGGAAACGCGGGCTTGCTTGCCGAAGAACTGACCCAACTGCATGGTGGTGCTGATATCGGCGCCCATTCTTTGATTTCGCTGACGATCTTGTACACGGCTATCTACAGCTCCCCAGTTGATCCCAGAATAGTTGCCCGCTGCCTGGACTGTAGCGAAATCTGCCAACTGCAGCTGCATTTGGCCTACGGCTGCAGAGCCGCCGTCACTTACGAAATCGGTGAGTCGCATTTCATTGATCCAGATATTGGCACATTCTGCTTCTCCGTTATCAGGGCCCCATATGTTATCAGGATCCGATTTCGAAGGATTTCGCACCCCGACCATTATTGTTTTGATACCCTGAAGATTCGGGCTGCCTTTGACCTTAATGCGATTATTTGGGTTATTCGGATCTGCCTTTTCGTATTCTACGACACTAGAGATACCCTGAATTCCTTGATCTAGTTTAGTGTTTCGCTCCATTTTTAAATCGAGGAGGCGATCAAAAACAATTTCAATATTATTGCCCTCTGGCCAAATAAGATCTGGATTAGTGGTGTTCCAATCAGTCACTTTCATTGGCATTTCATATTCATAGTAGTTATCTATGAAGTCTGTTCCAAGACGCACAAAAACCGTGAGTTCGTTGTCTTTGAGTTCATTCTCTACAACAGATTCTGCGTGCACAAACATTTTGAGTTTTTTGTAGGTGCGCACATCAAACTGCACATTGCGGTAAGCTGCACGGGCATCGCCGTCTTGTAAGTTGCAAACTTCAAGCACCAAAGATTGTTCGTTCATCTGACGCTGATACACTTGTGAAGGGTCAATTTCGCGATCAATTCCAGGAGGAACAACATAATTAATAGGTTGGCGCTGTGCATTTTCTTCTATATTGAGTGCCGCAATATTGAAACTTGTGAGGTTCGGGTCGGTTTGAACACTTAGACCTGGTTGTGTAAGGTCTAGGAAATAACGACGCCATTCACCGCGAACAAGCTCGAGGCGTGCAAAACGCAAAACAACTGGTTCGTCAAAGCCTTTCATGAAAATACGCATGAAACGTATTGATCGGAAATCTTGGATGCCGTTTACGCGTTTTTCAAATTCGCGAATTGGAACTTTGAACTGATACCAAGTTTCTGATTTGTTGCCGTTTTGATAAATCTGTTTGTTGGTGATATAGTTAGATCCTACATTCTGAAGATCGTTTGGTCTGAGGCTCACACGATATTGGAAGTAGGCTTCAGATTCAGAGAGGTTGTTGTCTTGGTTGATATCTTCGATGTCTGGGAAATTCGAGGCAATCGTTGGATATCCTAGAGCATTGGCCGTATCCGACATTTCGACAGTTGGCGAATTACCTTGCATCCCATTATAACGCTTGTAGCGATTTAAAATATTGAGTTGTTGTGTGTCGTAGTTGTCGTCGAGGTAATAGTTGTAGTCATCGGTGGAAGGGTCAGCAATCATGCGCGCTTTGACAGCAGGAGAGAGTGCCGTGTTGTTTTGCACCCAACTTACATAAGCACTATAAGCAGTTTGTTCGGCGCTGTTGTCCCAGCCATCTAGACCGACATCTTGTCTGACGCGAGCTGATGGATCGTTGTCAAATGCATTCACGACAACTTGCTGGGTAGAAATACGACTCCAGAGTGTTGTGTCAATGTTGTCTAACAATACAGGATCATTATTTGGAGGCAAGCCGTGCTCGAAACTTTTACGAGAATCTGGCAAGATGTCTTCTGAGATATTACCCAAATTGAAGTAGAGGTCTCCACCTGACATTGGTGCATTTGGGTTTTCGTTTTCTGCATCCTCGTTGAATGGATCGAGTAACCAGAACTGAATAAATTCAATGTTGGCCAATTCGAAGTCATTGGTTGTAAGACCTCGCATCACACCACCCCAGCGATCTTCTGGATTATCAAAACGACCCAAAGAGTCTACTACTGCGGTGGTATCAAAGTTATACATCCCACGCTCAGCCGGGTAGTAGGCAAGGTCAAAAACATTGATGTTGGTGATAGACCCATATTGCAATTGCAAATTTGGGAAGATGTCGGTCATTTGAATCAGACGCATGCGGCTATCATAGAGCATCGTAGGGTCTTGTCTGATATGCGCTGGGGTGAGCTGACTACTTTGATAGAAAATAGGGTCAATGGTGTACCAAGCAATTTTTGATCTTTTATAGCCCGCACTAAGGTCTTTTTTATTGCCTTCAGGAAAGAGATCAGGTTGCCCTTGAGGCACTGAAGCTAGACGCCATGCAGACATTCCTTTGAGGTCAATTGCACTTTGTGATGCTTCAAAATCGTCGATATATGATGTTCCTTCTCGGTTGATTGCTCTTGGTTGTCCGGGTCTGAGTGTAGCGACTTCACCCGACATTGAAAGTGTAGACATTGCGTTAGTGGAAATGACTGGCAGAAGGTCTACTAGCTTAGTGAGGGCAGGTACATTGGTCCGGAATGCGAAGTCTGCACCTAAAACATTGTTTTTAAAAGGTTCAGAACCGAAGTCAACTTTTTGGGTGACTGGGCGTTCCATCATGCGCAACCATGTGGCACCAACTTTGAAGTTTTCATTGAGCCTGTATTGGTAGCGGCCACCCATCATGGAGCGCGCTTGGAAACCAAAAACAGAATTGGACTCGATGGAAATTTTAATTGGAGTATTAGATTCTAGGATGCCCGTATTCAAAATTTTAACTCGGCTGAATGCGTAGTCTACAGTGAAATCAACACCTTCTACCAAACGCATACCACCAGCTGTAACTACCACAGCACCTTGTGGAATATTCATGACATTTAGCGGAATCTCTGAGGAAATCGAAGATTGAAATTCTCCTTTAAATACAAAGCGATTTTTGGCTGGAATTTGTTGAGCTGCAGTTTTGGTGGAGTCATAAAGTTCGGTATATGACAACTGATTGACAAACAGCGCAGGCACACCCGCCTCAGAAAGTTTTTCTGCAAGTGTTTTTCCGAAAGGTTCTACGGTAGAAAAGAAGATGCGTCCATTTTTGCGGTTAATAGTACCGCCATTGTCTATTTTGTTACCTACAACATTGAAAGGTGCAAAGTCAAAAACACCATCCGAGAAAGGTTGGTTGTTTTGATTGATTTTGTCCA
>CAZPWB010000022.1:0-35617 GCA_964590425.1 uncultured Lishizhenia sp. | reverse complement strand
GTTGCATTGCATCCCAAGAGCAGCACAGACAACGAGCGCAGTTCCTGTGTAGTTAAACATGCCAACGGACAAGAAATTTTGTTCAGACAAATTGGTGGAGCTCTTGCCCGAAGAATTTGTTATTATGCACAAGTCGGAGATAAAACACAACAAGGAGCTGAATTTGGCTTTATTAAATTTGGTTCTCGTGTAGACTTATTCTTACCTTTAGGCACGAAAATTGATGTGCAACTCAATCAAAAAGTAAAAGCCAAACTTACTAAGCTTGGAAGTTTGAATTAATTTGTAATTTTATAAAAAAAACACCATGAAAAAAGTATTTGTAGCAATCGCCCTTACTACTTTTGTAGGATCTATGGCAACTACAGCTTATGCAGCTGTAAACGGAATCGAAATCTCTAAAAAAGACGACGACAAGCGCAAAAAGAAGAAAAAAAGCGGTAGCTGTTCTTCTAGCTCAACTCAAAAATCAGGTTGCTCTTCTAGCTCAACTCAGAAGTCTTGCTGTTCTTCTGGAAAGCAATAAGCTAACCACTCACTAATAAAAAAAGCCGGCTTTTCAGCTGGCTTTTTTTATGTCTTTCAAACGAATTTAGGCAGGGTAAATCTGCTTGTAAACGTCTTGGTATTTTTAAAGGATTTTCTTTCGCTTGAATTTTAGTGTTGGTGTTAGTTCTCCGCCCTCAATACTAAATTCATTTGGTAAGAGTCTGAACTGCTTCAGTTGTTCCCAAGAACCGTATTCTTTATTGATTTCATCGAGCTCTCTTTGAATGCGCTGAATCAAGATTTCCTGAGAAATGATGTCTGCATTGCTACTCGAATCAAAATTGGTGTTATGGCGTTTTGCCCATTCCTTAACAAAAGCGAAATTAGGCACAATCATGACGGCTGGGAATTTTTCTCCTTCTCCTATGACCATTGCTTGTTCAATAAAACGAGATTGCTTGAGCCTGTTTTCCATTGCTTGCGGCACAATATACTTTCCTCCAGAGGTCTTAAATATTTCCTTTTTACGATCGGTAATGCGCAAGAATCTTCCTTCTTGAAATTCACCGATATCGCCAGTACAAAACCACCCCTCGGCATCAAAAACTTCTTTAGTGGCTTCTTCGTTCTTGTAATAACCCATCATTACATTAGGCCCTTTGACAAGAATCTCGCCGTCGGGGGCAATTTTAACTTGTACTTTGTCAACAAGTGGCCCAACAGAACCAATTCTGATACCCGTATTGAAATTATTCACGGTAACCACTGGCGATGTTTCAGTCAGACCGTATCCTTCGAGAATTGGAATGTCTGCTGCCAAAAAAATTCTAGCGAGTCTTGGCTGTAAGGCGGCTGATCCGGAGGCAATCGCCTTGACATTCCCGCCAAGTGCTTCTTGCCACTTAGAAAAAATGAGCTTGCGAGCGATGCCTAACTTGATCTTATAAATTGGTGACTTACCAATCACATCGTATTCTTCAGCTACGCTAACAGCCCAATAAAAAAGAGCTTTTTTAATTCCGGAAAGCTCTTCACCCTTGGCCATGATTTTATCAAAGACTTTCTCAATGAGCCGTGGTACTGCAGAAAATACATCGGGCTTCACCTCGCGAATGTTGTCTCCGATGGTATCCATTGATTCAGCAAAATGAATGGAGCAGCCAATGTACATATACAAATAATGAAGCATGCGCTCGTATATATGACAAACCGGTAAAAAGCTCAAAACTTTTGAATTCTTATCTGCAGGGATTGGATCAATACAAGCCCCAACCGTTGACAAAATATTCGAATGAGATAACATGACTCCTTTTGGATTACCGGTGGTGCCAGAAGTATAAATGATGGTAGCTAAATCAGCAGCCTTTACCTCCTTCATGCGCTCCTCAACAGCAGCTACTTCTACACTTCCTTTATTTGCTTCAATTTCTGACCAATGCGTGCAATTTGGCACTTGATCAAAGGAAAACAGATGCTTTAAAGTTGGTACTTCAGCCTTGATATGTGTGATTTTATCCACTAATTCTTGATTAGAAACCACACATAATTCTACACCCGCATCATTTAATATAAATCGATAATCAGATTCAGAGATATTTGGATAAAGCGGAACCAATATGGCACCGGCCTGCTGCACTGCGATGTCAAGTATGTTCCATTCTACGCGATTATTACTTGCTACAGCTACGCGATCACCCGCCTGTACACCAAGCGCCATCAAACCTCGCGAAACCTGCATAGCAGCATCTAAAAAATCGGCGGTAGACATCGGAACCCAAATACCTGCTGTTTTTGTGACAAACATATTGGCATTCGGATAATTTTTTAGCTGATGTCTTGGGACATCAAACAAGCGTTCTATAGTAAGCATATAATTGGTTTAGCTAGGAAAAATAATAATATTGTTTTAATTATTGTAATAAAACAATAAAAACAGAAATTAGAAACAAACTTATGATATTCAAAACAAACCCAATACGGACCATTTGTTTGATTTTTAAATAACCTGAACCAAACACAATGGCATTCGGAGGTGTGCCGACTGGCATCATAAACGCTAAACTAGCACCTAAAGTCAAGGCCATCGCCAACGGAAAAAGTGGCATCTGTGTTTGTTCGGAAAATACACCAACTATAGGGATAAATACTGTAACCATCGCCAAATTAGAAAGAACTTCGGAGATAAAAATGGCTAGTGCCGACAATATGAAAATCAATATAATTGGATTGATTCCGTCGGCAAAATTGAAATAAGCAGATAAACTTTTTAGAATACCATTTTTCTCCAGGATGGCTGCCATTGCTAAACCTCCGCCGAATAACAACAGGATACCCCAAGGAAGTTTTTCAGTGTCCGACCATTTTAAGAGGGTTTGCTTGTCATCGCCATTGGGGAGTAAGAACAGCGCTAGCGCCCCTAAAATTGCCGCGTTTTCATCCCGATAAGGAATGCCGGTCCAAGTAACGATTGGCTCTCTAAAAATCCAGAGTATCGCCACCATAGAAAATATCCATAGTACGCGTTTTTGAGGTTTTGACCAGGGTAAAGTGTGGAAATGTAAATCGTGAACATCCTTGCGCTCCGAACCAAGTAAATAATGAAACAAAAGGTACATGATTAGGAGTAGTGTAATGGCCAATGGTAAACCAATTTTCATCCAATCGAGAAAACTCACTTGAATATGGAAGTTTTCAGCCAAAATGGAGGCCATTTGGGTATTGGGAGGAGAACCAATCAAAGTGCCCACACCTCCGATATTGGCTGCATAGGCAACAGATAACATGAGCAAAGCACTGAATCTGGATTCTCGATGTGAAACAGGCATGGCCTCAATGACAGCAACCGCCATTGGTAGCATCATGAGCGCGGTGGCAGTATTGGAAATCCACATGGAAATCAGGCCAGTACTGAGGATAAAACCAAGTAGTATTTTTGATTTTTGATCGCCAACAATTTTTATAATACGACGAGCGATTTGCTCATGCACACCCCATTTCTCAAGGCCTAGCGCTAAAACAAAACCTCCAAAGAATAAAAATATATTGGCATCGCCATAGCAGCCAGCTAGTTCTTTTGGTGTGAGCAAACCCAACGGAGCACCGAATAAAATCGGGAACAAAGCGGTAAGGTAAATTGGAATCCACTCAGTAATCCAGAGTAGGATCATGAGTGCGGCCAAAAGGAGTGCGAGTGTAAAGGTATCTATGCCAAGCATAGATGCGGCTTATTTGTTCAGTCCGTTGAGGGCATCAACAAAGTAAACGGCTTTTGCTTCTACTTCAGTAGCAATTGCTCTGAACTCAGCTTTACCTTTAGCTTTATTGATTTTTGAAAGCATGGCATCTTGAAAATCAGCTGCTTCATCGATGAGTTGAGCAGATTTGTCTGATTTTGACGGAGCGGTCATTTCGAAAAAGAAACATTCTTCAACTACGTCAAATACCATTTCGTTGATATTTCTCTTGAGGATGCGTTTGTTAGCCATATCTTGATTTTTGGTAAATGTACGCTTTTTCAAGCTATTTTTGCACATGTTATATCCCCTTCTGACCATTACCAAAGGCAAAGAGCAATCAATTCTCCGAAAACACCCCTGGGTTTTTTCAGGTGCCATAGCAGATGAAACTACAGAACTTCAAGATGGCGACCTCGTTTGTTTAACTACAAAAAAACAACAAGTTCTAGGTATAGGGCACTTCCAGCATGCGACCATTGCCGTCAGAATGTTGAGTTTCGATTACGAAACCATTGATCAAGCTTTTTACGAGCGTCGCTTGCAAAATGCATTTGAGCTGCGCAAAAGAATTGGGCTACTCAGAGCAGACAACAACATTTTTAGACTTTGTCATGGCGAAGGTGATCAGTTACCGGGTCTCATTATTGATTATTATGCGGGAGTTGCCGTTGTTCAGTGTCATTCGATAGGGATGTACAAACAAGTTGAGCTCATCGCAGCAGCATTGGTTCAGGTATTGGACAAAGACCTCAAGGCTATTTATTCAAAATCTTCAGACACGCTTCCTAAGCGTCAGGAAGTTCAAGATGCTTATTTGTTTGGCGCTGTAGAAGTACCGCATTTAGCACTTGAAAATGGTGTGAAGTACCACATCGACTGGATCAACGGCCAAAAGACCGGTTTTTTCATTGATCAACGTGAAAACCGCGCCTTACTCGGCAAATACGCACAAGGCAAAAAAGTACTCAATACTTTTTGTTATTCAGGTGGTTTTAGTCTTCAAGCTTTGAACAACAATGCTGAATTGGTGCATTCACTCGATAGTTCAAAAAAAGCAATTGCCTTAACTGACGACAACGTAGCATTAAATGGTTTTGAAAGTAAGCATGCTTCCATCGTTGACGACGCCATGGATTACATGAAAGACTTGCCCGAAGACTACGATATCATTGTATTGGATCCGCCAGCTTTTGCCAAACACCGCGACAAAAGACACCAAGCCATCCAAGGATATAAAAGATTGAATGCACACGCCATTCGACAAATTAAACCAGGTGGTTTCATTTTTACTTTTTCTTGTTCTCAGGTAGTTGATACCCAACTTTTTACCAATACAGTTATTGCAGCTGCTATTGAGGCGGGGCGCTCTTGCCGTATTCTCGAGCAACTGCATCAACCTGCTGACCACCCCATCCAAGCTTTTCACCCTGAAGGCGCCTATTTAAAAGGTTTAGTAATTCAAATCGACTAATGCTCGCACTCAACTATCGGACAATTCTTGGGGTTGCCCTACCAATGATGGTAACGGGCTTCATTCAATCTATTGTATTGCTCACCGATGCTTCCTTGATTGCACGGCACTCTACTGCCGAATTTGATGCTGTTGGAAATGCAGGCTTACTCTACGTTACCCTTTACATGTGTTTGGCAGGAATGGCTGACGGTGCACAAATTATTATTGCGAGGCGCATCGGACAAGACCGCAAAGAACTTATTGGTCAGGTTTTTGGCACTACGGTTTGGGTACTGATTGCATTGGCATTGCTCCTTTTTTCGCTATTGTACTTCATGATGCCTGATTTAGTCTATGCTTATTCTGAGCAAAAACAAATTGCGCATTTACAAGGAATTTATATTGAACAGCGGAGTTTTTCTTTGTTTTTTGCCATGATTACTTTGGCCATACAATCTTTCTTTTTGGCTGAAGGAAAATCTTGGGTAGTCTTAGTTACCTCGGTTTTAACGGCAAGTTCTAATGCTTTACTTGCTTATTTACTGATTTTTGGCGAGTGGGGCCTTCCTGAACTCGGCATCAGGGGTGCAGCCTTGGCTTCAACTATGGCAGATGCTATTGGAATGCTCAGTATGCTTGGTTTTCTTTGGTTTTCAAAAGAAAGAAAAAAATACCAACTGCTGTCTTATTTTAAACCGCACCTTGGCTCACTCAAAGAATTACTCAAGGTGGGCAGCCCCCTCTTATTACAAGGTTTTTCAGCACTGGCAACCTGGACGCTTTTTTTCACGTGGCTCGAGCAAAAAGGCACCTTTGACTTGACGGTTTCTCAGAATATTAGATCCATTTATTTTTTAGCATTTGTTCCGATATGGGGTTTTGCAGGCACAACTAAAACCTATATTTCACAGTACCTTGGCGCGAAGAAATTTGAGCAGATTCCAATCATACAAAGACGCATCCAGTTCTTAACCCTTTGCTTTATGTTGTTAACGTTTCATGGCGCCGTCTTTTATCCTGAAGCCATGATTCGGATGGTGAATCCGGCCGAAGCTTACGTGCAAAAAAGTGCAGATATTTTACGCCTGATTGCCGTCTCTATTCTTGTTTTTGGCTTCATTTCTGTGTACTTCCAAACCATACACGGTAGTGGGAACACACTACATTCGATGCTCATTGAGTTTTTTACGGTAGGGGTTTATGCCTTATTTTGTTACTTATTTATCAAGGTTTGGAACCTAGATATTTTTTGGATCTGGACGGTTGAATACATCTATTTTGGTCTACTTGGCCTCATTTCCATTCTTTATTTAAGAAACGTATCTTGGCAGAATAAAACCGTATGAAAAAGTCATTGCGCATTGTTTTTATGGGGACGCCAGCATTTGCTGTACGCATTCTAGACGAACTCCATCGAAGTCATCATGAAATTGTTGGTGTTGTGACTGTCGCTGACAAACCTGCAGGCCGTGGACAGCTCATGCACCAAAGTGCCGTGAAGCAGTATGCGCTTGAACAAAAATTAGCATTAGCCCAACCTGAAAAACTCAGAGACGAACAGTTCATTGAACAACTCAAGATGTGGAACGCGGATCTATTTGTGGTGGTCGCATTTCGGATGTTGCCCGATGTTGTTTGGAAATTGCCGCCGCTAGGCACTTTTAACTTACATGCGAGCTTGCTCCCTGCCTACCGTGGGGCGGCTCCTATCAATTGGGCCATCATCAATGGCGAAAGCAAAACGGGCGTAACTACCTTTTTGATCAATGAACAAATTGATGCAGGCGCTATACTCAAGCAAACTGAGGTTGAAATTGGGCCAAACATGAATGTAGGTCAATTGCACGATTTGCTTCAAGAGGCAGGTGCCGAGCTTACGCTGCTTACAACCAATGAACTGGCCGAAGGTAAAATCCAGCCGACATTACAGCATGCCATTGAAGGGAAAAGCGCGCTTGCACCCAAACTTTTTAAAGAAAATACAAGCATAAACTGGAGCCACTCCGCACAAGATTTACACAACCTAATTAGAGGTCTGAATCCGTACCCTGGAGCTTGGTGTAAATTGTGGTCCCAGACCAAAAATGATTGGGTGCAATTTAAAATATTTGAATCAGAAATAGCTGAGGTTAGCTGTCATAGAAACGATGGGCCAACAGCAGAACCCAATGGCATTTTGTTCCCTTGTGGAAATAATCAGAGCTTACTGGTTACGGAGTTACAAATGGAAGGCAAGAAAAGAATGGATGCAAAATCTTGGTTAGCAGGAAATAACCCAGCTGCACTTTTCTTTAATGAATTATAAATGACCCTTAATTCCTTAATTCCTACTAAGGTTTTTATTGTGGAATATTTAACGACACCCCAAAACGCAAAGGATAAATCGTTGCGGTCATGTCCTTTTTGAAGGTACTGAGTAAAGCATAATTTGCAAAGACACCAAAGTGACCATAGCCTAGTCTGACAGCAGCATCCAGCATATACGGGTTCAAATTAAACTTAGACTTCGTTACCCATTCAAATTTGTCGCCATTCTCATAAGTTCCTGTTTGTCTTTGATGGCTGTAGATACGAGCACCAGCTACCACACCTAAATTCATATAAAAAGCATCTTTAAAACTGCCTTTATTAGTGATTTCAAAGAGTAACGGAACCGTAAAATAAACGCCATATAGCGAGTTGCGCTTCAAAGCCTGCGTTGTATCCAAGACAGCACTTACTGAATTGTCAGTGTGTTGTAGGACATAAGGCGCATTGAATTCAGTATTGATGAAACTAAAACCGTAGCCTGTTGAGAACTTTAAATATTGATCGATGAGCTTGAAATTATAGGCAAAAAGATTCAGGTTAAAGACTGAACTCTTGGTAGGTACATTTTCCCATTCTGGATTATTATCAAAATTGGGATCAAAACTGAACATCGCATTTGTGTTCAGGCTTGTGCCAAATTCAAAACTTGCCCAATGTGATTTGAAATTATTTTGGTCGGATTCTTCCCAATCTTCAAAATCTGACATATCCTCATCTAAAAAAAAATCAAAAGCAATGATTAATCGGTTAGTTGAAACAACAGGTTCATCGAGTTCGTTTGTGGCTGGCTCCCATTTTGGCATGTTTCTTATAATTCGCAAGGCAGCTGAATCGAGAAACGCATCATAACCTAATTCTACTTTAGGATTGAGGATTTGCCCGTCAGTACCCACCTCAAATACAACAAATACTTGCTCTCCGAATGGGAATGTTTCATTGGTATCTTGTAAAATAAATAGCTCCACTTGGGAAGCTAAGTAAGCCATTAAAGAATCTGGGCCGCCTGGAAAAGAGGCGGCTTTTGGGCCTGCAACTTCAACTGTTGTAATTTGTATTATTTGATCACCATTACCACCGAAAGGAGTCTCGTCAACTTCAAGCGGCGGTGGCACCAAGTTTTCTTCTATCACCTGAACCGGTTCAATTTCTTTGGGTTTTTCAATAACCTGAGCAGATAAAGAATGAACCAAAAGTACTGAGGCCAGGAGTGTAGAAAGTTTCATAAAGATATTTTCTACGAAGATACGAGTTTTAGAATGCGAGACTCATTCGAAGTAGAAAATGACGACCAGCTTGCGGATAATAAAAATTCTCTGTAGTGGTTTGCCCCCCGTATTGGTAACTAAATGTGTAACCATTGTTGGCATAAAGTGCATTAAACACATTATTTACCATGAATCCTAACTCAAGTGCATCTGCAAAATCTTGTTTAACGGTCCAGTTAAGGGTAAAATTGCTGAAGGTGAAAGGATCCAAACTTCTGGACACATTCGATGTGTTGTCAAGGTATTGCCTTGAAACATATTTAGTTTGAAAAGCAAGCTGTAAAGATTGAATGGGTGCGTATTGTACAGACAAAGATTGAACAAAGTTTGGAGAGAAGGCTAAATCAGTTTGGCCGTGTTCAATTTGAATTTGAGTATAGTACGGCTCATCGTCTAAATAAACATCGACGTATTCAACGAAGTTGAGTATTTTGTTTTGGCTCAATGCAGTAGAGCTATTGATTTTTATTTGTTTACTCAAATTATATTGAAATTCGAGCTCGATACCCGCACGGTAACTTTGGTCAACATTGGTTCGGGTATAACCTCCTACATCATTAATTTGCCCAGTCAGTACTAACTGGTTTTGGTAATACATGAAGTAAAGATTAGATTGAGCCAACCAATTTTTACCGGTAATTTTATAACCTAATTCAGAATCGTACATCGTTTCTGGTATCGGACGGTTGGCAGGTGTACTTTCTCTGAAATCGCGTCGGACAGGCTCGCGGTTAGCAATGCCCACCGATGCAAATATTTGCTGGCGCTCAAAAGTTTTTGCAACGGCAAATTTCGGATTAAAAAATTGATAATTAACGGTTTGTGTCACATCTGTAAGTACTCCACTTACTTCATCAACACCTAAAAAGCGATAATTGATACCGCGGTATTGGAGATCAAGGGTGAGGTCCCAATTTTGAATTTGATAATTTGTTTTGAGATATGCACTCGCCTCTTGTTTAAGTGAATTATTATCATAATAGCGATCATAGATTTGGCTGTTAGAAGCGAATTGTGCCCAGATAATCTCGCCAAAATGTGCTCCTGAGTAACTATTTACTGCGCCGCCAAATGTAAACTTCAAATTTGAAAGTGGTTGGTAATTGAGCCCATAAACAACACCTACAAAATGATTGTCTAACCACCTTCTTCTGATGATATCAGACTGATTCACGGTATCCGACCCGAGTATTACTGGTGCAAGGCCGTAGTTGGCTAGGTCATCTTCTTTTCGAAACTCTTCGTAATAACCCCTTCCATAAGTATAATGCGCTGCTACATTCATATCTAGTTTGTCGGAGAAGCGATGAATAAAATGCAATTGATAATTGTCTTGATTGTAATTATCAACCTGGTTGGCATAGGTGTAGTAATTGTAAGTCCTGCCTGAATTGAGCAAATTTTGAGTCTCTTCTTGGCTCAGGCCATTTCTTGCTGCATAGGCAAGCATTCCTTCTTCATCACCTCTGTAACGGCTTTCAGGTGTACCATACCATGCTTGGTAAGTACGTTCTGCTCCGTTTAAAACTACCGCTTTCCAAATAGATTTTTTAGTAAGGTAATTGGCGGTTAAACCGATTGAGCGCAAATCACTAGTAGCTCGATCTAAATAGCCATCAGATTGGATTTGAGAAAGTCGTGCGTCCAATGAAAATTTCCCGTTTAGCAAACCTGTACCTGCTTGCAAGGTGCCTTTAAGCGTACCGAAAGAACCCGCAGCTAAGTCAGTACGGGCATAAGCTTTGGAGCGGATATCTGTGGTTTTGATGTTGAGACTCGCGCCAAACGCAGCAGCTCCGTTAGTAGATGAGCCTACACCTCGTTGAATTTGGATATTTTCTACCGAGCCCACAAGATCAGGCATATTGACCCAATAGACATCATGAGACTCTGGGTCATTGACCGGAATACCATTAATCGTAACATTGATGCGGCTGGCATCAACACCTCGAATACGCAAACCGCTGTAACCGATTCCAGCACCAGCATCACTCGTTGTTACAACCGATGGCGTAAACTCTAATAATGTGGGTAGGTCCTGACCAAAGTTTCTGGCTTTTAGTTCTTCTTTCAGCACTAAACTGTTGGAAGGCGTTTCTTTGGCTCTTAATCTTTTAACAATGATACCTTCTATGCTCTGAACCCCTCTCAAAGTATCTTGATCTTGGGTATTTCCGGACTGTGCAACAACACCTTGAGCAATGAATAAAAATGGAATAAATAGTAGTCTTGTTTTCATTTTAAAAAAATTAAACAAGAACAAGGGGCTAATTCTTGGTACTGTTAAAAAATTAGCTCGTCATCTTCCCTTCGTTGGCATTATCCAAATCAGGTTCAATGGGTATAATCTCAGCCTATTGGCACCCCTTAGAGACGCCACAAAATTAATGGAAACAATGAATTGCTAAGAAGAATCTTAAAAAATTCATTTAATGAGCAAATAAAATAAATTGATGAGGAGTTTTTAAATACTTGATTTTGCTACAAACCTGCCACTATCTGCGCTATTTGCACCGCATTGGTGGCGGCTCCTTTGCGAAGGTTGTCTGCTACAATCCAAAGATTTAAAGTATTTGCCTGACTTTCGTCTCGGCGGATCCGCCCCACAAAAACGTCGTCTTTACCCTCAGCAAAACGCGGCATCGGATATTCGAAGGCATTGAGATCATCTTGGACTGTAATGCCAGGAGTGGCTGCTAAAATGGCTTTAACTTCTTGAAGGTCGAATTCGTTTTCAAACTCAATATTAACCGCCTCTGAGTGTCCTCCGACAACTGGCACGCGCACAGCAGTGGCTGTAACCAAGATACTAGGATCCAAAATTTTCTTGGTTTCGTTGGTTAATTTCATTTCCTCTTTGGTGTAACCATTGTCGGTGAAAACATCACACTGCGGAATGCAATTTTTATCAATAGGATATTTGTAAGCCATCTCACCATTAATACCATTGCGTTCGTTTTCTAATTGCTGTACGGCCTTAACACCGGTGCCCGTAATGGACTGATAAGTAGAAACCACTACACGCTTTACTTTAAAGCGTTCGTGAAGCGGAGCAAGTGTCATGACCAATTGAATGGTGCTGCAGTTCGGATTGGCAATAATGAGGTCTGATTTTGAAAGCAGGTGTCCGTTAATTTCCGGAACGATTAGTTTTTTTGTTGGATCCATTCTCCAGGCAGATGAGTTGTCAATAACAACAGTTCCTACCTCAGCAAAACGTGGTGCCCATTGAAGTGAAGTATCTCCTCCGGCTGAAAAAATTGCGATATCTGGCCTTGCTGCGACTGCGGTTTCAAGACCAATAACCACATATGTTTGACCCTGAAACGTTATTTGCTTTCCGACGCTGTTTTCGGAGGCGACCATGAGCAATTCGGAGTAAGGAAATTTTTGTTCGGCTAAAACCTGCAACATCACTGAACCGACCATGCCTGTTGCGCCAACGACAGCTACTTTCATTTGAATTTTTTTTTGACAAAATTAATCTTTGTTTGCAATGCCGCGCTTTTCTCTTTTGCTTTTCCTTTTTTTTCTCAGATTCACACTTCCTGCCCAGAATCAATGCTATGATGATTTTCAGGATCAAAATTTAAGCCAACATATCTTGTGGCAAGGCGACACCAATCATTTTGTCGTGAACAGTGCTCGGCAATTACAACTGAATTTGTCCGCCGCTGGAAGTTCGATACTCTGGACGCAATTGCCGATACAAACTTCAGATACATTGAGTTTTGAATTTTGGCTGCGCGAAAATTTCAGCCCCTCAAGTATGAATTATGGTTGCGTTTATTTGTACGCTGACGCAACTGATCTGCCCAATGCACCCAATGCACTTTATTTACAATTTGGAGAAAGTGGCTCGGCAGATGCCATTCGCTTGTTTAGCCGCGTGCAAGGCACAGACAGTTTGCTTGGTTCTGGGCCACTCGGCGACATCGCTGCGCCTTTTTCCAGAGCAATAAGATTTCTTTATACAAACGGCATCTTCGAACTTTGGTCAAGTTCGACAAATGCTGCAAGCCATGAATTGCTCTTTGACGGCTCTTTAATTATTCCAATCGATGCTCCTTATGCAGGCCTCTATTTTGTATACACAGCTGCAAATGCCGACGCGTTTTATTTTGATGATTTTTATTTTGGGAAGGCGCTGAGTCATCAGAACGACAATTTGATTATAACAGAAATCATGGCTGACCCAGACACGCTCTTCGGCCTGCCTGCTTCGGAATATGTAGAAGTTTTTAATGCCGGAACTGAGCTTGTGCAACTCAAAGGTTTAAAACTTCAAGACGGAAACACTACCTGCACCCTGCCCTCCTATTGGCTACAACCCGAAGCTTATGTCGTGCTGGTTAGCACTAATCAAAGTAGTGGCTTTAACGTAGAGAATGCAATCGAAGTCAGTGCCTTTGTGAGTCTTAACAATTCAGGAGAATGGCTGCGACTTTTAAATCAAGAAAATCAAATCATTGATGAAGTCAATTACAGCGCTAATTGGTACCCTGATAGCCTGATACTGACGGACGGTATTAGTCTAGAAAGAAGATCTTTAATGGACCCTTGTTCAAATGAAGATAACTGGAGCGCGTGTCAAGGTGTCCTTGGTGGAACCCCTGGCCAATGCAATTCAATGAATGATACACTACCCGATGAGCATTCGCCAACTTTGATTGACGCCAAGGTACTCGATGCTCATTATGTAGCGCTGGAATTTTCAGAACCGATTGATAGCCTGACATTGGTCAATGCAAATTTTGTAATTGAACCTGATCTAGGTAGTTTTCAACGCTTGGCATTTTCATATAACAATTGTATCAACAATGCACAATGCATCCTTGTCTTTAACCAAGAGATACCGAAAAGTACACCTTTTGAGATCCAAATTGAAAATATAGCAGATTGCTGGTTGAATTTCACAACGATGGCCACAAGTACGGTGCGCTACGAAGCCCCTACTAACGGGGACCTCCTCCTTAATGAACTACTCTTTGATCCTCCTATTGAAGGCGAGGATTTTGTGGAACTTTATAACAACAGTCAGAAATATTTAGAGCTGTCAGGCTGCGGTATTCATAATGGGCAAGATTCCATTTATTTAACAGCCTGTAAAATTTCACCTCAGCAATACTTAGCCTTGTGTTCGGACACCCATTTTTTAACAGCATTCTACCCCTTTGCACTTCAGGAAAATCTGAAAGAAATAAACTTACCCTTTCTTTACAATGACTCCGGAACCTGTGTACTTTTCACCGAAATATCTATACTCGATTCCCTTCACTACTCAGCAAGCTGGCATTTCCCCTTGCTTCCTGATTCAGAAGGATTCAGCTTAGAACGGCTCAATTTCAATGCGGAAACTCAGGATCCTGAAAATTGGTTTTCAGCCGCTACAAGCTACGGTGGAGCTACACCCGGAAGGGCCAATTCACAACAGAGTTCAGCAACTGCAACGGGTGCCTTAAGCTTGAGTTTTCCGGAACTGAGCCCAGATCTTGATGGCTATCATGATCAATTGGAGGTGACTTACCAAATGAATGCAGCAGCCTTGTTTGCAAGCGCGAGTATTTTCACGCTTGAAGGTCAAAAACTAAAGGACTTACTCATCAATGAAAGCATCGGGACAACTGGGCAATTTTACTGGGATGGCAGTACTCAGTTTGGCACTTTGGCACCGAGCGGAATCTATGTCTTGTACTTTCAAGCTTTTTCCACAAATCTTGGTGTATTTTTCGAAAAAAAAATCTTGTTCAGCGTGTGTTATAAAGCTTAAATTTGAACATGCCAAGTGCGTTCAATGCCATTGCTTTTTCACCAGGGTCCAAAAATTGGATTGCCAAGTTTTTTGAGCTTTATGAGCAAGGTATTTTCACCGTCGACCAAGAACTCATTGAGCAAGATGTAGAAAATTTAACGCATTTCATTTCGCACCAGACTGGCCTTATCTACGGCACCCCTAAAAATTTTATTTTTTCTAACGCCCTAGATAAGAAACAAATGAACACCAATGAGCAGCTCAAATTACTGCTCTTTGAAACCCATTTATTCACGTATCTCAGAAAAAAACAGCAGCAAATTGATCAGGCCGAATTCATAGATTCGCTCATTCAATTTTACGATGGGACCCGACACCTGGGTTTTTTAAAGCGTTTTCAGCTCCGTTTACTCAAAGCGCCTTCCAATAAATTAGAACTCATACTCGAATCCAGAGTAAAGATAAAAACGGCATTTTTTGGCGTTAACTTTTGGCTCAATCATTTGTCAAATGCTTTTATTTTCCTCGATGTTATTCTGTACCGAGCTTTTCTAGAAGGAAAACAACAAAAATTTGATACCGCCTATCAAGGAGCTGCAATTTCCGTACTCAATGGTCTGCTCTACGCGGGTTTTATTGATCAGCAAATGGAAGAAAAGGAACAAAAAATCTTTAAGCATTTTTTGGCCTCAGCTGCCTTACCGCGTTCGATACTTGCAACCTACCAACAGCGTATTCAAATTGGCATTCCACTCAAATTGCTCAAACAAGAATTAGTTAAAGACCACTTGCTTAGTCAAATAACATATGAATATGGGCATTTCTTAATTCAGGGAACACATGAAATCAGTGAGTCCGAGCGTCAAAAACTGATGGAATTAGGCAAAGTGCTTGAAATGACCGAGACTCAAATGTTGGCTTCTGAAGAACTTTGTTCAGCATTTATCGCACAAAGTAGTGCAGAGCAACTTTTGGTTTATAAGCAATCTACGGAGTCGAGCTTTGCTTACAGAGAAACAAGTAAGCGCTGGTTAAAAATTATTGGAAGAAACAGAGATCGACTCGTTTCAGAAATCAAAGAAAGTAAGGAGCTCATGGCCCTGCTTCAAAAATCTACCAAACAAGAACTCAGCCCTCAAGAAAAAGAACAAGTCAAAGCGCAAGTTTATGACATTCTGAAGTCTATGCCCTCTTTGGCGCTTTTTTTACTTCCAGGCGGAACACTTATTTTACCAATCGTCATGAAACTCGTGCCGGAACTCATCCCCTCTTCTTTTAAAATCAATGAAGTAGAGAAAAAACAACCTGAAAATGAATTGTAAAATCCATATCTATTTGCTCAATGATCTCTTTTCACAAGAATTGGCCGATGCCGAGTTTAACGGAAAAGAATCAGCAGATAACCTCAGATACGAGTGGGAAGATGAACTTGAAATCAATACCGAAGTAAAGGAAGTTAAAGAGTTGGCAGATACCAACTACACATTAGCAGGTTATGACGAAAACGACGAAATGTTTGCCCATGAGATTCCAAACATGCATTTATTTGAAATTCATTCAGCAGATCATGCGCCTACCTTCGTTGGGGCCTCAAAAAGCATCATAGATCATTGTGAATTGACACAAGAAAAAAATACCTACAAAATTGCTATCTTTTTGAAAGATTACGAACCTATGGCCAATCCGGTCCCTGGGATTTTTATCGCCTCCAAATCTTTTCCTAAATCATTGATCCGATGATCCTACTTAAAAACATCGAGCTTCATTACGAAAAGCCAATTCTAAAAGGTATTAACCTGCAAGTCAAACGCGGTGAAATTCTTGGTTTAGTAGGCAAAAGTGGTGCAGGAAAGTCATCTTTATTAAAAATTTGTGCCGGCTTAATTGATGCCAGTGCTGGCGAAGTATTTATCGCGGGCAAAAAGCAAATGCCTGCCAGACACTTATTGGTTCCGGGTTACCCAAGTATCGCGATCGTTAATCAAGATTTCAAGCTTGACCCCTTTCATACGGTGGCCGAAAACATCAAAGAAGCCCTTTTACACTGGCCAATAGCCAAAAGAGACCAAAGGGTTCAAAAGTTAATCCAGCTTTTTGGCCTCAAAGAAATCAGCCAAACCAAAGCACACCTGATCTCTGGTGGCGAGCAACAAAGAGTTGCTATTGCCAGAGCTATTGCAGATCAACCCGACTACCTCTTGCTCGACGAACCATTTGGCCACCTCGATGCCAATCTGAGGCAAAGACTGAGTTCTTATTTAATGGACCTCAGAGATTCAGAAGATACTGGGATAGTATTGGTTTCTCACGAAGGCCAAGATGTTCTTGGGCTCTGTGATCATATTTGTATTTTGCAAAACGGAAAAATTTCTAAAAAATACCTGCCAGAAACGCTTTATTACCGTTATAGTGCACCCGAAAAAGCAAGACTCTTTGGGCCACTAAACACCATAAAGTTAGTAGATGGCTTAACGCATTTCAGACCCGATGAATACCAACTGAGCTCAAAAGGAATTGCCCTACACTTCGAACGCGCGGTTTTTGTCGGTGGCTTTTACCACAATTATTTTCGGACGACCAATCAGGAACGCATTTTGCTTTATGCCTTTGAGCCTTTACAACAACTGAGTCATATTGAAATCAAAAGAAAATAAATCAATTAGAAAAATTGAAGTGCTTGCATTTTGGCAGGCCCTCAAAGATTATGTTCAACAAGGCGCTTTTCATCATGGAGCCGCGCTGGCCTATTATACGCTGTTTGCTTTTATACCGATTCTCTACTTAACCACCTCTATTTACGGTCGGATTATTGGCGCCAAAAACATGCGCGTCATAGTAACAGACTTATTGCACGACGGTTTAGGCCTCTCCGATTCAGCATCAATTTTACAGCTCGTCGACACCATGTCTTTGGAAAAACCAAGTTTTTTTCTAGAGTTAGTTAGTATTGGAGTTTTACTTTATACCTGTTCCGCCTTTATGCTCTCCTTGAAGCGCAGCCTCAATGAGTTTTTTAATGTCACTAAGAAAAATAGACAAGAATCGAATCTATTTATGGAGCTCATTGGCTTTAGATTTGTGAGCGTCTTGATGCTGGCAGTTTTTGCCTTGGTTGTTATCCTGTTTTACTTTGCCCAAGTCTTTGTTTTTTCAGCTCTAAATAGTTGGATACACTGGCACAACGGTTTCATCGATTTCTCCTTCAAATTGCTGCAAATTGGGCTCACCTTACTTTCCAATGTATTGATTTTCAGTTTGATTTTCAAATACATGCACGATGCAAAAGTCAGTTGGAAAGTAGCACTTAAGGGTGCCATTTTAACCGCTATTTTACTTTACTTCAGTCAGTGGATAATCAGCTATTATTTGCAGCATTTCTTTATGCTCGGGCAGTTGGGCATTGCTAACTCCATCTTTATGATGTTGGCTTGGGTGCACTATTCAGCGCAAATCATTTTCTTAGGAGCAAAATTTACTTACCAAGTAGGAAAAGCCACCGGTGACCGCATTTCATCTTGACAAGCTGGCTTATAAGAAAGCTGGTGGCCTGCGGAATTCTAATTTCGCATCTCTGAAAATACTCGATGTATTTCGAATGGTCAAGAGAAAGCTCTTGTTGCCGCCAATGGGCACATAATAAAAAGACAGCGCCCAACAATGCATATTTCTATTTAAAGAAAAGTAAGCATTAGTCAATCTTTTCTCTTGGACATTGAAATTCAAGTTTCCGGAAATATTCCAACGCTTGGTAAAACTGATGTCGCCACTCATGACTAGTGTTTGAACAAAATTCCAAGCGGCAGGATTTTCCAATGAAATTTCTTGATTGGCCTGTATGCTATACACATGGGAGAAATTGAGTTTCCACGGAATATCATAATAAATAGCTCTTTCCGGATGTAGCGCATAATAATTGAAATCTGCATTCCAGTCTTGCTCATTGAAAAGGGCACTGTGATCTTGGAGTTTTTTGCGATCCTTTTTAGGGGCCAAAACCATTGTAGTCGTTAGGTTCGTGGTCGTTAGACGGCCCAATTGCTGACCCGTTTGCCAGGCGTAATCTTTGACGGTTTGCCCCGTTGTATTCCAAC
The DNA here is from genome assembly GCA_964590425.1 of uncultured Lishizhenia sp. Taxonomy (GTDB): domain Bacteria; phylum Bacteroidota; class Bacteroidia; order Flavobacteriales_D; family Crocinitomicaceae; genus UBA952. The sequence continues at coordinate 17,021 of CAZPWB010000022.1, read as the reverse complement.
CGTAGGGGCTCCAATTGGCATTCGAAACAAAATTAATCCAGTTAGCTGGGCTAATTCTTAGGTTCAAAGACAAGTTGGATAACTTCATGGTGTCTTTGGTAAAATCGTAAAAACCAGTCACAGAAAACTGATCAATAAGGCGGATCTTTTTAAAACCTGTTACGGTGTCTTGTGCGGACTTAAATTTAATTTCAGCAGTATTATTAATACCGAAGGTAAGTAAGGATGCTTCGCGGGTTGAACCTACACTATAAATACTATTTTCAAAAGGTGAATAAGTAATTGGTGTCTGATTAGGCCCTGCATTTACCGTGACCAACGGATTCCAACCTGGTGTATACCTGTAGCCAATATTTGGTGTTATGAGGTGTCGGAGACGCGGCTGGTTTTTGCCTAAAAATTTATAGTAGGCATAAAGAACTGTTGTAGCACTCAGGTTAAAATTCATCTCGTGTGCTACTGCCAGTTGCTCAAGGGTATCAACTTGGGTTTTATTCGTGAGCGGGTTGTAACTCTTTTGTATTTGCTGAAAATTAATTTTGGTGCCGTAGCTTAAGTTCGGGTTGATTTTTACCGCATTTTTAAAAAGTCCGGCACTGGTTTGAATGCTGATACCTTGACTAATACCGTTCATAAAACGCTGCCCAATAGCAGCGTAATTTGCTTGTGAAAGTAAACTATCTTGAAACTGCGCCCGATTTTGCCCCTCAAAGTTGTATGTAAGACCAATGCGCTGAATGGTTTTCTTCCAGTTTTTATCTGCTGTTTCAAAAGCATTCTTGAACGGAAAAACACGGGTTACATTGACGTTCATGACAGGGCTCAGCAAGGAAATCGTTTTGGCTTTTGAGTTTTGTCTCAAAGACATTTTTAAGCCCGTATTGATGGGTTTTCCGGGGAAATTCCTGGCCAAATTGATGTCAGAATTGAAACTGTTGTTAAAATACTCTGGGTTGATCGGATCTAAAGAATTTTTGGAGTTGTTATCTGAAATAAAATTGACATTAGACGAAAAATCCCAGAAAGGATTAGACTTTGGTGCTTTTCGATGCGACCAAACAACCGTGACTTTATTTTGCTTCAGATTGGTCGGAAATCCACTATTAAATTGCTGAAAGCCCAAAGATAAACGTCCGTTATAACCGTAGCGTTTGGCATAATCGAGGTCATTGCGCAAGCCCCAAGAACCTCGGCTATATAAATTGGCATAAACTGAGGTTTGAAAACGCTCGTTTATTGGGAAATACCAACCAAGATTTTGAAAGCCAAAGCCATAGGCCGAAAGCGGAATAAATTCAGGAAACAAAAGCCCAGAGGTGCGTTCTTTTTGATTGGTTGGGATAAATGCAAAAGGTAAACCAAGTGGTGTCGGAATACTAGAGACATACAAATTCATGGGGCCGGTAACAATTCTTTCATTGGGCACGACGACGCCTTTACTGAGTTGAAAATGATAATGTGGCTCAGGTAGATCACAAGTGGTTAGAATGCCTTGTCTGAGATGTAATTCTTCGTTGGATTGACGTTTTGCGGTACCCATCCGAAAATAAAACTCATCTTGTTTGATAGCTAAGGCTTTGATGTAAGCTTTTTCTGTTCGGTAATTGAGCTTTAAAGACTCACAATTGATCGTTTCTGATCCTTCTGTGAGTTCCGGGAATTCAACTTGATTGCTGTCTTTGTCGAAGCGATATCTGGCTTCAATTTGGCTTGAATCGAGGTCAATGAGAATGTAACCAGCCTTGATGGAAAAGCCCTCACTTTCTACCTCTGCGGCACCATACAAGTGAATTCGGCGATTTTTTACATCGTGAAAAATCTTTTCTGAGGCCTTGTAAGTGACAATTTGATTGAGACTTTCTCCACTTACAAAGAGGGTATCTTGGGCCGTAACGAAACGCAAAGGACACATTATTAACAATGTGACGAAGAAAAGTTGTGCGAAACGCAGTCGTTGACTCAAGAGGGGCTACTTAGATTTGTAATATGCAAGAAAAACACACAAAGCTACCAATTTTCAATGGCTTGCAAAAAAACGTTATTAGACTGTTTTTATTGGTTGGGCTACTCTCCTTTTTTCAAGTTGCGGTCAGCGCGCAATCAGGTAAAATAAAAACGGTTGTTATTGACGCCGGTCACGGGGGTCATGATCCGGGTTGTCATGGGGCTAGTAACAACGAAAAAGAAGTTTGTTTATCCATGGCATTAAAGCTTGGTAATTTAATCAAAGAGCGCTATCCGGATGTCAAAGTTATTTATACCCGAACTACAGATGTATTTGTCGAACTTGCTGAACGAGCGAACATAGCCAACCGCAACAACGCAGACCTTTTTATTTGTATCCATGCCAATGCAGGAAGTACGACTGCTTATGGCTCAGAAACTTATGTGCTTGGTTTACACCGAACAGACGCACAACAAAAAGTTGCTGAACGAGAAAATGCGAGTATTTCCCTGGAGGATGACAAAGGTGCCAAATACCGTTCTTATGACCTCACCCCAGATGGGATCATCGCTTTACAATTTCAATTAGCGGTGTTTCATCGACAATCCATATTGTTCGCAGAAATGATTCAAAAAGAATTCAAGCGCATTGGTCGCTATGACCGTGGTGTAAAGCAAGCTGGATTTTTAGTGCTTTATAAAACCACAATGCCGAGTGTTTTGATTGAAACTGCTTTTTTACCAAACCCAACCGAAGAACGATTAATTGGCAGTGCTGAAGGGCAACAAAAAATGGCTCAAGCCATGTTTCAGGCCTTTGTTAACTTTAAAAATGCAACTGAAGGAAAGTCTGCTGCGACTGGCACCATTGAGCAAAAGCCAGTTGAAACCAAACCAGTCGAAAGCAAACCTATCGAAAGTAAGCCTACTGAAAATAAACCCACAGAAACCAAAGAGCCACTAACAGGAAATACGGACAACAAGCCAAATATTTCAAATGAATCTGGTCTAGTTTTTAGAGTGCAAATTGAAACCTCAACACAAGTGCTTCCAAAAAATTCTAGCCGCTTTAAAGGCTTGGAAGTATTTGAATATCAAGATAATACACTTTACAAATACTGTACAGGCACCTTCCCTAACGACCTTCAAGGTGCAAAAAATTACAAAAACGAGTTGATTGAAAAAGGTTTCGAGCACGCTTTTGTTGTGGCTTTCCTCAATGGAGAGCGCATCAGTATTGAAAAAGCGATTAAATTAGCAGAAAAATAGTAGCTTGAAATTTTCAAAAGAAATAAAGGCAGCGCTCATCGCTATAATTGCCATTGTCATCCTTATTGCGGGTGTCAATTTCCTCAAAGGAAATAGTTTCTTTGGTGGCGATGACGTCTACACTGCTTATTTTCCAAATTCTGGGCAATTAATGGTCTCTTCTAACGTCACGCTCAATGGCGTAGAAATTGGAAAAGTTTTAAGCATAGAATCAAATCCAAGCGGTGATTCCTTGCACCGCGTCAAGCTCTCATTTAATATACACAACCCAGATATTCGCTTGCCAAAAGGCACTATCGTTGAAATAGGGGCGCTCGATTTTTTCAGTAAAGCACTCATTGTTCACCTTCCTTTAGCAGGCAATGGTCAATTTTACAAAGTGGGGTCCACCATTCCAGGGCGCTTATCTGTAGATATGGTCTCGCAAGTAAAAGCCTACGCAGACCCAATTTCTCAAAAACTCCAGACCATGATGCTGTCTATTGATCACATGGTGGAGTCTTTGTCATCTTTTTGGGATACAACGGCTACCTCTGAATTGGAGGGTAGCCTCAAACAAGTCAAATTAACCATTAAAAAATTGGGTCGTGTTGCCGATGAACTTCAAGGTTTTGTTGCTTCAGAAAGGGCGCAGTTTGGTAAAATCATGGATAACGTTGAGGCCATCACCCTTAACCTCAAACGCAGCAATGACCAAATAACTGGCATTATCGGCAATACCAGAAAAATTACCGACGACCTCGTTACTGCTGATTTCAAAGGGACAATCCTAGACGCCCAAACCACACTAAAAAAATTCAATATGGTCCTTGCTGAGGTCGAAAATGGACAAGGCACTCTTGGCAAACTCATTCACGACGAAAAATTATATGCTGAACTTGTGAATACCAACAATGATCTTCAAAATTTAGTAACAGATCTTCAAGCGCACCCTGAGCGCTATGTTCATCTATCGCTCATTGGTGGGAAAACTAAAGGCCTAAAACTTTCAAAGAAAAACGAAGACAAGCTTCAAAAAATGCTCGACAGCTTGCCTGAATAATCGATCATCATGCAACAAATACTATTTGGCGTCCTTACGCTTTTCAGCTTTGGTTTTTTTGCGTTCAACTTGCGTAAAATTGCTCAAAACATTCATTTAGGCCAGGCCCTAGACCGCTCAGATAACAAAGCCGAGCGCTGGCGCACCATGTTGCTAGTAGCTCTTGGGCAAAAGAAAATGTTCAGCCGCCCTATTCCAGCTTTGCTGCATTTAGCGCTCTACGCTGCCTTTGTCATTACGCAAATTGAACTGATCGAGATTTTAGTCGACGGACTCAGCGGCTCTCATCGTTTTTTCCAAGATAGCTTAGGTGGTTTTTACACCTTCATGATCAGCTTTATAGAAGTGCTTTCAGTTTTAGCATTCATTGGCACACTTGCCTTTTTAGCACGTCGCAACATGCTCAAGCTGCCACGCCTTAACATGAAAGAACTGGCAGGATGGCCCACTCAAGATGCCAACCTTATCCTAATTATGGAAATTGTCCTCATTACTTGTATTTTCACCATGAATGGCGCCGATGAAGCAGCGCTTCAATTGAAAGGCAACGGTGGGAATGGATTTCTGATTAGTTCAATTGTTGGCCCTTTATTTTTTGGTTCTATCCAAGATTTACACACATTACACCTGCTTGAACAAGTGGGATGGTGGGGACACATCATCATGGTTTATTCCTTCATGAACTACCTTCCTTATTCGAAGCACCTCCATATTTTCATGGCTTTCCCAAATACATATTATTCTAATCTCGAGCCCAAAGGACAGTTTACCAACATGCAAAGTGTGACCAACGAAGTCAAACTCATGCTTGACCCCAATGCTGATCCTTATGCAGCAGCTCCTGCAGATGCAGTTCCCGCTCGTTTTGGTGCCAAAGATGTTACCGACCTCACCTGGAAAAACCTCATGGATGCCTACAGTTGTACTGAGTGCGGACGCTGTACATCAGCTTGCCCTGCCAATACAACCGGCAAATTACTTTCGCCGCGTAAAATCATGATGGATACACGTGATCGTATGGTAGAACTCGGCGATTTCAAACGAAAAAATGGCCCAGACGCCGAAGATGGCAAAAGTTTACTTGGGTCATATATTACCGAAGAAGAACTTTGGGCTTGTACCAGCTGTAACGCTTGTGTACAAGAGTGCCCGGTCAATATTGACCCGCTCTCCATAATTATCGATCTACGTCGCTTCCTCGTTATGGAAGAATCAAAAGTACCAACCGAATTAACCGGAATGCTCACAAATATTGAAAACAATGGTGCACCTTGGCAGTTTGCTGCCACAGAGCGCTTAAATTGGGCAAACGAAGATTAAGTAAATCATAAGCAGATGAGTCTACAAGTACGTACAATGGCTGACATGATGGCCACAGGAGAAACGCCAGAAATACTGTTTTGGGTGGGTTGTGCCGGTTCTTTCGATGACCGCGCCAAAAAAATCACCAAGGCGCTCGTCAAGATTTTAAACCATTGCAAAGTCAATTTTGCCGTGCTTGGTAGTGAGGAAAGCTGCACTGGTGATCCTGCTAAACGAGCTGGTAATGAATTTACTTTTCAGATGCAAGCACTCATGAATATTGAGTTACTCAATGGTTATGAAGTTAAAAAAATTGTGACTGCTTGCCCGCATTGTTTCAATACACTTAAAAACGAATATCCTGGCTTAGGTGGAACCTATGAGGTCATTCACCACACACAACTGATCCAAGACCTCATCAATACAGGTAAACTCACTTTAGCTGACAACGGTACTTTTAAAGGCAAGAAAATCACCTTCCACGACCCTTGTTATTTAGGCCGTGCCAATGATGTTTACGAAGCGCCAAGAGCATTAATAGAAAAACTAGACGCTGCCTTAGTAGAAATGAAACGCTGCAAAACCAATGGGCTTTGCTGTGGTGCAGGTGGTGCTCAGATGTTCAAAGAAGCTGAAAAAGGCAACAAAGAGATCAATATCGAACGTACCGAAGATGCCCTAGAAACAAAAGCGGGCATTATTGCAACAGGCTGTCCGTTTTGCAATACCATGATGACAGACGGCGTGAAGCATTTCGAAAAAGAAGAAGATATCAAAGTACTCGATATTGCAGAACTAATAGCCAATGCCGCAGACCTATAATTTACCCGCTCAGTTTGATGCAAATTGTCGTGTTTGGGTTTTTATCTCAAACAGAAAGCTCAGTGCTACCGAAAGTGCTTGGGCCCATGAGCAGTTGCAGAAATTTACAGCTACCTGGCAAACACATGGCCAGACCATGAACGCTACAGGTTTTGTATTTGAAGACTTGGCTTTGGTGCTTGTAGCCAATGAAGAAGGCGTGAAGGCATCTGGTTGTTCCATGGATAAAATCAATCATCAGGTAAAGCGTATTTCAGAAGAAATTGGGATCAATTGCCTCGATCGTATGAACACCTTGGTTCTAGAACAAAATGAATGGATTTTAGCGCGTTATGACACCAATGAGCAAAGACGCTGTATTACAGCCGCTACACAAGTTCTCGGGGCCATCATTGGTTAGGCGCTTTTTCGTTTCTCAACTTTTTATAGGCCTCATACACCCATCTACCCCATACTATGGTCAAAATAGGGAAAACAAGCACAACAAGCTTGTTAAACTGCCAGGCTTCTTGAAACTCAAAATGAACAAGGTGCTGCACCGCGCGGGTAAGTCCGCAAGCAAAGCATTGTTGATCTAACAATAAAACAGATAGGCACAATGACTGCCCTTTATCAAAAAAAGAGGCGGGCAGACTCACCAAAACAATTGGAATAGCCAATAGCCCGCCTAAACGAATTTTTAGAAGTATTTTATCTGTAGCGACCAACGATAATCAAGGCATGAATGATACCTGGGAAGCCACATAAAAGGGTCCATAAAATATTGTAAATTACAATTTCAGTGTCCCAATCCGTTACTAAACCAACAGCTAAAGGAGGAAAAATAAAACACAAAATAAACAAAGCAATCATAGGAACATCATCCGTTGAATTTTTAGATGTTTTGTTTAAGGCCTGTGTCAAACGCTGCGCCTTTTTGTTATCAATTTTAACCGCATGATGTGCCGATTTTGAACTGCTTTCTTTTACAAAATGTTGCTTCACAACAGCAGCTAATTGTTGTTTTTCCGATGAAGTTTCATTCACAACTAATTCCTGAGAAGGAGCATTTACCTTGAATCCTTGTAAAGGAAGCGTAGAAATTTGTACATCAGTTGAACGTGATACGCTTGACGAATTCTTTACTTCATTCATTGATTTTTCCACTTGAGGACTCACAGCAGAAATTTCCTCATTAGTAACATGTTCTAATTGTTGGTTTTTTGCTTTTAATGAAGAATGCCATTGGATATTATATCCGTTTCTATAGACACGTTTTTCTACTGTACAAGCACCAAGAAGAACTAATGCTACAATTGAAAGTAAGGTAAATTTTTTCATCGTTATAAATGTTTTGAGGTTGATACCCAAATATAGTTAATTACTGCTATCAAATTTCACCTAAAATGAAAGATATAAACCTTTCTTTAAATTAATACCCCCCCATTCCACCGGCAACCTGTTCAATTGGGTGCCAGGTAGTTTTGATTTCTTGAAAATCTGTGATGTAATACATTCCCTGAGCACTAGCCTCTGAAAAATCCTCAGTTTGTAAAATACAGCGCTTGAGATTGTCTAATGCCGACTCTTGTGCGCTGACTATGAGTTCAGTAGGTATTTTTGCCAAACAAATGGCATTGACGTCCATGTGCCCAGCTAGTGTCGGTAGCATCTCGGCTATATCACCAGTTAAGATGTTTACCACCCCTCCTGGTAAATCAGATGTGGCCAATACTTCACCCAAGGTGATGGCACAAAGTGGTTTTGAGGTGTTGGCTATGAGTACAGCTGTGTTTCCACCTACTATTATGGGTAAAAGTTGAGAAATAAGACCACTCAAAGCAGTTTGCTGACAAGCAACGAGGCCCACAACTCCCATTGGTTCGGGTACTGAAAAATTAAAATGCGAAGAAGCAACCGGATTCACACTAGAACTGAGGGCTTGGAATTTATCGGCCCAACCCGCATAGTAAACACAACGGTCAATAGCAATTTGCACTTCTTGCGTTGCCTCTTCAATAGAAGCCCCTAAACTGCAAATCTCTTCGATGAATTGTGCTTTTCTTCCTTCTAGTACTTCTGCAATGCGATATAGGATTTGGCCTTTGTTGAAAGCGGTTTTAGCGGCCCATGGACTTTGTGCTTTACGAGCGACCTGAACGGCATTTCTGACATCTTTTTTGGAAGCCAAACATGCATTGGCAATTGCTTTACCATCAGGAGCAGTTACCAAATAAGAACGCCCGCTTTCTGTGCGCGGAAATTGTCCGCCGATATAGAGCTTATATGTTTTGAGAATTTCCATTAGTTGATGAATTTTAAATACGCACTAAGTCCATGCAAACCTCCTTCTCGACCAAAGCCGCTCTCTTTGTAACCTCCAAAAGGCGAAGCGGGGTCAAATTTATTATAGGTATTGGCCCATACTACGCCCGCTTGTAACTGGCTGCTGAGACCAAAAATACGTGCGCCTTTGTCAGTCCAAACTCCGGCAGCGAGTCCGTATGGTGAGTTATTGGCTTTTTGCAACACCTCATCAATGGTTCTGAAAGTTTGAATGGTGAGCACAGGACCAAAAATTTCCTCTTGAGCAATGCGCGCACTTTGCGCCACATCGGTAAAAAGGGTTGGTGGGCAGTAATAACCCTTGGTTGGCAAGTTACAACTTGGTTGATACAGTTCCGCTCCCTCTTCCACTCCAAGTGAAATATAGCGCTCAATGGTTTCCAATTGCTTTTTGGAATTGATGGCACCGATATCTGTATTTTTATCTAAAGGATTTCCGACATAGATGCTTTGCAAACGGAATTTTAACTTTTCAATGACGCGTTCGGCGATAGACTCTTGGACATAAAGCCTTGAACCAGCACAACAAACGTGTCCTTGATTAAAGAAAATCGCATTGATCACGCCTTCTACGGCTTGATCTAAGGGGGCATCTTCCAAGATGATATTGGCCGATTTTCCGCCTAGTTCTAACGTGATTTTTTTATCAGTTCCGATACAAGCCTTCTGAATTTGCTTGCCTACAGCCGTACTTCCTGTAAAAGCTATTTTATTGACATCCGGATGCGCTACCAATGCTGCACCTGAATCGCCGTAGCCTGTGACAATGTTGACAACACCCGCTGGCAGACCTGCTTCTTGACAAATTTCTGCAAATTTAAGTGCCGTTAAAGAGGTGGTTTCTGCAGGCTTTAATACCACGGTGTTTCCACAAGCCAATGCAGGGGCAATTTTCCAGGCCAACATCAAAAGTGGAAAGTTCCAAGGTGTTATTTGCGCTGCTACTCCTAGTGCTGCTACTTCTCTACCAGCAAACGCCTCTTGCAGTTTATCGGCCCAACCTGCATAATAGAAAAAATGATTACACGCTAAGGGAACATCGACATCTCTTGATTCTTTAATTGGTTTACCGCCGTCTAAGGTTTCAAGCACAGCTAATTCTCTGGACTTTTCTTGCATGAGCCTTGCAATGCGAAATAGATATTTTCCGCGTTCAGCACCACTAAGTTTTGACCACACGTTTTCATAGGCAGAACGGGCTGCCTGAACCGCTAGGTCGATATCTTGAGCTTGAGCCCATGCAATTTTGGCCAAATGACGTTCATCGGCAGGATTCACCGAATCAAAATAGGTTTTTGACAGTGGAGCTTGCCACTGCCCATTGATGAAAAGTTCGTATTGCTCCTTAATTTGAACCACAGCAGTTGATTCTAAGGAAGGTTCGAGGTTCCAGTTGATTTGGCTCATAGTTAATCTATTGAAAAATAGGACGCTGACTGATATTTCCCGGTCAGTTGTTTTTGATATTGCATGAGGAGGTCGTTGGCCAAACTACTAGCGCCAAAACGGTACCATTCGTTGCTCAGCCAAGCCTCACCGAGTACTTCCTTGACAAGTAGCAGGTGTTGCAAGGCAATTTTGGCCGATGAAATGCCTCCAGCAGGTTTCATACCAATCATCTGACCCGTTTGGTCATAATGCTCTTTGATGGCACTCAGCATGGTCAAAACCACTGGAAAAGTAGCAGCTGGCTGAATTTTTCCTGTTGATGTTTTAATGAAATCGGCACCTGCAGCAATGGCCAAACTAGATACCCGTTTTACTTGGTCGAGTGAGTCTAGTTCGCCGGTTTCAAAGATGACTTTAAGTCTTGCTGTACCGCAAAGTTCTTTGATGGCTGCAATTTCGTCATATACAAAATTATAATCCCCGGCTAAGAAGCGGCCGCGTGAAATCACCATGTCAATTTCATCGGCACCGTGCTCAACAGCATGCAGTGTATCTAGTTTTTTTACTTCAAAAGGGGCTTGACCAGCCGGAAAAGCGGTCGAAACAGCTGCCACTTTGATATTAGTATTTGCAAGTGCCGCTTTGGCAATGCCTACCATTGTCGGAAAAACACATACAGCAGCTACCGTTGGTAAACCTTCGGCTTGATCATGTAGGTGTTGAGCTTTAAAGCACATTTGACGCACTTTCCCCGGTGTGTCTTTTCCTTCAAGCGTGGTGAGGTCAATCATGGAGAGCGCCATGCGCAACCCTTGAATTTTAGCAGAGCCTTTTAGGCTTCTTGATTGAATTTTTGCAATGCGTTCTAGGCTGCCAACTTGGTCGACAGGAGCTATGCTGTTCAAAAGCACAGAAAGATCAGTAAGAGATGTGTTGGGCTGCATTGACCCAAAGTTAAGAAAACTTGGCTTTGAGTGACTTACTCTTCGTCGGTGTCGTCGTCGGAGTCGTCAGCGTTATCGTTATCGTAATCGTCGGCATCTTCATCGGAGTCGTCGTCGTCGAGTTCGTCGTCTTTGATGTCATCAACTTTATCAAAGTCATCTTCAAAGTCGTCGTCGTCTTCATTGACAACAGGTTTAGCCTTAGGCATGACCTTATTGATTTTTACCAAGTAAATGACCTCATCTGTTTCCCAGACTAATGCATCTAGGACTTCACCCGTTGGGGTCTTGATGGTAGTTAAATGGTTGATGTATCCGTCAGGGAAGTCCTTGAGGATTTGTTTTTTCTGCTCAATAGTGAGTTTGTCGTAGCTGATGATTGCTCTTCTTTTTGACATAGGAAAGACAAGTATTTAAGGGCAAAATTATATTTTTTGTGTTTCTAGCAAACACCTAATTCAAATTTCTTAAAAATTTTATTTTTGATTTCCGTAATAATACGGATTAAGTCCTTAAAAGCCAGGTAAGGACAGCGTTTTTTAAATACCTTTGTCAAAACACTTCTACGAGCATGTCCAAAACCAAAAGCGCTTTTTTTTGTCAAAATTGTGGTTATGAAGCCCCAAAATGGCTCGGTAAATGCCCAGGATGTAAAGAATGGAACACTTTTGTTGAAGAACGCACGGAGAAAACGCCAAAACACGTTGTGAGTTTCTCAAAATCGAGCCAAGCACAACAAGCGGTTTTAATCCAAGAAGTGCAAAAAAGCGAAGAAAGCCGCATTCCACTCCAGGATTTTGAACTGAATCGTGTGCTTGGGGGTGGCATCGTTCCGGGATCAATTAACTTACTTGGCGGAGACCCCGGTATCGGAAAATCTACGCTGCTTTTACAACTAGCCATCAAAGAGCAACTCAAGGTCCTTTATGTATCTGGCGAAGAATCCGAACAACAAATCAGAATGCGTGCTGAACGCCTTGGCCTTGACAACCAGCAGTGCTTTTTATTAACTGAAACAAACTTACAACAGGTTTTGGTTCAGGCCGAAGCCATTCAGCCCCAACTCCTCATCATCGACTCTATCCAAACACTTTACACCGATAGTGTAGAGAGTTCACCGGGTTCGGTTGTTCAAGTTCGCGAATGCACAGCGAACTTACTGCGCTTTGCCAAACAAACAGATATCCCTATTTTCCTGATTGGCCACATCACCAAAGATGGAACTATTGCTGGGCCAAAAGTACTTGAGCACATGGTTGATTCCGTGTTGCAGTTCGAAGGAGACCGCCATCATATTTACCGCTTGTTGCGCAGCATTAAAAACCGCTTTGGCTCTACCAATGAGCTTGGTATTTACAGCATGCAAGGTGATGGCCTACATCCAGTGGCTAATCCTTCAGAAGTTTTAGTTTCTATAGGTTCAGATGCCCTGAGTGGCGTTGCAGTGGCTTCCATGGTAGACGGCATACGACCTTTACTCATTGAAGTACAGGCGCTTGTCTCCTCTGCGGCCTATGGCACGCCTCAGCGCTCGTCTACCGGTTTTGATGTCAAGAGGCTCAATATGCTCCTTGCTGTCCTAGAGAAACGCTGTGGTTTCCGTTTAGCTGCCAAAGATGTTTTTCTCAATATTGCAGGTGGCATTAAAGTAGACGATCCTGCCATAGACCTCGCTGTGGCAATGGCTATTTTATCTTCGAACGCCGACCTCGCCATTGACAAAACCATTTCATTTGCTGCCGAAATTGGTCTGAGCGGAGAACTCAGACCTGTCAATCGTTTAGAACAACGTTTATCTGAACTCGAAAAACTCGGCTACAAAAAAATCATTGTCTCCAAGTATTCCAAAGGGATTAAAGGGCACAAATATCAAATAGAAATCATTCCATGTACGAAAATTGAAGAGGTCGTACGTGCTGTTTTTGCTTAAATATGTCCAGACTCATTCTCGTCCCTACCCCAATCGGCAATCTCGAAGACATCACACTCCGAGCACTTCGAATTTTAAAAGAAGCACCGCTCATTTTTGCCGAAGATACCCGAGTGACCAACAAACTGTTGCAGCACTTTGAAATCAAAAAGAAAGTGTTGGCCTTTCATGCGCACAACGAGCACCGTTTCTTAGAAAAAACGATAGAACTAATCCAACAAAATGAAAACTGCGTATTGGTTTCTGATGCAGGTACCCCAGGGATATCTGACCCCGGTTTTTTACTAGTTAGGGCTTGCGTTCAAGCTGGTATTGAAGTAGAGTGTTTGCCTGGCCCTACGGCTTTTGTCCCGGCTTTGGTTGCTTCAGGTTTCCCTTGTGACAAATTTGTTTTTGAAGGTTTTCTACCACACAAAAAGGGGCGTCAAACTAAAATTCAGGCCTTGGCTAACGAGAATCGCACTATTGTGCTTTATGAATCCCCGCACAGAATTGCCAAAACACTTACTCAAATGTGCGAATGGCTAGACCCGCAGCGCGAAGCTTGTGTTGTTCGTGAAATCAGTAAGAAATTTGAAACCTATCACCGCGGTACGCTAGAAAGTTTGAAGCAATATTTTGAACAACACGATGCCAAAGGTGAAATCGTACTGCTTCTCAAAGGGAGCGCCGAATAATTGCGCCTTTTTAGCTATTTTTGGGGGTGCAATTTCAGCAAATTATTGGTCAAGATGCTTTAAAGCAAGATTTTATCCGTGAGATTCAATCCGGAAAAATTGCCCATGCCCAACTCTTTCATGGCCCAGCCGGAAACGGAGGTTTGCCCTTGGCTTTGGCTTTTGCTCAATATTTGTTTTGTCAAAACCCATGCCCTACAGACAGTTGCGGCACTTGTCCGTCGTGTCAAAAAGTTAGCCAACAACAACACCCCGATCTTCATTTTGTGTTTCCCGTTGTCCTAACACTCGGAAGGGTTTCTGATGTTTTTATAGAAGATTGGCGCAAACAATTGCACTCAAAACCTTATTTTGATTTATTCGAATGGACCGAACGCATCGATAACAAAATGCGCAAACCCATCATCGCAACAGACGAGAGCAAAGAAATCATTCGCAAGCTCAATCTGAAGTCTTATGAAGGAGGTTATAAGGTCATGATCATTTGGCAACCAGAAGAAATGAACGCAGATTGTGCCAACAAACTGCTCAAAATTCTCGAAGAGCCACCCGCCAAAACCATATTTCTACTCGTGAGCGAAGATGCCGGCAAATTGATGGTAACGATTCAATCACGAACGCAATTAGTTCGAATTCCAAAAATCTCAGATGAAGCGCTGAGTGCTTTTTTGCAGCAAAAACAGCAGCTTACTGCCACACAGGCTGATTCAGTAGCTGCCTTTGCAGAAGGTTCATTGTTGGCCGCCTATCAGTTCTTGGAAGCCAATGAAAGTCAAGATCAACAACGCGAACAGTTTATTCAATTGATGCGCGTCTGTTACAAAAAAGATGTGCTCGCCATGATGGATTGGGCTGAAGCCCTAGGTAATATAGGCAAGGAAAGACAAAAATTGTTTTTGCAATACGCTTTACATATGCTGCGTCAGAGTCTACTGACCAACTATATGGGAGATATGCTGACAAAAGTTTCCAAGGAAGAAGCTGCCTTTCTAGACAAATTTGCACCCTTTATCAGTGGCAACAACATCCGTGAATTCATGGATACATTTGACGACGCCTATTACCATTTAGATCGAAATGCCAACGCAAGAATTTTATTTACGCAATTGTGTTTTCAAACCATGCGTTACATTCATCAAGCATAACTTTCACGTATAATTTATTATCTTTACCTCAAAAATTTTCTAATGGGTTGTGCGTCTTGTAGTAGTGGTGGAGGAACACCGAATGGTTGTAAGAACAATGGTACTTGCAGCTCAGGCGGATGCAATAAACTCGAGGTTTTTGACTGGTTATCCAACATCAGCATGCCTGAAGGGCAAAGCGCTTATGAATTGGTAGAAGTTCGCTTCAAAAATTCAAGAAAAGCCTTTTACCGTAATTCTAACAACTTAAGTCTACAAGTGGGCGACGTTGTTGCTGTTGATACGGCACCAGGTTATGACATTGGGGTGGTTTCAGCGCTCGGTGAATTAGCCCGCATTCAAGTACAAAAAAAAGCACCAAACTTAAAAGTTGCTGAATGCAAAAAAATCTTTCAAATTGCCAATCAAGAACAAATTGACAAATGGATCCAAGGTCGTGGCCTAGAGCGCGATCTCTTGACCCAATCCAGAACCTTAGCCTTGAACCTCAAACTCGACATGAAAATTTCAGATGTCGAATACCAAGGAGACCTTTCTAAAGCGACCTTTTACTACACTGCAGAAAGCCGCATTGACTTTCGTCAGCTCATCAAAGACATGGCAGACCGCTTCAAAGTACGCATTGAAATGAGACAAATTGGCTCGCGTCAAGAAGCCTCGCGTCTTGGTGGTATTGGCTCTTGTGGTCGCGAGTTGTGCTGTAGTACTTGGCTCACCGATTTCAGATCTGTATCAACTTCGGCGGCGCGCTACCAGCAATTATCCTTAAACCCGCAAAAATTAGCTGGTCAATGTGGTAAACTGAAGTGCTGTCTGAATTACGAACTCGACATGTACCTAGATTCCATTAAGTCGATGCCAAAGGTTGACGGCAAGCTGCATACCGAAAAGGGCGATGCCATTCACATGAAGACCGATGTTTTCAAGCGCATTATTTGGTATGCTTACAAAGGAGAAACGGGCATGGTTGCCTTAAGCCCTGAGCGTGTTGCCGAAATTAAAAAATTAAACAAAGAGGGTGTCAAACCGAAAGACCTCGCTGAATACGCACAAGTCAAAGAAAAAGTAGAAGAAATTGGTTACCAAAATGTGGTAGGCCAAGATAGTCTTACGCGTTTTGAAAAATCATTCTCAAACAACAAGAAAAGAAGACCAAACCGCAAACCACGCAAACCGAATCCTGGAGGGCCTAAAAATGAAAAAGCTCAGTAGCCTACTTCTATTGACGCTCTTCTTGGTTTCTTGTACCCAAGAAGCAGTCTACAACAAGTCATTTAAGTTCCAAGATGAACGCTGGAATCAAGACGTAAAGCCGAGCTTTGAGGTTGATATACAAGATACTTCAATAGCCTATGACTTCGTGTTTACACTCAGAAGCACCACAGACTACGCTTACAACAATCTTTGGGTTTTTCTTTCAAGTACCGCACCAACTGGCAAGTCGTCTCGTGAACCCTACGAAATTAAAATGGCCTACCCTGATGGTAACTGGATTGGTAAAAAATCAGGTACAATCGTTGAACACGAACTCATTTTCCCAAAAAGAAAATTACCATTTAGAGGCAAATATCGCTTCACACTTGAGCAGGCTATCACACAAAAGGTAGTAGATGAAGTACTTGACCTCAGCCTAGAGGTAAGAAAAAGCGAAGAACAATAATAGCATGCCGCGTTTCCGCACCCTTAGTCAGGACGAATTACAAGTACTTGAGCCAGAGTTCAAGCAATTTTTAATCGTTCACCAGCTTTATGACAAAGAATGGCGCGAACTTGCTGCACAACAACCCCAAAAAGCCCAAGAGTTCATAGAGCTTTTTTCAGATATTGTTTTAGAAAAAGCCTATCAAAAAGCACAAAGCTTGGTGCAAATTGGTCACGACTTCATTGCCCTCTTCTTACTACAAGAAGCTAAATGGCAGTTTGTGTATTTTCAATTCCAACAAGAACTTGAAACAGATGCTCATCATCTCACTCAATTTTTACCTTATTTGCAACAGCGTATTTCGGAAACAAAAATTCAGCGGGGCACAAAATTAGCTCCTGAAAACAAGGTGAGTGCTGTACATCAACTTATTAGCAACGGCGCACAATTGCTGAACACCGAGCTTACCGATCAAATCAGTGTTTTTTTTCAGGATGAAGCCTTGTAAGTATCTTTTTTTCACGGCTAAAGCATCTTTTTTTGGTCAATTCCGTTTATACCTCTAAATTTGAGTTATTATCACCTAAATA